>CAZSBL010000137.1:0-9051 GCA_964605205.1 uncultured Gemmatimonadaceae bacterium
CCGTGCGCACCCGCCGGTCCGCCTTCTCGTGCGGCAGCAGGATCAGTCCGTAGGGCGGACCGCACCGCGGGCACGTCAGCAGGTCGCTCAGCTCGACGTTCATGGCCCAACTCTAGCCGGACCGCTGCGCCCGGGGCAACCCGTATGAATTCCGTCCACCCGCTCCCCGGATTTCGAGGCAGATCCACCCGTTCCCCTCCCCACACCCGCCCGCACCCCCGGTGCACAAAAACACGACAAACCCGAAAAAAGTATCGAACATTATTGTGTTACTGTGAACTGTTGATTTTTCTAAACCCATGTGGCAAAAGGGGTTAAGAGTATTTCGACATACGTGGCCTTTGGCTTGCCTCTACAAAAGGGCGGCAACACGGACTACGGATGATTAGATTGCAACCTAGAGGAAATGGAGAGGACCATGAAGAAGCTGATGATTGCGGCCCTGGCGATGCTGGCGTTCGGCGCGATGGATGTGTCGGCGCAGGTGACGACTGCGAACGCCAACGCGAGCGTGACGGTGCCCACGGTGCTGTCGCTGACGGTGACGAACTTGAGCATCGCGTTCCCGAACGCGACGTCGGCGGATTTCGACAACGGGTACGTGGACGCGGCCACCACCTCGTCCATCGACACGCGAGGCAACGTGGTGCATGACGTGACGATTCAGGCGGACGCTGCGTTGTTCGAGTTCACCCCTTCGAGTGGTTCGGAGGACCCGGACAAGCCGGCGAGCGACCTGCTGTGGACGAACGATGGTGGTACGAGCTACACGGCGCTGGACGACGTGTCGGCGACGGACGTGGCCACTTCGCTGGCCCGCGGCACCAACACCGGTGCGGCGACGATCGGGTATCGGATCGCGCTGGCGCTGGTCGACGACGTGCCCGGTGACTACTCGCTGGACTTCACCTACACGGTGGTCGCGAACTAGAACAGGAAGCCATGCAGGTACTCACTACTGGCAGGCAAGCGCGCACGACGTCTCCCGGAGGGTCCGGGGGACGTCGGCGTGCGTGGGTAGTGGGCGTAGTGGTGATGCTTCTGGCACTCCCGTCGGCGCTGGCGGCTCAGTTCTCGGTGCAGCCGGTGATCGTGGAGATGGTGACGCAGGACTCCACGGCCACGGCGCTGCTCTACGTCCGCAACCAGTCGGACGGCGAGATGCAGCTGCGGTTCTACGCGGCGGACTTCGACCAGCCGGAGGCCGGTGGGCACGTGTTCATGGCGCCGGGTGAGCACCCGAAGTCGTGTGTGGACCATCTCCAGTTCTACCCGGATGGGGCCACGCTGGAGGCCGGGGAGACCCAGGAGGTGCGGGTCCTGATGGAGCCGGTGGACTCGACGTGCTGGTCCATGATCTTCGTGGAGAGCGGTGCGCGGTCGCAGACGGGTCTGAGCATCGCGCAGCGGATCGGCGTGAAGGTGTACGGCGTGAGCAGCCGGGCGGTGCCGGAGGGCGAGATCCGGTCGGTGCGCGTCGGGGAGGATGACGAGGGTCGTTGGGTGACCATCGAGTTCGCGAACCTGGGTGCCGGCCCGCTGCGTCCGGAGGGTGAGATCGAGGTCCGCACGCTGGAAGGCGAAATCATCGACGTGATACCGGTCCCGGCGTTCAGCGTGCTGCCCGACCGGGTCCGCCAGACCCAGATCCCGCTGGAGCGCGACTTCGAGCCGGGCACCTACGTGCTGGTCCCCATTCTGGACTTCGGCGCGGACTACCTGGCGGGCGGGCAGGCCCTCCTGGAGGTGCCGGAGCCATGAGCGCTCGCGCTGCGCGGGGCCTCGGCATCGCGGCCGTGCTATGCGCCGCCGCGGCAATCCTGGCAACGCCGATCGCGGCGCAGG
This sequence comes from uncultured Gemmatimonadaceae bacterium, assembly GCA_964605205.1. GTDB lineage: Bacteria > Gemmatimonadota > Gemmatimonadetes > Longimicrobiales > RSA9 > JAWVYT01. The sequence goes on from CAZSBL010000137.1 coordinate 1,846, forward strand.
GCGGTCCACCGCCGGGGGTGGGCGGCGGCGGAGCCCTGAGGCTGTCGCTCAGCCAGGAGGCCATCGCGTTCCCGATGCCGGGCATCGCCGAGTTCGACGCCGGCTGGGTGGACGCCACGGGGATCACCGCGGAGGTCACGGATCGGGGCCGGCCGGACACGTGGGAGCTCCGGGTGCGGGCGGATGTCGCCGACATGGGCGGCTACGGGAAGCCGGTGGGCGACATCCTCTTCCGCCCGGAGGGCTCCAACACGTGGACCCCGCTGTCCACTACCGACCAGGTCATCGCGCAGGGTTCGGGCGACGGGAGCGTGACCATCTATTTCAGGCTCCGCCTCGACTACGCCGCGGATCTGCCGGACAACTACACCGCGGACCTGACCTTCTACATCCAGGCGCTCTGACCATGAGACGCGCTGCGGCGTGGCGTCTCGCGCTACGGGGCCTGCTCCTTCTGGCCGGCCTCCCCCTCGCCGTCACGGCCCAGACGGCTGTGGACCCCGGCGGGGTGGCCACCACCCTGGTCACCATCGAGGCGCCCCCGGGCGCGCCGGACTCGGTGGACTACCGCGTGGAGATGGCCGACGGATTTCAGCTCTTCGCCCGCGACCGGGGCGTGGCCCCCGTCCGCGACGGGGCCGTCCGGCTGCCGCTGACGTTCGGGGTCTCCCCCGCCGTACCGGCCGGCGACGTGGACGCTGGCCGGGTGGTTGTCCAATGGCCGGAGGTGGAAGCGGAGCGGCCGTTCTCGATTCGCGTTCGACCGCGCTATCGCCTCCGCTTCTGGATCGGTGCCGAGGGAATGACCACGCCGCCGGAGGAGCCGGTGGAGTTCCACTACTACCTCAGCAACCGTGGGAACGCCGTCGACACCGTGGAAGTGGTGGTCAGCGCGCCGGGCGGCTGGACGCGGGAGGTGCTCCCCGCCCGGGTGGTGCTGGCGCCGGGTGACACGGCTGTGGGCACCGTCCAGCTGGTGCCGAGCCGGGGTGCCCGCGCCGGTGAGGAGCGGGTGGTCCAGGTGGCGACGGAGAGTGGAGGCGGCCGGCAGTCCCGTTCCACGCAGGTCGTGATCGTCGATCCGGCCAACTGGTTCGGTGATCTCGCCTCGCTGCCGTCCACCATCTTCCTGGGATCCACCACGGGTACAGACGGCATCGGCGGCGTGGCCATCCAGGCCGGTGGCGAGATCCGGCCCGGCACCCGCATGACGCTGAACATGCGGCAGACCGATCAGCCGTTCGCCGCACCCGCCCTGCGAACGGCCCTCATGGGCCCCGCGTTCCGGCTCGGACTGACCACACCCGATTGGCGCCTGGCGGCGGGCGACGTGTTCTCACGAACGGACCTGTTCCTCGGGCAGTCGGTCCACGGAACCGGCATCGACGCGGAGTGGACCGCCGATGACAAGGCGGCTTCCTTGCTCGTCGCCTCGCCGGCCAACGGTCTCGGAGACGAGGAGGGCCACCTGGTGCGCGCCACCGGCTCCCTCCAGACGCAGTTGGGCCGGTTCACAGGTGTCGTCACCACGCTCCGCCGGGACGCGGCGCTCTTCGAAGGCTTCCGTGTCCGGGCGCTGGGCGTCCAGTACCAGACCGGCTCCGCCACCAACCAGCTCTCCGTCGAGGCGGGGGCCATGGAGGTGGCCACCGATTCCGGGCACTCGGAGGTGGGGCCGGCCCTGGAGGCCCGCTACCAGCTGCGCGGCGAGCGCGGCAACTTCCTCGCACGTCTGCGCACCGTGCCGGCCACCGTGCCACGCACGGCGGCGTACGGCGATGAGGCGTCGGTTTCCGGCTCGCTCCACCTGGCCGGCGGACTCTCGGCCCTCGGCTGGGGGTACCTCACCCGCTCCCCGCTCCTCGGGGCCGAGCATCAGGCCCGAAGCAACGGCCTTGCCGGCGGGCTCCGCTACACCCTGGCGGGCGCTCGGCTCCAACTCACCGGGAGGCTGCGGGAGAGCATCTCCCACAGCTCCGGGAGCCGCAGCACCCGGGAAACCGTCCACGGCATTCTGGATGTACCCGTGGGCGCCGTGGTCCTCGAGCTCGACGGGGAGTGGGGTCGCTCGACCGTGGCGGACACCGCGCCGTGGCAGCCGATCCAGTCGGCCCGGGCGGGGCTCCGATGGTCACGGGGCTCGCAGTGGGGTGTGCTCGGCCTCTCGTGGCGGGATCGCGGGTTCGGCGACCCCGCGCTACGGGCCGACCTGTCGGGCAGGGCCCACGTCGGGCCAGCCGAGGTCGAGGCGGGAATCGCCACCGATCTCACGAGATCGGTGGCAGACGCCACCACCCTCTGGACCGGTACCACGGTGGACGTGAACCGGGACCTCGCCGTTACCCTGGGCCTGGACTACAGCCCGGTGGCCGTGGGCGACCGGTGGCAGATCTCCCTCGGCGTAGCCCGGCGGTTCGCCCTCCCACTGCCCATCCGCAAGGAGCCCACCGTCCAGGGCGTGGTCTACGAAGACCGGAACGGCAATCGGGTTCGGGACCCCGGCGAGCCGGTCCTGGAAGACGTCCCGGTCCGGTTCGGGCCGCTCTCCACCGCCACCGGTGAGGACGGCTCCTTCCGGTTCATGGAGCCGGTCCGCGGTGATCTGAGGATCGCGACCGCCGACCTGCCTCTCGGTCTCATGGTCCCGGCCGACGTCCACCTGCCCGCAGCCGGGTTCGTGGAGATCCCTGTGGTCCGCACCGCCGCGCTGGAGCTCACCCTCTTCCTCGACCGCGATAACGATGGGGAGTGGGACGACGCCGAGGAGCCCGCCGATGGCGTGGTGGTCTCGGTGGTCGCCCCTGATGGCCGGACCCGGGACGTGGCCGCTGATGCCCGGGGCCGGGCCCGGATCAGCGCCCTCTCACCCGGCGACTACATACTGCGCATCCACCCGCCCGCCACGCGACGGACCGGCGGGGCACCCATTGAGCGTGAGATCTCGGTCCCGCCGGGAGGTACCGTCCAGCAGACCATCGCCGTCCCGATCCGGCAGCGAGAGATCCGGATCCCCGACAGCCAGCGGCTCAACCTGCCGAGCAATCAGCCGTCGGAAGAGGCCAGCGTGTAGGTGATCGGCAGTGAAGCGACGCTGGAATACGCCGACTCCTCCCACCGCAGCTCCATTTCCACCACCCGCTCTCCACTCGAACCCGACGCCACCACCACCTCGGAACCCGCCTCGACCCGATACTCGCGGGTCGTTCCGCTGGCATCGGCCGCGTACACCCAGATCGGCGCCGGCGCTTCGTACCCTGCCGCCAATACCACCTTCCACTGGTGATTCGCCCGGACCTGCACCCGCACCGCCTCCGAATCGGATCCCGATCCACCGTATGCGTTCACGTCCAGCTCGGAGACCTGTCCGATCTGGACCGTCGCATGACCCGCGGCCGTCACCTGAGCCGTCAGAGGAGCGCTCACGAGGCACGAGAACATGACCGCCAGACCCATCGGGATCGCGGACGCACGGAGTGCCCGGGTCGACGGTCGGCCCGACCGCGTTCGCTGCTCCGTGCTCCTACTGGCCCGAAGGGCCATCGCCGTCTCCTGGTCCGGGTATGGAGGTACGGCCGTACGTACGTGCGACAGGTGTGCCGCCGGGGGAGATTCGGCGTAACACGTTCAACCACAGTGGGTTATGACGGATCAGGCCGCATCGGAACGGTGGGGTTCGGTGTTCGGTTCCCGGACAGTGCGGCCGCCCGTGCCTCCCATAATGACGTCATCACCGGGGGCGATGCAATGGTTTTGGCTCTTCGACATTTCGAGTGGGTCGTGGGCTCCGGAGGCATCGTGAACCGCGGAGCCGCGAAGGCGCGGAGCACACGCGGAGAACTTCTTTTGAGTTTGATCCGGGCACGGCAGGCTGGGCGGCGGAAGACGCAAGCTTCGTGGTGGCATCACGGAGGCCGGGTTCGGGTTCACCCACACCGGCTGTTGGGGGCTCTCTCCGCCCGGAAAGGCGGCCTCGCCGGCATGCCGCCCGCCGCCGGCCGCGCTGCCTAACCACAACAAAAAGAAACAACTCCGCGTACGCTCCGCGTCTTCGCGTCTCCGCGGTTGACCGGGCGTTCGCCCCGCCCATGCCCCTGGACTCCGACCCTGGCTCCGTTCACCCGCTCCAGATGTCGAAGACCCTGGCATTGTACCAGATTCACACAGTGTCCAGATTCCTTACACCAACCGCCCGGTGGCGTAGAAAGGGGGCGAAGCTGCTACAAAGTGCGGGCATCCGAGCCGCTGGTCGCGAGGCGGCTGGCGTCTACAAGCTGTTGTGGTACAGGGGGATAGGGTTGCGGATCAACGCCCGGGCCGTTCCGGGATCACGGCTTGCGGCCTCCGGGTGTGTAGGGGGTGGGGGTGGGCGGCGCGGGGCGGGGCATCACGGAATGGAGTAGACGGGGATGCGGCACGGCGCGAGGGACTGGCTGGAGGTGGTCTACAGCGCGGGGGTCGACCTGGAATGGGGCCGGCGAGGGACCCGTGCGGAGATCCGGGTCCGTACGGCGCCGGATCTCGCGGGGCTGACGCCGGGAGAGGTGCATCGGATCCGTGTGACGATCTCGCCTACGGACCCGGGTCTCTGGTGGCGGCTCTACCTGCGGGACTTCGGTCCGGGCCCCGGTGAGGTGCGGCGGAGCCGGGTGTGGTGGCGGGCGTACCCCGGGACGTGGCAGCCGTTGGGCGGGACGCGACAGTGCCTGGCGGAGGGTCGGGGTCGGGTCCGGGTGGACGTATCGCTGCGCGTGGAGCCGTGGGAAAGCGACGGGTCATCCGGGACCTCGTCGCCGCAGCTCCGGTTCGTGGCGGAAGCGGCCTAGAAGGACAGCGCCTTTTCGGAGTACAGTGCGAACTGCTTGGGCGTCTCCCAGACCTTGATATAGAGGAGCGCGTCCTTCATGCCTTCCGGCATGCGTGCCTTGAGCTCGTCAAAGAACCATCGGGCCTGATTCTCTGCCGAAGTCTCCATGTCGGTGAAGGGTTCGATCTCGTTAATGTTCTCGTGATCGAGGTAGTCCGCCAGCGCCCCGAGATGCTTCTTGATGTCCACGAAGTCGTAGGCCAGCCCACCCTTTCCGAGTTCCTCAGCCATGAGTGCGGCCTCCACAACGTAGCGGTGCCCGTGGAGCTTCTCGCACTTCCCCTTGTACTCCCGGAGGAAGTGGGCCGAGTCGTAGTGGGCTTGAACGCTTACGACGTACATATCTAGCTCCGTTGTACGGCGACCGTCGGGATCCCCACCGACGGTGGTCGGGTCATGGCAAAGAGGACCGCTTCGGCGACGGCGTCGGGATCGAGCATCTGGTCCCGGCCGGGGAGGTCGTCGCGTGTGTCGGGGGCCAGCGGATCCCAGATCCCGGTATCGGTGGCGGCGGGCTCCACCAGGGTGGCCCGAACGCCAGTGCCCCTGAGCTCCGCGTGGAGCACCTCGTGGAGCCCCCGCACGCCGAACTTCGATGCCGAGTACGCCCCGTTGCCGGGGAACGCCGCCCGTCCGGCGATGGAGCCGATGGTCACCACGTGCCCCTCGCCTCGCTCGAGCATCCCCGGCAGGAAGGCCCGGGTCACCAGGAACGGCGCCCGCAGGTTCCCGTGCACCATCCGCTCGAACAGCTCCGGCGCCGTCTCGGCCACCGGCGCCAGGTCGAAGGTCCCGACGGCGTGCACCAGGGCGTACACCGGCGGGCCGGCCTCGACCCGATCCCGGAGCGCGTCCACGTCGCCGGGCTCGCCCGCGTCGCCGACGACGGCGGTGGCGTCGAGCTCGGCGGCCAGTGCCTCAAGCCGGTCCGCCGTCCGGGCCACCAGCACCAGCTCGGCGCCCGCTTCGGTCAGGCGGGCCGCGGTGGCCTGGCCGATCCCGCCGGTGGCACCGGTCACGATGATCCGGCGCCCCCTGAGGTCGAGGGCATCGGCGAGGGTCCCGGCCGTCATCCGATGATCCCGTTGACGGCGGTGAGCCGGAGGAACTCTTCGCGCGTCTTGAGGTCTTCGAGGAAGACGCCCTTCATGGCGCTGGTAATGGTCTTCGAGTTCTGCTTCTGCACGCCGCGCATCATCATGCACAGGTGGTAGCACTCGCAGACCACGGCCACGCCCTCCGGCCGGAGCGCCTCCATGATGGCGGAGGCGACCTGCTCGGTCAGCCGCTCCTGGACCTGGAGCCGCCGGGCGAAGACGTCCACCACCCGGGGCACCTTGCTGAGCCCCAGGATCCGGCCGTTCGGGATGTAGGCGACGTGCATCTTCCCGAAGAACGGGAGCATGTGGTGCTCGCACATCGAGTAGAGCTCGATGTCCTTGACTACCACCATGTTGTGATGGTCCTCATCGAAGATGGCGCCGCCGATGGCGTCGTCCACCGTCTGGCGGTAGCCGCGCGTGAGGAACTGCAGGCTCTCGACCACACGGCGGGGGGTCTCCTTCAGCCCCTCCCGCTCCGGGTCTTCGCCCAGCCGCCCGAGCAGATCCCGGACCAGCCCCTTGAACGCATCGCTCGCTTCCGGGCTCTCAGGCCCCCGCGTCCCGTCCGCCATCATCCCTCCCCCGTGTACTCGACGTAGTTGCGCGGTGTCTCGTAGAGCACGAGCCGCACCAGCTCCACGCCGTCGGGCATCTCGTCGACCAGCCGGTCCCACATCGCCACCACCAGGTTCTCCGTGGTGGGATTCACGCCTTCCATCCACCCCACATCCAGGTTGAGGTTCCGGTGGTCGAGCTCCCGGATCACCCGCTCCTCCACCAGGTCGCGGAGCACCTTCAGATCCAGCACGTACCCGGTCTCCGGATCGATATCCCCGTCCACCGTCACGTCCAGCTCGTAATTGTGGCCGTGCCAGTTCGGATTCGCGCACAGCCCGAAGACCGCCCCGTTCTTCTCGGCACTCCAGTCCGACCGCGCCAGCCGGTGCGCGGCCGCGAAGTGCAGCCGCCTCGTCACACGTACCCGTGCCATGCTCGTCCCACCCCTTTCCCGATCCCCTGCGGGTTGCGTTCCTGCCATACGTTGAGCCTGCGACCGGGGCCTTTGCAAGCGGCATGCTAAAAGAGCCGGCCCGCGGATCTCCGCGGGCCGGCCCAGTCGGCGCACCGAAGGGATGATTTGAAGCCCAGTTTGGAATTAACTGGTGACCTCTCCACGCGATTCGCCTTCCGTCTTACGGGCGTGACGTCCTGCGCGAAAGCCGGTCCCTGCTTCAGTAG
>CAZSBL010000138.1:0-8529 GCA_964605205.1 uncultured Gemmatimonadaceae bacterium
CCGAGGCCGCGGCTGGCGTCGAAGTTCCCGGGCTCGAGACGGAGCACGGTCTGCCACTCGTCGCCGGCCTTCTGCCGCTCCCCGTCTTCCACGTGGATCAGCGCCAGCAGCCCGTGGCCGCCGATATGCTCGGGGTTGTGCTCGAGTCCCTGGAGCACCACGTCCCGGGCGGCGTCGCGCCGGCCCTGGCTCCGGTACGCCCGGGCCAGCTGCACGAACGCCGGTGCCCCCGGGTCCTCGGCCACTTCGCGGGTCCAGCGTTCGATATCGCGTTCAGTCATTCTGACGGTGCGGATTCCACGGCTGCGTTCAGTTCGTCGAGGGCGGCGACGGCCCGGTCCACGTACGTGCGCCGGTCGCCGGTCCGGGTGAGGCGGAGGAACGTGGTCCACGCCTCCCGGGCCCGGGCGAGCTCGCCGGTCTTTACGGCGGCAAGCCCGAGATGATAATGGGCGTCCGAAGACAGTGGGTCGAGGGTCACCGCCCGATCGAAGGACTCGGCGGCGGCCCGGAGCCGGCCCTGCGCCGCCAGTGACCGGCCGGTGATGAGGGGCAGCTCGACCCGGTCGGGGTGCGCCTTCTGGAGCTCGCGAGCCCGGCGCTCGGCGCCCTCGAGGTCTCCGTCGGCGAGCATCAGCTCCACCTCATCGAGGAGCGGCTGGAGCTCCTCCTCTCGGGTGGGCGCGGGCCGGTCGGCCACCTCCACCACGTTCATGCTGGCCAGCCCGTACACCACCTTGGCCACATCGAACACGCTGCGGCCCAGGTCGGACGCGATGATGCGGAGGTCCCGCTCGCCATCGACCTCGGCCAGCACCTCCCACTCCTCCGGACGCAGATCGATCATCCCGCCGGCGTCTTCGTGGGTGGCCAGCGTCGGGACCGCGTCGGCGCTTGGGACCTTGGACTCGAGGCGGGTCCATTCATCGAGGCGCCGGGCGCCCTCCATGAGGAGGGAGTCTACCCGGACCCGGACCGGGCCCTCCGGCGTCTCCTCCGTCTCCTCGAAGTGGAAGTAGCCCTCGTCCCACGCCATGAGGTCATAGATGGTCTCCTCGATCTGGAACCGGAGCTGGCGGTCGAGCTCACCCCGGTCCACGGTGCCCATTTCCACCAGGATCGCGCCCAGCCGCTGCTTCGGGTCCTGCCGCTGAAGCTGCAGCGCCCGCTCCAGCTCCGGCCCGGTCAGCTTCCCCTCCCGGAGCAGCTGCTGGCCCAGGAGCCGCATGGAGCGGCGCCGGCTGGCGAAGACCAGCTCCCCGTCCACCACGTGGACCACGGCCTCGTCACGCATCCGCTGCGACCGGACGGTGAGCACCCCGGTCTTCTGGGCCAGGTCGAGCATCTGGAGCACGTCCTGGATGCTGAGCTCCTTGAGGGGGCCCTCAATCGGCATGACGGCTTCCTCCCCGGACCCGCATCAGCTCGTCGTCGACCCGGGCGTTGGTCGGATCCAGGCGACGGGCTCGCTCCAGCGCCCGCAGCGCCTCCCGGGCCCGCCCCAGCTCATACAGCCAGGTCCCCAGCCGGACCAGCCCCGCCACATGGTCGGGGTCGAGCTCCAGGAAGGTGACCAGCGTCCGGAGCGCCGCGTCGTGGCGGCCGCCCCGCCAGCGCAGCTCGGCCAGCCCCAGCGCCGCCGGCCCGTAGCTGGGCAGCGCCCGGACGGCCTCGGCGTACGCCTCCTCCGCGCCCTGCTGGTCACCGAGCGCCAGGAGCGTACGGGCCAGCCCCACCCGCGCGGCCACCCCCGGCGCCGCGGCCAGCGCCTGCCGGAACCGTGGCTCGGCGTCCGCCGGCCGGCCGGCGGCCAGGAGCGCCTCGCCGTGGGCCTTCAGCGTGGCGGCGCCGGTGTCGCCGTCCGCGACCGCCCGATCGAAGACATCGACGGCCGACTCGGCGTCACCGGCCTGGAGGAGCGCCCGGCCGAGGAGCGCGCCGGGCGCGCCGACGGCCACGGCCTGCTCGGCCGCCCGGACCGCTTCCCGCGAGCGACGCAGTACCATGAGTGACCGGACCCGCCCCTCGGCGGCCTCGGCGGCGTGCTCGCCGTCGTGCTCGAGCACCTCGGTGTAGCGCTCCAGCGCCTCGCCGGCCAGCCCCTGCTCCAGGTAGATCCGGGCCTGGAGGAGCCGGGGGGCCGACGCCTCAGGGGCCAGCGCCACGGCCCGCGCCACCCGGTCGGCCGCCCGCCGGAGCCGGCCGCGACGGAGCGCCGTCCGGGCCTCCTCGAGGGTGGCCTGGATCTCCGCCGGGTCCGGCGGCTCGGGCTCGCCGAACCGGCCGAACGCCTCGTCCAGCGCGGCGGCCTCGAAGTCGAACGCCTCGATGGCCTGACCGGTGGCGACCCGCTCGGGCGCATCGGCCTCGGGGGCCGGGATCGAACCCTCCTCGAACTGGACGTCCAGGAGGAGCCGGTAGCGGGGGGCCGGGAAGACGGCCTCCTGGGCCAGCGCCTGCTTGGTCTCCCGGAGCGCACCCTTGAAGTCGCCGAGGGCCGAGAGCACGAACCCCAGCTGGTAGCGGGCTTCCGCCAGCTCCGGGTCGAGGTCCAGCGCCCGCTCCAGCGCGTCCCGGGCCTCGGCGGGCCGGTCGGCCTGGAAGAGGGCGCTCCCCAGCCGGTTCCACGACTCGGCGACGCCGCCATCCTCCTTCACCGCGGCCGTGTACACGTCCACGGCCTCTTCCAACTCTCCATGCAGGTTCAGGAAGAGCCCCAGGTTCCAGAGGATCTCCGGGGCGCTGGAGTCTTCCGCGGCCTTCCGGAGCGCCCGCTCCGACGGGCCGTCTTCCCCGAGCTGCGCCCGGGCCACGCCCAGGTTGTTCCACCCGAGGGCGTAGGCGTAGTCCATGGCCACCGCGTGGCGGTAGGCGTCCACCGCGTCATCCAGCTCGCCGAGGCGGTGCAGCGCCACGCCCCGCTCGTTCCACAGCTTCGGGCTCTGCTCCTCCTCGGCCAGCAGCGCCGCATACAGCTCGGCGGCGGCCGCAGGCTCGCCCTGGAGCAGGCGGACCTCGGCCAGCGCCTGGCGCAGCTCGAAGGTGTCCTCCTCCGCCACGGCCACCTCGAGGGTCCGGGCGGCGCCCTCGAGGTCGCCCGCCTGCCGCATGGATGTGGCCCGGGCCAGGTGCCCGAACGACGCGTCCACCGCCGCCCGACCGCCCCGCCCGGCCCGGACTTCCTGGGCGGACAGGTAGCGCTCCAGCGAGAGGTGCTGCTCACCGGACATCACCCCGGGATCGAGCTGCTGCGCCCGCTCCCGGGCCGCGTCCGCACCGGCCTCGTCGCGGGTCTCCAGCACCCGGGCCAGGAGCAGGTGCGCCCGGGCGTTCTCGGCGTCGAGCTCCAGCGACCGGCGCACGGCCGCCTCGGTGCCGCCGGCCCGGGCGGCCTCGTACAGCAGCTCGGCGCGCTGCAGGTGGAGCGCGGCCAGGTCGGGCTCGAGCCGGAGCGCCCGATCGATGAGCTCCAGCGCACGCTCCAGCCGGCCGCGCTCGGCCTCGGCGTACGCCAGCTTCATGTGCAGCGCGGTGTTGTTTGGCCGGTCTTCCAGGAGCGCGCCCCACTCCCGGGCCGCGTGGTCGGGGCGGCCGGCCAGGAGGAAGGTGCGGGCCAGGGCGTCGCGGGCGTCCACGTCGGTGGGATCCCGCCGGATCCGCTCCCGCAGCGTCTCCACCCGCCGGCCGAAGTGACCGGAGTGGAGGTACGCCACCTCGACGTTGGACCGGGCCACGGTGAGCCGGGGATCCAGCTCGAGCGCCCGCTCGAAGGCCCGGATGGCGTCGTCGAACAGCCCCTTCTGGTAGAAGACCACGCCCAGGTTGTTGTGGGCGCCGGCGTCATCGGGGTCGATCCGGGCGGCCAGCGAGCGGAGGATCTCCTCATCGCGGCCGGACATGGCCACGCGCCGCGGACGCGCGGCGTCGCGAGACGGGGTCCCGGGCTCCGCTTCCGGCCGTTGGTTCATGCGCGTGAGGTTGCTCAGTGAAGCGGGGAGTGGGCCAGGAAGATAGGGCTCCGCCGCCCGCAGGGTCAACGCGTCAGCGCGGTCAGCGCGGCTCTTCGGTGGCCCACGCGGCCGCCTCCGCCAGCGGCCCGGGCAGCGGCGACTCGAACCGCATGACCTCGCCGCTCACGGGATGGTCGAAGACCAGGCGGTGGGCGTGCAGGAACTGGCGTGGCACCTTCCGCTCCAGCTCCCGGGCCCAGAGGTGGCCCGGCCCGCTGATCCCCTTCGCGCCGCCGGCCCCGTACAGCTCGTCGCCGATCACCGGGTGCCCGATATGGGCCAGGTGCACCCGGATCTGGTGCGTGCGCCCCGACTCCAACGTGGCCTCCAGGAGGTCCGCGGCCACCCATCGCTGCCGCCGCTCGAAATGCGTCACCGCCCGCCGCCCGTCCTCCACCACCGCCATCCGCTTCCGGTTCCGGTGGCTCCGCCCCACCGGCGCGTCCACGGTGACCCGGTCCTCGTCGATGTGGCCCCACGCGGCGGCCAGGTAGATCCGGTGGATGTCCCGGCGCTTGAGCGCCGCCGAGAGCCGACGGTGGGCTCGGTCGTGCTTCGCCACGATGAGCAGCCCCGACGTGTCCTTGTCCAGCCGGTGCACGATCCCCGGCCGCTTCACCCCGCCGATCCCCGAGAGGTCTGCCAGGTGGTGCAGGAGCGCGTTCACCATCGTGCCCGTCCGGTGCCCCGGCGCGGGGTGCACCACCAGCCCCGCCGGCTTGTCCACAACGGCCAGGTCCTCGTCTTCATAGACGATGTCCAGGGGGATCGGCTCCGGCGCCACCTCGCTGGGCTCCGGGTCCGGGATCTCCACCGCCACCACGTCGCCCGGCGCCAGCCGCTCGCTCTTCCTGGTCGGCTCCCCGTTCAGCCGGATCCGGTCTTCGGCGATCAGCTGCGCCACCCGGCTCCGGGACAGCTCCGGGAGCCGGTCGGCCACCCAGGCGTCGACCCGCTCGCCCTCGGCGGCCGCGTCGGCCTCGAGACGACGGGACTCAGCCACGGCGTTCGGCGTCGGAGCCCTGGCGCTCCTCCCGCCAGAGGGTGAGGGCCAGGAGGATCGCGCCGGTGGTGACGGCCACATCCGCCACGTTGAACACCGGCCAGCGCACGTCGCCCACCCCGATGTCCACGAAGTCGATCACGCCCCGGGCCGAGCGGACCCGGTCGATGAGGTTGCCGATGGCGCCGCCGCAGATCATGGCGATGGCCACCAGCCGGACCCGGTCCCGGGGCGGCGTGACCCGGTACATGGCCAGGAGCGCGCCGAGGGCCACCACCGAGAGGACGAGGAAGACGAGCCGGGAGTGCTCGCCCAGATGGATCCCGAACGCGACGCCGGGATTGAAGACGTAGGTGAGGCGGACCCAGTCGCCGAGGAGCTCGATCTGCTGGTACGGACGGAACGCCCGCTGGACCAGGATCTTGGTGGTGACGTCGAGGGCCAGGACCAACCCCAGGACGCCCGCCAGCAGTCGGCCCTTCCTCCCCCGGCCACGGGCGACGACGCCGTCGCTCACGGGCCGCCGCGCTCCTCGCCGCCGCGCTCCTCGCCCCGCTTGCACTCGATGCACAGCCGCGTGTACGGCAGCGCCTCGAGCCGCTCGAACGCGATGTCGGACCCGCAGCTCCGGCACACACCGAACGATTCGGGCTCCCGCGTCAGGCGGCCCAGCGCCCGGTCCACCTCCACCAGCCGCTCGCCCTCCTCACCCGCCATCATGAACGCCTTCTCCCGCTCCGCCGACGCCGACGCCGCCTCCGCCATGTGCTGCGAGAAGCCCGTCTGCGCCATGTCCGCCACGTCCTCGTTGAACCGGCGCAGACGACGGACCAGCTTGCGGCGCTCCCGCTCCAGCAGCTCCCGGAGCGCCTCTCTCTGCGCCCTTGTGAGAGCCATCAGCGCTCGGCCACCCGGAGCGCGATCCGCCCGGTGGCGCCATCGAGATCCAGCTCCCGGCGGTGGACCCCATCCCCCGAGGGCGCCGCGTCGCGTACGAGCTCCACGGCCAGCGTCTCGCCGGTGATGTACTCGCCGTGACGGTCGGCGGCGGCCAGGACGTCATCATCCCCGGAGACCCAGAGGCGGATCCGGTCGCTGACCTCGAGCCCGCCATCGCGACGGAGCCGCTGGATCCGGTTCACCAGCTCCCGGGCCAGCCCCTCGAGGCGCAGATCCTCGTCGATGGTCGGGTCCAGCGCCACGGTGAACCGGTCGGCGCTCTCCACCACCAGCTCTCCCCGGGCCACTTTCTGGATCTCCAGCTCGTCTTCCTGGAGATCGTGGGACTCGCCTTCCACCTCGATGACCACCTCCGCACCGTCCCGGAACGCCGACAGCGTGTCGCTCCCGAGGGCACGGATCGCCGCGGCCGCCTCCTGCGTCTCGCTGCCGAACCGCTGCCCCAGCGCCCGGAAGTTGGGCTTCGCCTCGAACGTGACCAGCTCCTCCGCCGCGTCCAGGAACTCCACCGTCTTCACGTTCAGCTCGTCCTTGAGCACCGCCAGCAGCTCGTCGGACAGCTCCAGGCGACCCGGGGTCACGGCGTACATTGTACCCAGCGGCTGCCGGACCCGGATCTGTACCTGCTCCCGGGCCGCGCGCCCCAGACTCGACAGCGTCCGCACCCCGTCCATCCCCCGCTCCAGCGCCTCATGGCGCAGCTCCGGCTGCTCGACCGGGTACTCGGCCAGGTGCACGGAGTCGAGCCCGAGCGCCCGGTGCAGCCAGTCGCTGAGGAAGGGCGTGAACGGCGCCATGAGCCGGCTCACGGTCACCAGCGCCTCCCACAGCGTCTGGAACGCGGCCCGGGTGTCCGCGGCGTCCGTGGAGCCCCAGAACCGGTCCCGACCTCGCCGGATGTACCAGTTCGAGAGGTCGCCCACCACGAAGTCGGCCATCTGCCGGGCGGCCCGGGTCAGGTCGTAGCTGTCGAGGGCGGTCCGGACGTCCGCCACCAGGTGCGCCTGGCGGGAGAGGAGCCAGCGGTCCATGAGCGACCGCTCCGCCGGCGGGATCGACGCTTCCGGCTGCTCCCACGCCTCGAGGTTCGCGTACATGGCGAAGAAGCGGTACGTGTTGGCCAGCGTGTCGAACGTGCGGCGCACGGTCTCGGTGAGGGCGTCCGGGTCCCAGCGCTTCGGCATCCACGGCTGGCTGACGCTGACCAGGTACCAGCGGATGGCGTCGGCGCCGTACTCGTCGATGGCGTTCCACGGGTTCACCGTGTTGCCCTTGGACTTGGACATCTTCTGCCCGTCCCTGTCCAGGAGCAGCCCGTTCACCAGCACGTTCTCGTAGACGGGGCGCTCCGGCATGACCATGGACGCGATGGCCATCAGCGAGTAGAACCAGCCCCGGGTCTGGTCGAGCCCCTCGGCGATGAAATTGGCCGGGTAGTTCCGCTCCCAGGCCTCCCGGTCGCCGAAGGGGTAGTGGTACTGGGCGAAGGGCATGGAGCCCGAGTCGAACCAGGTGTCGATGACCTCCGGCGTGCGGCGCATGGTGCCGTCGCACTCCGGGCACGGCCAGGTCGGCTCGTCGATGTACGGCTTGTGGGGGTCGAAGTCGTCGCCCAGCTCGCCGGCCCGCTCCTCGAGGGCCTCGAACGAGCCCATGACCTCCCGGTGGTGGCAGTCGTCGCCGTCACAGACCCAGATCGGGAGCGGCGTGCCCCAGTAGCGGTCCCGGGACAGCGCCCAGTCGATGTTCCCCTCGAGCCACTCGCCGAACCGGCCGGTCCCGATCTCCGGCGGGTGCCAGCTGACCTGCCGATTGTTCTCCAGCATCGTGTCCTTGACCTCGGTGGTCCGGATGTACCACGAGTCCCGGGCCATGTAGATCAGCGGACTGTCGCACCGCCAGCAGTGGGGGTAGCTGTGGGTCACCTGTTCCCGCCGGAACAGGACGCCCCGCTCCTCCAGCTCCTCCAGGATGACCGGGTCCGCCTCTTTCACGAACAGCCCGCCCACCCGCTCCACGTCGTCCACGAACTTCCCGGCATCGTCGATGGGCCGGAGCATGGGCAGCCCGTGCTCCTGCCCGGCCGCGTAGTCATCGGCGCCGAAGGCCGGGGCGATGTGGACGATCCCGGTCCCCTCCTCGTCGCTGACGAAGTCGGCGGGCAGCACCCGCCACCCGGCCTCCGCCTCCTCGTCGCTGATGGAGACCATCTCCAGGGGACGACGGTAGCGGAGCCCCACCAGCTCCGAGGCCGGCACCCGCCGGGCCACCTCGGCGTCCTCGCCGAAGATCCGCTCCACCAGCGCGTCGGCCACGATCAGCCGACCACCCTCGTGCTCCACCTCGGCGTACACCATCCCGGGGTGGATCGCCAGCGCCGTGTTGGACGGGATCGTCCACGGCGTGGTGGTCCACGCCAGGAAGGCCCGGGGGCTGGAGTCGTCGCCGGCGCCGGGGTCCGCGCCGTCGCCGGCCCCGGGCTCCGCCTTGTGGTCCGCCCCGTGGTCCGCCCCGTGGTCCGCCCCGTGGTCCGCCCCGTGGTCCGCCCCGTGGTCC
>CAZSBL010000138.1:8629-8918 GCA_964605205.1 uncultured Gemmatimonadaceae bacterium
GCCTCGTGGTCCGCCCCGTGGTCGTCCTCGATGATCCGGCAGAGGAAGTAGACCGACGGGTCCTCGATCTCCTGGTAGCCCTGGGCCACCTCGTGGGAGCTGAGGGCCGTGCCGCAGCGCGGGCAGTACGGCACGCTCCGGTAGCCCTGATAGATCAGGCCCCGCTCATCCAGCTGCTTCAGCAGCCACCAGACGCTCTCCACGTAGTCGGAGTGGAAGGTCACGTACGGGTCCGAGTAGTCCAGCCAGTAGCCGATCCGCTCCGAGAGCTTCTCCCACTCGTCCTTGT
>CAZSBL010000139.1:0-8891 GCA_964605205.1 uncultured Gemmatimonadaceae bacterium
TGGTCACGCTGGCGACGCCCGGCACGGCCTCGAGGCGAGGCTTGACCACGTCATCAGCGAAGGTGGTCATGTCCCGGATCGGCATGGCCGAGGAGATCAGGGCCAGCGACGCGATGGGCTTCGCCGATGGGTCGAACTTCTCGATCACCGGCGGGTCGATGGCCAGCGGCAGGTCACGCCGGATCTGGTCCATCTTCGAGCGGACGTCCTGGGCCGCGATGTTGTCGTCCACATCGAGGTCGAACTCGGCCACCACCACGCTGACGCCCTCCAGCGATGTGGAGGTCACCTGGTCGATGCCCTCGATGGTGTTGATCGCCTCCTCGATGGTCCGGGTCACCTCCCGCTCCACGGCATCCGGGCCGGCGCCCGGGTAGACCGTCTGGATCGAGACGATGGGGATGGAGACATCGGGGTACTCGTCGATGTTGAGGCGCTGGTAGCTGAACAGACCGAGCACCACGAGCGCCGCCATGATCATGGTGGTAAAGACGGGCTGTCGTATGGCCAGGCTGCTGAGGTTCACGGCGCCACCTCCCCCGCACTCATATCGGGTGCCTCGACCAGCCGGACCGGGGTGCCCTCACCGAGCGTCAGATCCGGGCGGGCGAGGATCAGGGCGCCGGCGGACACGCCGGACACCGCCACCCGCCCCCGGGAGTCCGGCGGCGTGAGCAGCTCGACGGACCGCTGCGCGAGTCGACCGTCCTCGACCGCCATCACATACCTGCCGGCGCCCTCGTCGCCGGCTACCGCATCCACGGGGACGACGGCGCCGTGGACGGTGCCCGTCACGATCTCACCCGTGGCGTAGAGCCCGCCGACCAGGAGGCCGCTGTGGTTGGGGAGCCGGGTGTAGACCGTGACCTGCCGGGTGGCGGGGTCGGCCACCGGCTCGATCCGGTCCACGTAGCCCAGGAGAGAATCGCCCACAGCTGCGTCCACCCGGAACCGCACCGGGTCGCCCACCGCGAACGACCCGATCCCGCCCACGGGGACCCGGGCCACCAGCTCGAGCGTGTCGGTATCCACGATCCGGAACATGGGCCGGCCGGGGTGGACGGCCTCCCCGGTGCTCACCAGACGGGCGCCGACAACGCCGCCCGTGGAGGCCCGGACCACGGCGCGGCTCAGCGCCTCCTCCGCCTGGTCGACCTGGGCCTCGGCCGCCGCGAGCTGAGCCCGGGCCGCCTCTGCCGCGCTGCGCGCCTGCCGGAGGTCCTGGTCCGACACCGCACCCGCCTCGTGGAGGGTCTCCGTCGACCGGAGCCGGTGACGGGCCGCCGCCACGGCCGACTCGCCCGCGGCCCGTGCAGCCCGCGCGCTCAGCGCCTGGCTTCGGAACGTGGTCGCCTCGTAACGGGCCAGCACGTCACCGGCGGCCACCGTCATCCCCGGCTCCCGTTCCACGCTGGTGAGCTCGCCGGCCAGCTGGGCCCGGACCTCCACGTTCCGATACGGGTTCAGCGGCCCGCTGACGGCGATACCGGTCCGGACCTCTCCGCTCATCACCTCCAGAACGTCTTCGGGCTGGAGCACCCGCGTCCGATCGCCATCACCATCGCTCGGGCCACCGCCGGCACACGCCCCTGACATCAGGCTCGCCAGCAGGACCACGCTCACCATCCCGGATCTCGTCATCAATCCCGCTCCCTCGTCCGACACCGATCGTGTAACGATCGAACGCCCGGTGCCACGTCAATGAATGGATCGCCACACCCGGGCTCGAATATCCGGGGGGCGGCTGCTTCCACACGTAAGGTTCGCGGCTTGCAGCGTCTGTGGCTGTGATGCTTGTCACACGGGGCTGGTGTGACGTGTGTCACTGCCGTGCGGACCGGCGGAATGCACGTTCAGGGTGGCAAGTGACTCGAAGGCGAACGGAGGCGCGCATGACCAGACGGACGGTGGACGAGGGGACCGATGCCGAATCGGGTGGTGGTTGGCTGGCCACGTGGGCGCCCCGGTTGGGCGGCTGGACGGGGGTCGTGTTCGGCGTCCTGACGGTAGTGGCCGGTGCGTCGGTGCTGTTCGGGCTGCGGGACGCCGGATACCCGGTGTTCCGGCCGCTCCTGATCTTCAACACGGTCATGGGTCCCATCTATGTCCTGGCCGGTGCCCTGATCCTGGCCCGACGGCCGGTCGGCCGGTGGAGCGCGGGGCTGATCGGGCTGGTGAACCTGGCAGTGCTCGTGGCCATCGTACTCGTCGGGGACGCCGTGGCACACGAGAGTCTGGGTGCCATCACCGCTCGGACGGCCGTGTGGCTGATCATCTACGCGGCTCTGTCCGCCGCCCCGACCCGCCGCATCCGGGACCCGGTGTGATCCGGGTCCTGGCGGCGCTGGCCCTGGCTGCAGCGGCAGGCGCGACCCCGGCGGTGGCCGGGTCGGCCGCGACCGCGGACCAGGAGACGGCGCCGTCATCGCCGCGGATCGGGCTGGTCCTGAGCGGCGGGGGCGCCCGGGGCGCGGCCCACGTGGGCGTCCTGAAGGTACTCGAGGAGTACGGGGTCCCCGTCCACGCCATCGCCGGCACGAGCATGGGCGCCATCGTCGGGGGGCTCTACGCCGCCGGCTGGACGCCCGGCGAGATCGAGGAGCAACTGGAGGCAGTGGACTGGCCGCTGATGTTCACGGACCGGCTGCCGCGGGGCTCGCTCTCGTTCCGGCGCAAGACAGAGAACCGGACGTTCCTGACCCAGTTCGAGCTCTCGGTGGACGGCGATGGAGTGCATCTCCCGGCGGGCCTGGTCGCCGGGCACAATGTGTCCGTCCGGCTGGAGCGACTGCTGCTGCCCGCGGCGGACGTGGCCGACTTCGACAGCCTGGCGGTCCCGCTGCGGCTGACGGCCACCGACATCGAGACGGGGGAGCTGGTGGTGTTCGATTTCGGCGACCTGTCGACGGCGGTCCGGGCCAGCATGTCGCTGCCGGCGATCTTCGCCCCCGTGGAGCATGAGGGCCGCAAGCTGGTGGACGGGGGCGTCGTCCGGAACCTGCCGGTGGACGTGGTCCGGGCCATGGGTGTGGACCGGCTCATCGTGGTGGACGTCGGCACGCCGCTCACGGGCCAGGGCGGAATCGAGACGCTGGTGGACGTCTCGGAGCAGCTGAGCCGCCTCATGACCGATGCCAACAGTGCGGCGCAGTACGAGGGGCTGGGACCCGGCGACGTCGTGATCCGCCCGGCGCTGGACGGGATGACCATCATGGAGTTCCACCGCTGGGACGAGGCGGTGGCCCGGGGCGAGGTGGCGGCGCGGTCGGCCGCGTCGCGTCTGCGCCCCCTGGCCGCACAGGGCGCCGCTCACGCGGCCCGGCTCGCGGCCCGACGTCAGCGCATGCGCGCGCCCCGGGTTATCGACTCGATCCACGTCGTCTCGAATGGTGGGGAGATCGACGAGCGGCTGCTGCGCCATGAGATGCGGACGGAGCCGGGGCAGGCCGTGGATCCCGGGCTGCTCGAGGATGACCTGCTGCGGATGTCCAGCCTCCGGCTGTTCCAGCAGATCGACGTTTGCGTCGAGAAGGGCGACACCGGCCACCCGGCCACGCTGGTGGTGGAAGCGTGGCGGAAGGAGCGGGCCCCGAACTCCCTGCGCTTCGGGCTGTCGCTGGTGGATGATTTCCGGGACGGCCGGTCGGGGTATCGGTTCCTGACCAACCTGTGGCTCGGTCGCGTGAACCGGCTGGGCGGGGAGGCGCGGCTGGACGTCCAGTTCGGTGAGCCGCGGGTCGGGGCGCTGGAGCTCTACCAGCCTCTGGCCTTCAACGGCCACCTGTTTACGCAGGTCGGTGTCGATCACCGGGTATCCGACGGGTTCCTGATGCTGGACGGTAACTCTGCCCGGTACCGGACCGCCGGCGAGCGGGTGTGGGGCGAGGCGGGGCTCCACGTGTCGAACCTGGCCGAGCTCCGCGTGGGGCTCCTCCGGGGACGCGTCGACGCGGACCCCGTGGATCCCGCCCGCTCACATCTGGACGAGGACTACGGAGGGTACACAGCGACGTTGACTCTCGACTACCTCGACGACGCGGCCTTCCCCCGACGTGGCGGCCTGGCCCGGGTCTCCTGGATGGGCTTTCGTGCGGAACTGGGCACCGAGGCGCCGTACGACCGGGTGGAAGCCGTGTTCACGCAGGCCATCCCGGCGGGTCGGCGGGCGTTCATCGCCGGCATCAGCGTCGGCGCCCGGTCCACGGCCGTGCCACCCCACGACCCGGCGCGGCTGGGCGGGCTGTTCCGCCTCTCCAACCGCGAGATCGACGAGCTGGTCGGCCGCTACGCCGCCGTGGCGCGGCTCATCTACCTGCACCGCCTCGAAGGAGGGCGCGTGCACCTCGGCGCCTCACTCGAAGCCGGCAACGTGTGGCAGCAGTGGTCGGCCATCCGGGGCGATGACCTCCTCTATGCCGGCTCCCTGCTGGTGGGCGTCCGGACCCTGGTCGGCCCCGTGTACCTGGCCGTGGGACTCGGCG
The DNA here is from genome assembly GCA_964605205.1 of uncultured Gemmatimonadaceae bacterium. GTDB lineage: Bacteria > Gemmatimonadota > Gemmatimonadetes > Longimicrobiales > RSA9 > JAWVYT01. The sequence continues at coordinate 4,482 of CAZSBL010000139.1, forward strand.
AAGCGGGCTCGCCCAGGGCGTACGCATCCATCGGTCGGCGGATCAGCGACCCCTGGTAGGAACCGACCCCGGGCCGGGGTGGCCGGCCATGTGATGTCCGTCACAGCCAGGACGCCGACCGACCGTCCATCTTCCCACCGTCAACACCTTGAACACCCCGAAGCAGAGCGAGTGAGGCACCGAGTGAAACGGATCGCGGTTCTGGCCCTGGCAGTGGCCCCCTTCATCGGTCCGGGCAGCGCCCGGGCCCAGACAGACACGTCCCTGGACCTGGGAACGGCGCTGAGCCACGCGCTGGAAGCCCACCCGGCCATGGCGGCGGCTCGCGGCCGGGTCGAAGGGGGCGAGGCGGCCCGGGCCGGTGCGGCCGCGGCCCGCCTCCCATCGGTGGCTCTGGCCGGATCGGCCACCCGGTACCAGGAGCCCATGACAGTCACGCCGCTCCACGGCTTCGACCCCACGCGGGCGCCCGCGTTCGACGAGACGCTGATCCAGGGCGAGGCCACGGTGAGCTACACCGTGTTCGACGGGAGCCGCGGCGCACGGATCCGTGAAGCCGACGCGCGGGCCGGACAGGCGGAGGCCGGGTTCGCGCAGACCCGTCAGGGCATGATCGCCCGGGTGACGGCCGTGTACCTGGACGTGCTCACGCGCTGCGGGGTGCTCGACGCCCACGAGCAGCGGCTGGAGGCGCTGACCGCCGAGCGGGCGCGGGTCCAACAGTTCCTGGAAGAGGGACAGGCGCCCCGGCTCCATCTCATGCGCGTCGACGCGGCGCTCGCAGCCGCCGAGGCCGAAGCCACCGAGGCCCGGAGCGCGCTGGAGGACGGCGAGCGGGAGCTCGCCCGACTCACGGGGCTGGATCCGGCGCAGACCCGGGCCGGGCGCCTCGTGCCCGTGGACCTGACCGACGAGACCTCGGCGCCGGAAGAGGGTACGGCGCGGGCCGCAGCGCTCCGGAACAACCCCGACCTCCGCAGGGCCCGCGAGGGGATCGCAGAGGCTGAAGCGGGCCGCGCGGCCGCCAGCGGCGCTCGCCTCCCGGACATCGACCTGTTCGGCACCTGGTTCGAGCGCGGGGGGCTCGAGACCGATTTCACCGGCGAGTGGGCCGCCGGGCTCAGGGTCTCCGTACCGCTCTTCACGGGCGGTGCCGCGGGCAGTCGCGTCGCCCGGGCGGTGGCTGGAGAGCGGACCGCGCGGGCCACGGCGAGAATGACGGAGCTGGAGGTGGTCGCTCAGATCGACCGGGCGGCCTCCCGCATCCGCCAGGCGCGGGCCCGGGTATCCGCCCTGCAGCGGGCGGTCACGGTCCAGGCCGAGGTCGTGGAGACCGAGCGCGTGGCCCTCGGGGCCGGAGTGAGCACCCAGACCGACTACCTCTCCGCCGAGGCCGACCTGCTGGACGCCCGGGCCAACCTGCTGCGAGCACGGTACGGCCTCATGGCCGCCCACGTGGAGATGGCCCGCGTCTCCGGGACCCTCGATGAGGCGTGGGTGACCCACACGCTCCAGGACCATAGACTGTGAGTGAACGCACCCAGGAGACAACGATGAGAACGCGATGGATCACGGCCACACTTACGGGCTCACTCGCGCTGGCACTGGCCGCCGGCGCCTGCGACGCACCGGAGGACGACGCTCGGGACAACCCGGACCGGGCGGCCCAGGGTGCGGCCGATTCTGTGACGGCCACCCGGGCGGCGCTGCCCACGCTCTTCACCCTCATGCTCGGCCTGCAGGGAGACATGAGCCGCGTCAGTCACGGCCTGTGGCTCGAGCAGTACGACAGCATCGCCGCGGCCGCCCGGGCCGTAGCGAACCATCCCATGGTCCCGCCCGAGGAGGCCGAGCAGATCAGGGAGGTCCTGGGTGCCGACATGGTCCGCTTCAAGGGCTTCGACCAGACCGTCCACGACCTGGCCGTCCACATGGCCGAAGCCGCGGATGCCCGGGACATGGCCGGGGTCCTGGAGGCCGACGCGGCGCTGCGGGATGGATGCGTCGCGTGTCACACCGCCTTCCGGACACGACTCCGGGAAGGGATCCGGGAGTAGGAGGCCCGCGGGTCAGCGACGCCGGTAGATGAGGCGGTACTCCACCGGGCGGGGCAGCCGGCTGCCCTCCACCGACACGTCCACTCGCAACGTGTCACCGTCCCCTGCCAACGAGTACCGGTACGTCCGCACGCCGTCATCCTCCTCGAACGTCCGAACCAGGGCCTCGTTATCCCACGCGGTCCGGACACCATCAGGGGGCCGCTGGTCTGCCTCGCCCGGATCGGCCACGGTGAAAAGGCGGGTGCGCAGCGCCGAGCCGTCGGACGTGATGGACGCCGTGGTGTCGGTCACCACGATCCGGACCGTGTCCGGCGGCGCGAGCCGGTCGGCCAGCATCCTCCGGCCCACGGTCCGCACGAAGAAGCCGGCCCCCTCGGTGGCCTCCCGGATGGCCTGACCCACGTCATCGCTCCGGTCCGGGGCCAGACCGTATACGCCCCTCAGCGCCGGCTCCTGGGCGTGGAGCGGCGCGGAGATGAGCGCCGGGAGGAGAACAAGACCTGCCAGGACCGCGGGCTTCACATTCGTCATGCCCCACTGTGGCACACCGAAGAGCCCGGGGGCTGTGATCCAGGTCACGGGAGCACCGGGCATCTCCGGCCACGCCCGCAGAGGGGGCAAGCTCTAGCCCTCTTCCTCCGGCGCGTACACGGCCACCCTGACCATCGACTACCTCGACGATGCCGCGTTTCCTCGTACTGGCGGTCTGGCCCGGATCTCGTGGCAAGGGTATCGACGGGAGCTCGGGACCGACGTGCCCCCGCACGACGCGGCTCGCTGTTCACCGGGGGCGCCGTGGGAAGTCGGGTCGCCCAGGCGGAGGCAGGGGAGCGGACGGCGCGGGCCACCGTGCGGACCGTGGAGCTCTACGTGACCGCCCAGGTAGATCAGGCCGTTTCACGGATCCGGGATGCCCGGGCTCGGGTAACGGCTCTGGAACGGGCGGTCGTGCTCCAGGCCGAGGTGGTGGAAACCGAACGTGTGGCGCTCGATGCCGGCGTGGGCACTCAGACCGATTACCTCACCGCCGAGGCGGAGCTGTTGGATGTCCGCGCCGGACTGGAAGGGGCGCGGTACGCGCTCATGGCCGCGCACGTGGAGCTGGCCCGGGCCTCCGGAACGCTCGATGAGGAGTGGATCGCCGACACGTTCGAGGGGCGTCCCGCCATTGACCTGTAGCCGGGCCGGGAGGCAGCCCCATGCCCATGCCGTGTCGTTGTTCTGTCCGTCAGCGGCTCGCCCCGTCGCCGGGGAAGGCAGGTGGCCCGGCGCCGTCACTCGCTCCGGAGCGCCACCACCGGGTCCAGCAGCGACGCCCTGTGGGCGGGGTACACTCCGAAGAAGACGCCCACCATGAGGGAGAACGTGAAGGAGAGGACGACGGAGTACGGCTCAACGGCAACGGCCCAGTCCGTGGCCGCCTTCATGATGGCGGCGGCAGCGAGGCCCAGGAGGACGCCGGCCGCCCCGCCCCCCGTCCCGAGCATGATGGCTTCGGCCAGGAACTGGGTCCGGACGTCCCGGCGTCGAGCCCCCACGGCGAGACGCAGGCCGATCTCCCGGGTCCGTTCCCGCACCGAGATCAGCATAATGGCCAGGATCCCCACGCCACCCACCAGGAGGGAGACGGCGGCGATCCCGCCCACCAGTGTGGTGAACGTGTCCCCGATCTCCCTGTGGGCCGCCATGAGGTCGGCCTGTGTCTGGATCTCGAAATCGTCGTCAGCACCTGTTCGATCCAACCGGTGTCGTTCTCGCAGCAGCCAGCGGATCTGCTCCGCGGCTTCTTCCATCTCCGCCTCGCTCCGGGCCCGCAGGTAGATGCCTCCCAGCCACGTCTGGTTCAGCACCCGCCGGAGGGCCGTACGCAGAGGGATCATGACCACGTCGTCCTGGTCGGCCCCCGAGAGGTCGGTGCCACGGGGTGCCAGCACACCGATGACATCGAACGGGACCTGACCGATGAGGATCCGCCTGCCCACCGGGTTCTCCGCTTCGAAGAGCGCCCGGGCCACCGTGCTGCCCAGTACGGCGGTTCTCCCGCCCGTGATCTCTTCTCTCTCGGTGTAGAAGGAACCTGCGGCGGGCGAGACGTTCAGGATGTCCAGGACCTCCGGGGTGACGCCCAGGATGTTGGTGGTGGATGAGCGGCCCTCGAACTGCACCGGCATACGACGGCTGGCCCAGGGGGCTGCCGCCACCACGCGGGGCAGCTCGTCCCGGAGCGCGTTCGCGTCCTGGGGCGTGAGGGTGGTGACGGTGCCCCGGATCTGCGCCCGTCCGCCCGAGCGCCGGACCTGGGCCGGGGTCACCATGATGAGATCGGTCCCCATGGCCTGGACCTGGGTCA
>CAZSBL010000140.1:0-8887 GCA_964605205.1 uncultured Gemmatimonadaceae bacterium
CCCAGCTCCCGGAAGAGGGTGGGGCTGATCTTCTTGATGGTGATCTCCGTGATCTGCACCAGGCTCGCGATCACCACGATGAAGCTGATGAGCCGCAGGTACGGCGCGTACTCCAGGATGTACGTGTTGAGGAACCACGCCACGATGGACGTGATGGTCATCACGAAGATGTTGGCGCCGCCCATCCGGATCGCGGTGGAGACCTTCGCCGACACGCCCATGAACGGACAGAGCCCGAGGAAGAGCGCCAGCGTGAAGTTGTTGACCAGCAGCGCCGACATGAAGATGAAGAAGAGCTCGGTACCCGTACCCATCAGGCTACCCTCCTTCCTTCACGCTTCGTCATGGAGCCCACGCCGTGGGGCCACTCCCGGACCTTCGGCCGGCGGCCCTTCTTCTTCCGGTCCTCCCACCAGGCGAGGCCCAGGAGGATGAACCCGAGGGTGAAGAAGCCGCCCGGCGGCAGGATCATGATGACCCACGGCTCGAAGCCGTCGCCGAAGAGCGGGATGTCCAGGATCGTTCCGTTGCCGAGCACTTCCCGGAATACCCCCATCATCAGGAGCGCGATGGTGAACCCGGCGGCGGTGCCCAGTGCGTCGAGGACCGCCCGACCCACCGGCTTCTTCGACGCGAACGCCTCCTGCCGGCCCAGGATCATGCAGTTCACCACGATCAGCGCGATGAACGCGCCCAGGTCCTTGTGCTGCACCGGGAACTTGGCGGCCAGGACCAGGTCCACCAGCGTCACGAACGTGGCGATCACCAGGATATAGGCGCTGATCCGGACCTCGTTCGGGATCAGGTCCTTGACCAGCGAGATCAGCGTGCTGCTCCCCACCAGCACGAAGAACGTGGCCGCCGACATGGCGATGGCGTTCGCCGTGGTGTTCGTCACCGCCAGCGCCGGGCACAGCCCGAGCAGCTGGATCAGAACCGGGTTCTCCTTCCAGATCCCGCGGAGCAGGTCCTGCGACGGCGTGGTCTGCCGCGGACTCATGGTGTGCCTCCTCCCGCGCGCTGAATGTATGCGTCCAGCGCGGACCCCAGCGCGTCCACGCGCATGTTGATGATGTCGATCACGGCCTCCGACGAAATGGTGGCGCCCGTGATCATGTCCACCTCATCCGGCTCATCGCTCCCGTCCTTCACGCCATCGATCGGGGTCCGCACGCCCTGGAACTCGGCCACGAACACCGAGTCCTTGAAGATCTTGTCGCCGAGCCCCGGCGTCTCCTTGCTCTCCAGCACCCGCATCCCCAGCACCTCGTCGGCCACGGGGTCGTAGCCAAAGATCAGGGAGATCACGTCCTGGTAGCCCGGCTTCGCGCCAGAGATGGCCGCCCCGATCACATTGCCGTTCCCGTCGTAGCCCATGAACACCCGCTCCGCCGTGGTGGTGTCCACCCCCGCCGGCGGCTGCTCGCTGAGCTCGCCATTCTGGATGTACAGCGTCTGGACCCGGTCCGGGCTGGCCAGCACCTCCTGCACGGCCTCGCGCAGCACCCGCGCCCGGTTCTCCAGGATCTGCGGCTGCGCCCACTGGTAGACGGCCACGATCAGCAGCCCCGCCAGCGCGCCGGCCACGGCCAGCGTGGTGATCAGCCGCCACGACGGCACATCCTCCACCTCCGGGTGCGGCCCCGCATCACTCTCGAACGCCGGCCCCTTCTCGCCGTCGCCGCCGCGGTCCCCGGCATCGGCCTCGGCGTGGTACGCCTGGTCCGCCGTAACCGGCAGCTTCTGCTCACCGGCCTCCTCCGCGCCTCCGCGCCTGGCGTCTTCGCCCGTCATGACGCCTCCATTTTCTTCGCTTTGCTCTCGGCCGTGCCGAACACCTTCGGCTGGGTGGCCTTTTCGATGAACGGGACCAGCGCGTTCATGAACAGGATCGCGTACATGACCCCTTCAGGCAGCCCGCCCCAGACGCGGATCAGGACCACCAGGAAGCCGATCCCGAACGCGAAGATCCAGGCGCCCTTGTCCGTCACCGGCGAGGTGACCATGTCGGTGGCCATGTAGACGGCCCCGATCATGAGCCCGCCGCTGAACAGCATGAAGAGGGGGCCCGGATAGCTGGGATCGATGGCGTGCAGTATCCCGGCGAAGACCGCCACCGTGGCGAAGATCCCCACGGGGATCCGCCAGTTCAGATAGTTCCGGGCCGCCAGGTAGCCGCCACCCAGGAGGATCAGGACCGCCGACGTCTCGCCCAGCGACCCGCCGGTGCTCCCGACCAGCAGGTTGAGCACGTCGGTGACTTCGCCCTCGAACTTCCACAGCCCCAGGGGCGTGGCCTGGGTCACCACGTCCACCTCACCGGCCCCCATCATCGGCGCGGCGAACAGGTCGCCCCGGAGCTGGAGCCAGCTCGAACCCTCGGCGGCCGTCCGCACCGCGGGCCACGTGGTGATGGCCGTGGGGAACGCCGCCTGGAGGAACGCCCGGCCCAGCAGCGCCGGGTTGAAGATGTTCTGGCCGAGCCCGCCGAAGATCAGCTTGCCGAACCCGATCCCGAACGCGCCGCCCACGAAGGCCATCCAGAGCGGGAACCCCGGCGGGAGCGTGAGCCCCAGCAGGATCCCCGTGATGGCGGCCGAGCCGTCACGCAGCGCGCCGCCGGGCCCGAAGATCCGCTCGGTGAGCATGGCGCCCATCGTGCTGGCCCCGATGATCAGGAGCGCGCCGGCGCCGAAGAAGTACGTCGCGGCGCCGACCACCGGGACCAGAGTGATCACCACCGACCACATGATCCGGCTGGTGGAGTCCTGGCCGTGCAGGTGCGGCGACGCCATCAAGCGGAGGTCCGGGTCCCGGGCCATCCGCTCCTGGGTGCCGGCCTGCCAGCCGGTCCCGCGCCAGCCCCTGTCCTGGTCGCTCATGCGGCCGCCCCTTCCTTCTCCTCGGCTTCCCGCTTCGCCCGCTCCTGCTGGCGCCGCAGCCCGCCCTTGCTGAGCGCGAACATCTGCGAGAGCGGGATGTTCGACGGGCAGACGTACGAGCAGGAGCCGCACAGCATGCAGTCGTTCAGGTGGTGCTCCTCCATCGCCTGGTACCGCCCGACCTGGGCCAGCTGCCCGAGGGTCTGCGGGTTGAGGAAGACGGGGCAGGCGTCGAGGCAGCGACCGCAGTGGATGCACGGCAGCGCCGGCGGACGGACGCTCTCGCTCTCCGTCAGCACCACCACCCCCGACGTGCCCTTCAGGACCGGCACGTCCATGTCCGGCTGCGGCATCCCCATCATCGGCCCGCCGAAGATCACCTCCGTGGCGTCCTCCGTGAGCCCGCCGCAGAACTCGATCACGTCCTTGACCTTGGTCCCCACCGGCACAATCAGGTTCTGCGGGCGGCGGATCCCCGGGCCCGTGATGGTGACGATCCGCTCGATCAGCGGGTAGCCCGTCTCGAAGACCTCGGCGATGGCGGCGATGCTCCCCACATTCTGCACCACCGCGCCCACGTGCATCGGCAGCTTCCCGGACGGGACCTCCCGCCCGGTCACCGCCTTGATCAGCATCTTCTCCGCGCCCTGCGGGTACTTCACTGTGAGCCCGATCACCTCGATATCCAGGTCCGGCGGGATCGTAGCCCGGAGCCGCTCGATGGCATCGGGCTTGTTGTTCTCCACCCCGATCACCGCCCGGTCCACCTCCAGGCACTGCATCATGACCCGGATCCCGAAGTGGACCCGCTCCGGGTACTCCACCATGACCCGGTGGTCACTGGTCAGGTACGGCTCGCATTCGGCGCCGTTGATGAGCAGTAGCTCGACGGGCGTCTCCTCCGGCGGGTTCAGCTTCACGTGGGTCGGGAACGCCGCCCCGCCCAGCCCCACCACCCCCGCCTGCTGCACCGCCGACCGGACCTCGTCGGGCGTCAGCCCCTCCCACTCCGGCACGATCCGCGGCCGCGGCAGCTGAGGGCTGAACCGGTCCACCTCGATCCGGACCGCCCGCTCCATCTTCCCGTCCGGGTGCGGCCACCAGTCGATGGCCTTCACCCGGCCCGTGGCCGTGGCGTGGATCGGCACAGAGACATAGCCCTGCGCCTCCCCGATCTTGTCGCCCCGCTCCACGTGGTCACCCGCCTCCACGATGGGCTTCGCCGGCGCACCGGCGTTCTGCCGCAGCGGCAGGACCACCTCATCCGGGAACGGCATCCGCCGGATCGGCACCGTATTCGTCAGCGCCTTCGAGTCCGGCGGGTGGACCCCGTGCCGGAAGCTCGGGCCGAAGAGGACATCGGCCATGCGCTTGAAAGGGCTCTGTGCGGTCTGCGTCATTGCTACGCTCGATTCGAGATCTATGATCTAAGAGCTATGATCTACGTCCGGCTCGGCCGGGTTGACAGCGAAGCACCCTCCCTCGCGGCGCTGCCAGGTTCCTGGCGCGACCCCACGGACCGCGGCGGATCTTCCCGCTCCGCGGCAAGGGCACTGCCCGGCCCTTCACCGCCGATCCCCCGTTCGATAGACCCATCACTCCGCCTCTCCCGCCCACACTTAGTTCTTAGTTCTTAGTTCTGCCGTTCAACGGACGCCCCCCGCATCAGTTGAACGGCTCCGCCCGCTTGATCCACTTGTCCAGCTCTGGCTCGTTCGGATCGAGCGGGTCACCGGGGTGGATGATCTCGGCGGGGCAGCGCTCGGCCGCCATGACCAGCTCCTTGAACGTGCCGGCCTTCGGATCCGCGATGTACGCCTGCTTGTCTTCGTTGTACTTGAACATCCGGTTGTTCAGCTGCGTGCACTCGTTGCACGTGGTGCAGCGCGCTGTCTCGATGTACGGCTCCATCCGGAGCCCTTCATCTTCTTCCTCCGCCTCCTCCGGCTCGGCGGTCTCCACCACCGACTCGGGCTTCTCCTCCACCGCGGTGGCCACGCCGCCCCCGGCCCGGGCCGCGGCCGTGCCACCATTCCCGCCGCTGGGCCCGACCTGCATCCCGCCCACGTCCGCGCCGATGGGCTCCAGCCCCGGCGTCGACTCGGCGGTCTTGAGCAGGTCGGCCACGGTGCGGTTCCCGTTCCCGTGCTTGACCAGCCCTTCGGCCAGGCGACGGGCGATGATCCGCGGGTACGTGGCCTTGAGCTCCTCGAGCTTGGCCTCGAACTCGTCCTGCGCCTCCTGCAGCTTGGTCTCGAACTCGCTCTCGATCTCCCGACCGATGTTGTTCCGGACCCAGTCCGGCACCTCGAGGCCGGCCATCTCCTTGAGCTGGTGCCAGAAGAGCAGCCGCTCCTCGGCCAGCTGCACGATCTCCTTCGAGACCCGGGTCCGCTCCAGCGTCTTCTCATCGTCGATGGACCAGATGAAGGGGGTCTTCCCTTCCCGGTCCTCCTCCGACGCCGCCACGAACTCGTGGAACACCAGCTGGGTGTCTTCGTCCCAGTCGTCCTTCGAGATCGACTTGAAGTGCTTCTTGAAGCGGGTCTCGGTGCCCGCCCAGTCGGCGATGGTCACCGGCAGCTCCATCACCTGCTCCTCGCCCTCGTCATCCATGTACTTGAGCTCGTAGAGCGGCCAGATGCTCTGCGTGTCCGGGTTCCCGTCCAGGCTCAGGCACTCGGCGATGCTGTCGCCGGCGTCCGGGTCGTACGTCAGGAACGGGAACGCCCGGCTCTCCAGCGCGAGCTTCGCCGCCTCCGGCGCCCACTCGTCGGGGAGCCCATGCTCCACCGGGCACGGCGTGTAGACGTTGATGACCGAGGGCCGGCGGGTCTTGAGCCCCTTGATCAGCCCCGCGATCAGGTGGCTCGCCGACGCCTGGCTGGTCTGGTGGACGAAGGCGCCGCGGTGGGCCATGGCGATGTACGCCAACTCCTTCCGCTCCTCCGTCTTCCCGTGGACGGCCTTGCCGTACGGGCTCATGTCGGCCGACTGCCCGGTGTACGTCCCGGTGCTCGCCTGGCCGCCCGTGTTCGAGTAGACCTGCGTGTCCAGGACCACCACCCGGATCGGCTTCCCGCTGGCCATGAGCCGCGAGAGGTTCTGGAACCCGATATCGAGCATGGCGCCATCGCCACCGATGGAGAGGATCGGCGGGACCAGGTTGAACTCCTCGTCGGTGAACTGCTGCCAGTCGAAGTCCGTGAAGAACTTCTCGTCGGTCTCCGGCTCGTACGTGCCCTCGAGGACCTTCTCGGCGCGACGGACGGTGACGAAGTTGTCCTGCATCTTCCGCATGTGCCCTTCGAAGATCCCGATGGCGATGCTGGGCGCGTCCTGGAAGAGGTGGTTCACCCACGGGAACGGGTACGGGTTGTAGGGATAGGTGCTCCCCCACACGCTGGAGCAGCCCGTGCTGTTGGTGATCCCGGTGGCGGCGCGACCGCGGCCGCTGGGACCCTCCTGGTAGCGCCACTTCAGATCCTTCAGCGCCTCCATGGAGCGGGCGTAGCGCTCCAGCTGCTGCCGCTTCTCTTCGTTCATCGGCACGTCCACGCGGCCGCCCTCGGCCACCGCGGCCAGGTCGATGTCCGCGTCGGCGGCCAGCAGGTCGCGGGCCTTCTCGTCGAGTCCGTCGAGGAGCGCGTCGATCTTCTCGACGTACTTCTCGACCCGGGGCTGCATGAGCGCCTCGATGGTCGAGGTGATCAGGTGGACGGCCGTCTTCTCGCCGCACCCCATGCACGAGCCATCGCCGCCCACCATGCTCCGGTAGGTGTCCTTCTTCAGGAGCAGGCTCGGCAGCACGCCGATCCCCTCCTCGAGGTCCCGGATGTTGATGAAGCGGTCATCGGTGTCGGGCAGCTCCTGCCAGAAGTCCCAGTTCCGGCGCAGCTCCTCGACCTTCTCCTCGTCCTGCTTCACCGTGATCAGCGCCTCGTCCGCGCAGACGTCCACGCAGATGTTGCACCCCTTGCACGCCTCGGGGTTGACCGTAATGGACAGCAGCCCGCCGCTCCCCTTCTCCTTCCCTTCCGGGATGTCCCAGAACGGCTGGGCCTTCGCCAGCGGGAACTCGGAGAGCACCGGGTAGACGGCGGCGAAGTCGTCGTCGAGCTCCTTCCGCTTCTCCGGGTCCCAGTTCAGCTTCGGGACCAGGTTCTTGTACGCGGACTTCAGCGTGTCGCCGAAGTTGTCGAACTCCACGCCGTCGATGACCTTGTGGGTCTCCTTGACCAGGTGCTTGCTGACCTGCTTGAGCCGGTCGAGCGAGCGCCCGTTCTTGGCGTGCTCCATGGCCGTGTCCAGGAGCTCCTCCACGCTGTTCACGAGCCCCGGGATCGCCGCGTCCGGACACTGGGTCCAGCACTGGGCGCACCCGGTGCACTTGCTGGCCACGAACTCCGGCACCTCGAACCGGATGTCGGTCATGTCCCGGATCACGCTCGTGGCCGCCGGGATCCCGCTGATGGCGGCGTACGGATCGGCGATGGGCTCCTGCCCCTCGTCGTAGATGGCGCAGACCTGCTCGAAGAAGCGGCCCGGGTTGCCGATCCCCACCTCGGCGGCGGGCACGTCGAGCATCGACGGCACCTGCGCCACCGGGAGCGACACGTCCTTGCCCTCGCCGCTGCCCGCCGGCTCGACCTCGGCCAGCTCGTCGTAGCCGCGGCGGATCACCCGCACGTTGTCCTCGACCACCCGCTCGCCCAGCTTGCCGAACTTCCGCTCCATCTGCTCGCGGATCCCGGCGAAGAGCGTCTCCTCATCGAGGCCCTCCTGCTCGGCCAGCGGGCTGACCTTGAAGAACGCGCCCAGGAACGCCGCGCCCTGCATCCGATAGCGGAGCTCGGCGGCGCTCGCCTCGTCGCTGGCGATCTTGAACCCGTCGAGGCCGTAGACCTTGATGTTCTTCTGCCGGATGAACCGCTTCGCGTCCTCCGGGAAGTGGTCCCACAGCTCGGCGGGCTCCAGGTCGGTCTGGATCACGAACACGCCGCCCTCCCGGAGCCCGGCCAGCGGGTTCGAGTGGCGGAACACGTTCGGGTCCGGGCTCAGCACCACGTCCACGTGCTTCAGCTCGGCGTTGATCTTGATCGGATCGCGGCTGAGCGTTGCGTAGAACGTGGTGGGCTGCCCCTTCTTCTCGGAGCCGTACTTCGGGTTCGCCTTCACGTGGAGCCCGGCCATCTCGAACGCCGTCAGGCTCACGTTCTTCCCCATGGTGATGGCGCCCCAACCGCCCACGGAGTGGATCCGCAGCGCGATAGAGCCTTCCGGCAGCAGGTTCAGGTCGCTCGCCGGCTCCAGCGCCAGATCCGGCAGCTTCGGGTACGCCTCCAGCAGCTGCTCCTGCCAGATCTCCAGCTTCGGCAGCCGCGTGCCCTTGCGGATGAAGTCGATCCCCAGGTAGTACTGCCGGCGGCCCTTGCCGCCCTCCACCATGTTCTCCACCGCGGCCACCAGATCCCCCGGCTGCAGGTCCCGGCTGCCGAAGCCGAAACCCGCACTGAAGAAGTCCGGTACATCGTCACCCGAGAGCGCCGGGATCCCCTCGTGGGGCAGCTCGGCGCCGTTCGTCTTCCGGGCCCGGCCGTTCTCCACGGCCTTCCCCATGGCGCTCCGGATCTCCCGCAGCATCGGGGCGTCCACGGCCAGCGGCTGGTCGACCCGCTCCAGCACCGTCACCGCCTTCTTCCCGGCGAGCATCTGCGCCACCAGGTCCGACGGGAACGGGCGGAACATGACCATGTCCAGCACGCCCACCTTGAGCCCCTTCTCCTCGCGCAGGTAGTCGGCCGCCGCCTCGGCGTTGCCCACCACCGAGCCCTGCCCCACCAGCACGTACTCGGCGTCCTCGAGCTTGTAGCCCATGGCCCGCCGGTACCGCCGACCGGTCAGCTCGCCGTACGCGGCCAGCGCCTGGTCGGCCAGCTCCCGGACGTGATCGAAGTAGAACGGCCGCTGCGCCGCCACGCCCTGGGCGTAGCTGTCCTGGTTCT
>CAZSBL010000141.1:0-8776 GCA_964605205.1 uncultured Gemmatimonadaceae bacterium
TGCCCTGCCCGGATCAAACTCAAAAGAAGTTCTCCGCGCGTGCTCCGCGCCTCCGCGGCTCCGCGGTTAACGCGGTTAACGATGCCTCCGGAGTGCACTCCCCGCTTTCTGCGGATTCGAAACATCCGCCGCGGCATCATCGTGTTGATGGACCGATCGCTGGAAACCCACACCTCTCGAGGAACAACCGATGTCGGATCCCCTCACACCTCGTATTCTCGCACTGCTCGTCCTGGCCGCGGCGCTCGGAGCCGCGGGCTGCGCCGGGCCCGGCGACACCGCGGCCGACGCCGCCTCGCCGCAGATCCTGATCTTCGGCACCGAGCACCTGGCCCAGGCCGATACGCCTCGCCCGGAGCCGGAGGTGGCCGCGGTGGTCGACCCGCTCCGGCCGTACGCCCCGGACATGGTCGTGGTCGAGTACCTGCCGGCGAGCTGGCCGATCGAAGAGGGCCGGGATTACCGGTGGACGTTCGACGACTCGGCATACGCCGCCGCCTGGGGCGTGCCGCTGGACTCCGCCGGCGAGCGTCTGGCCGCGATGCAGAACGAGCTGAACGGCGTCGCATACGGTGCGCTGTCCGGGGCACAGCGGTGCGAGCTGGCCCGGCTCCACTTCCTGACCCGGGACCGGGCGAACGCGCTGTATTACTGGACCGACACAGACTGCCCGGCCGAGTCCGACTCGCGGATCACCGAGTGGGTGGCGCACCGGGGCGGGCACGAGATGGCGCGAGTCGCCTTCCCCATCGCCCGGGAGCAGGGGCTCCGTGGCGTGGTCTCGTTCGACTACCAGGGAGACGACGCCCGCTGGTTCCTGGGGCCGGAGCTCTTCGACGAGATCCGTGCGGAGGGCAGCGAAGCGCAGGTGGCCGAGCTGGACAGTCTCCTGGCCGAGATCGAGGCGTTCCGGGCGGAGGCCGGGGAGATGGAGACCGGCTCGTTCATGCGGTCCATGCGGAACAGCAACTCGCCCGACTGGATCGAGCTGCAGCGGCGGCTCTACGAAGACATCATGCCGATCCTGACCTGGGACGATTCCGCCGGCCGCCGCCAGACCGAGAACTACTGGTTGCGGAACCAGCAGATGTTCGATCGGATCGACGAGGCCGTGGCCGCGGCGGGGCCCGGCGAGACCGACCGCATCCTGGTGGTGGTGGGCGCCGGTCACAAGTACTTCCTCGACGAGCTGGCGGAGCGGCGAGGCTACCGGTGGGTGGACCCGCTGGAGTGGCTGGGCGGCTAACCGCCCTCCCCCGACCGGGTGCCTCGACGTACGTTGATGCCCATGCGCCAGCCACGGATCGTCGCCGTACTCGGGCTGTTCTGCCTCCTGCCGTGCCTCCTGCTGCTCCCGGGGCTCGCGGTGGCCCAGGACCATCAGATCGCCCTGACGGGCTACGCCGGCACCGCCGCGTACGGCAGCCTGGTCGACTCCGCCGACCCGGGCGTGTCTCTGGCGCCCGGCGGGTTCCAGGGCGGGATGGCGGAGCTCTGGCTCGGCCGCTTCGGGCTCCGGCTCCACGCCGGCTTCGCCGACACCCACGTGGACGGCGAGCCGGGCACCGGCTTCGGCATCGTGGCCGGCGACGTGGACCTGGTGGCCCGCTTCCGGCACCCGCGGCCCGGGCTCTTCTTCCAGCCGTACGGCGTGATCGGGGTGGGCGCCGTGCGCTACGACCTGGGGCTCGACACCGCGCTGGTGGGCGGCTACCCGTACGGGTCGAACCCTACCGTCCGCAGCACCTTCGTCCTCGGCTTGGGTGCCGACTTCCTCGACGGGCCCGTGGGGCTCCGCCTCGAGCTCATGGACATCATCGCCGGGTCGTCGCCGCTGAGCCGGACCGACACATCGCACTTCGGCCCCGTCTCCCACGTGGTGCTGACGCTGGGGCTGAGCATCCGGGGCGGCCGCATCGAGCTGCCGCCGCCGGCGCCCCGGCCCCGGCCGATCCCCACCCGGACACGGCCGACGCCGCAGACGCCGCGAGACAGCGCCGGGGCCGAGTCCGACAGCCTGACCGCCCGGATCCCGATCCGGCGGCCCACGCCACCGCCCATGGACACCACGGCCACCATCGACACCACCGCCGTGGACACCGCCGGGCCGCACGGGCCGCCCCCGCAGCCGCCGGACACCACCCGGAGGCCCATCCGGAAGCCCCCACCGGTCCGGATCGCGCCGCCCGACACCACACGTCCGCCCGAGCCGCCCGACACCGGCGTCGAGCCGCCGGACACGGCGCCGCCGCTGACGCCGGTGGATTCGGGGCCACGGCGCCCGCCGGTGGTCCGGCCCCCGACCCAGCCGCCGGTGGACACCACCTCGCCGGGGGACACCACGGTCGCGCCACCGCGCCCCACGCCGCCACCGCGCCCCACACCGCCACCGGTGGATACCACCGCAACCGTGGATACCACCCATGCCCCGCCGGTGCCGCCCCGGCCGACACCGCCGCCGGTGGACACCACCTCCACGGTGGACACGACGCGGTCGCCGCCACCGGACACGACAGACACCGAGCCGCCGGATACCACGGACACCGCAGGCCCGGAGCCGCCGGACACGACAGGCACCGAGCCCCCCGACACCACTGACCGCGGCGGGCGGCTGTTCACCGTGCGCGTCACCTGGGACCCCGACGACGATGACCAGGTCACCGCGCTGAGCGAGCTGGTGGCCGTGCTCGAGGAGGCCGGCGTACCCGTCGGGCCGGTGGAGACCGGGGTCGCGACCTCGCCGGGTCAGGGTCAGGGTCAGGGTCAGGGCCAGGGCGGCGGGCCGTCCGGCGAGGCGCACCGGCAGGTGGGCGCGCTCCGCAACGCCGCCGACGCCCGCACCCTCGGCAACCACATCGAGGCCGAGTACGGGCTCGGCTGGGAGTGGGTCCACATCGACCGCGACGCGGAGGTCCCCGCCGAGGCGATCGCGGCCAGCGAGGCGTTCGTGGCGGGGCTGCCCCAGGGGCCCGGCCAGGGCGGACGGGGCGGGGGCATTGGGGGCGGCGGAGCCCCGGGCGGTGGCGGCGGCACCGGCGCGGTGCCTACCGGGCGGTAGGCGGGCCCGGGGCGGGACGACCCGTCAGGCCGGCGGAGGGATCTCCTCGATAGGGTCGTCGCCGGAGGGCGTCTCGTCCCCGGCGGCCAGCCCGTCTCCGGCTCCCGCCTCGGCTTCGACCGCGCCTGCGGGGGCTTCCGCCGGTCGCAGCGCCCGCTGACGCAGCCAACCACCCATCACTGCGCCCAGCGCCCCCAGCACGCCCACCGCCGGGTAGTACCAGCCGGGTACCCCGGTCTCGGCCGACGCATCGCCGCCGAGGGAAAGGACCAGCATGACGACGCCGACGCCCCCGGCGTGGAGGAGCTCCTGCCGGCCCGCGATCCGGGCCGCCACCCACCCGCCGGCCACCGCTGCGAAGAACGAGTAGGCCAGGTTCACTCCCAGGTACGCCGGCGTGGGCGACGCCGTCATGTCGCCATCGAGCATCAGCTGCACGAACAGCCACGTCAGTCCGACCACCAGCATCATGGCGGCCGCCAGTCCCGCTACGAGGGACAGCACACTCCGCACGATCTGCATCAGACGCCTCCTCAGCTTCCCACTTCGAACACCCCCGTCCACCAGCTCCGCGACCGCCGCTCGGCCACGAGCTCGAGGCCCGCCGCGCGCGCCGCGGCCACCGCGTCGTCGCGCTCATCGCCCACCACACCCGACAGGATGAACCAGCCGCCAACACGCAGCGCCCCCGGGACCGCGGGCACGAGGGGGGCCGATACCCGCGCCTCGATATTAACCACCACACCGTCGTAGCGCCCGACCTTCCTCAGGTCCGCCGGCTTCACCTCCTGCTCCCGGACCTCCACCACGTCGGCGACGCCGTTGGCCTCCACGTTCCGCCTCGCCGCCTCGCACGAGACCGGATCCGACTCCAGCGCCAGGACCTCCGCGGCGCCCAGATGTGCCGCGGCGATGGCCAGGATCCCGGACCCGGCGCCCACATCGAGGACGCGGCTGCCCGCCTCCACCCGGCCGTCCAGCAGCGCCAGGCACGCCCGGGTGGTGGGGTGCTCCGCGGTGCCGAAGGCCACGCCGGGATCCAGGCGGACGATGATGTCTTCGGGGCGACGGGCGGGACCGCGCCCCGGCGCTGATCCACCCTCCGGGCGCCATGCCGGCCCCGTTCCGGCGCCCTTCCCCTCTTCCGGTACGTCCACTCCCACGGGCGCCACGATGATCCGGTCGCTGACCCGGCGGGCGGCCTGCTCGGTGCGCCACTTCGCCGCCCACTCGTCGTGGGACAGGCGCTGCCACGTGATATCGGGGGCGGTCAGGGTGGTGCTGGCCACCACCGCGCCCCGGACCTCCACGACCAGCGCGTCGATGTCATCGGTGGCCGGGAAGAGGGCGACGAAATCCTTGCCATCGCGTTCGATGGAACGGGCGCCGGTGCGGCGCAGGGCATCCACGAAGAGGTGGACCTCGGCGCGAGGGGGTGGGGGGAGGTGGAGGAGGAGGTGGTGACCCGTCGTCATGCCGTCCCCCACTCTCCGTCGTTCACAGCCCCAGCGAGACCAGCGTCACGTCCACCGTGCCCGGCACCACCCCTACCTCCACGCGCTCCACCAGCGACCGGAGCCCATCCACCCGGGCCCGGCTGCCGGCGTAAGCGATGCCATCGAAGACGAAGAAGCCGAGCCCCTGGGCGATGAGGCCGATCCCGTGGCCGGGGACGGCATCGGCGTGGGCGAGGCCGTGGCTCGCAGCCAGGGAACCGGCGAGGGTTCCGGCGGGGGCGTCGAGCCCGGAGGCGAAGGCCCAACCCACGATGTCGAGGTTGATGGCGCCCCAGGCGGCGGCCTGGATCCCGAACCCGCGCCAGCCGGGGTGGCGTTCGGCGTCGGTGGCAGCGATCAGCGAAGGTTGTGGTCAGCCGCATCGTCGTCCTCCTCACCGCCCCCCCGTGCCGTGGTTGCTCGCTGCCGCGGTGGGAGTGCACAGCTCGTGCCCGTGTGGCCCACGACAGTCCTGGGGGGGTCAGCCGGATTACGGTTACTAGTGCCACGAGATCCGAGCATGTTACGATAACTATCGCGTAAACGACGCCGCGTTGCACCGACCGGGAAAGGAAAACTCCATGACCCTGCGTCTCCCGATGCACGCCCTGGCAGCCGCCGTGGTCGCCGCACTGGCCGGCGGACCTCTCCCGGCGGACGGCCAGGACGCCGAGCCACAGGTCCCGGATTCACTGGCCCACCCGATCGTCCTCGGTTGTGGCGATCGCATCGACCCCCCTGCCATCCTCTGGAAGGGGATCGAGGTCGGCGCTGTGAGCGCGGCAGAGCGCGACAGTCTCGCTGTCCTCGAAACGAGCCTCCGGGCCACGAACGCGCCGTTGGGCGCGACGTGGCACGAAGATCCGATCACGCAGCCGGAGCGGGCCCGACTCCTCGAGCAGCTCCAGTCGAACTACCGGAGCTGGTGGCGGGACGTCGGGTCGCTCCTCGGCCCGGACCGGGCTGAATCCCTGATGACGGCGCCTCCCGCCCTGCGAGGAAGTCGGTGCCTGGAGCGCCCCCTTGCCGGTGTGCTGGGTCTGGGAGGCGGTCGGTGACGTTCTCGGGGACACCGAGCTCGCGGTGTCCCGACTCCGGCCGGCACGCTGAGCGGGGGCGACGCCTTCCGTAGGTCCCCGTCACACCGGCCACTCTTCCCCTTCCCAGCACATCTCCCAGAAGTCTGCAGAACTCCGGAGCATAGATGCCACAGAGACATCGAGAGACCGCCTGGATCAGCCGCTCAAGGATAGGGGGTAACAGGTCTAGTTCTGTACCTGGGCCGATTGCTCCGATTGCTCAACGTACCCGCCCCTTGGGGGACGCGGACTTGAATGTGGACGAGGTGGTCCAGGTATATGTCTCTGCGGGCGGCCGATTCAGAGGCCTTTCGATCGGTCGTGGGACGAACTCATCCCCAAGATATTGTCTCGATTTTCGCGGGAGACAGCACCGACGAAGGGGGTGCTCTGTCGGAGGCGGTGAGCTTTCTCGCCATCGCTCACAATCAAATCCGCCACCTGATTGGGGGTCCATGTGCTGAGAATCTACATCCACTCCAGGTAGTACGGCTGAGCGCCGGCAGACTCCACCCACCGGCGCAGGTTCTCCCGCGCAATGGAAAGCACCCGCTGCGGGTCACGCTCCAACTCCCGCACCACAAGCTGGTGCAGCCGGAGCTTCTCATCAGTCGCCCAGTCCGGTGATTGGGCGCTGTGATGAGGGAGTTCAGTCATGGTCGTCCTCCGGTAAGCATGGACTATTAAGCTCATCGACCGGTTGTCCATACTCAAGCCCACAACTTACCGGCGGCCAGGCGGTCGTTGGCGGCGGTGAGGTCGAAGGCGAGAAGGATGGAGGGCACTCTGCAGCGAGAGGTCCGAGGACGGGCTCAAGGTGGGTCTTCTGGAGTTCCCGCACGATTCGGACGTCTGGGAGCCTGCCGTCGCGAATCTTGGTAGGCTACTCGCGATTGAATTGCGCCCGCCCTTGGCGCCGGCCCTTCGGGACCACCTACGTGTGCCAGTCACTTGAACAGTGCGCCCCTTCAACGCCCTGGAGCGGCTGGCGTGTACACCTTCCCTGTAGGAGCCACCCGATGTCGTGTACCGTGAGGCTCATGAGGATTCCTTCTCACCGGCACATGGCGCCCTTGCCGAGGGGGAGGGCCAGATGGACGACTCCGATTTCGGTTCCATGTTGCATGGTTGGGTCTCCCGGTCGGTGCGTTGAATACTCACCTGCACAGTGCTGGACCGGGAAAGCCGATCGGAACCCCTGGCACCCGCTCCGAGTGGCGGCCCCGTGATTCTGGAAGCGTACTCATAGCCGGGCTCACGGACTGGAGGTTGTCCAGCATGCTTGCAACGAGGAATCCGGGAGTTCTAACCTCTATGGGAGCGCCCGAACCCCCTCCTGGGCGTCACAACGGTGCGAGTCGCCGCCGTCGTGCTTACCCGTGTGTATCAACCGACGGCTCCGAACTCGGCGGTTTGGTTCGCCGCAGATTGTCCCGTCTAGCTATGGCCAGTCTTGCCGGCTAGCCCAATGTTGTTTGGAACGGGGAGCATCACGGATCACGGCTGTGACCGGGAGCTTTATGACTTGGATTGACCGAAGCGCGTCGGCGTGCGTGATCATACTGGCTCTGGGTCTGGTTGAGGCCGGGTGCGCCCAAGATGAAGTGCCGGCGGATTCCGGGCAGAGTTGCTCTTTCGGCCCTGTGAGGTCGAGAACGCTGAGTTTGGCCGGGACCCCTGTGTATGTGAACCCGGAGGCGGTCGGGATAAGGAGCGACACACTACTATTGGCTGGGTCCCCGAACTACGTATGGAAGGGGCGCGGCCCAGTGGTGGATGGGTTGTTCGGGGTCATCGCCCAGGATCCTGACGCACTTGAACGGATTCCGTCACCCCTGAATCGCCCCATCTCGACCAGATACGTCATCCCCGCCCGGCCTGAGGGTTGGCAGGCGGTCTTTGTCGAAACCCCTATGCCGGCTCCCAGTGGTTTGGCGGAACCGGTGGCTCTTTGGAAGGCGTCATGGACTGACAGTTGGCGTGGACTGGAGCCGTTGGTATTACCAGTGGGCTACGAATTACCTTCGCGCATGAAACCGGAGGACGGTGTCCTCGTCCCGGCTACCGATGGCGCTTGGTTCGGCCTCGTCGTTGATCCTCGGGACCAACTGATGGTCGCGCACTTGGCAGACGGGCGGCGTCCCGAGTCAACCGTGGTGCCCGGGTCCAGCCGAGTCCTCTGGCTCGATGCGGTTACTACAGCAGACGGTGAAGCCCTGTTTGTGTTCATGCTGGTGGATGAAAGAACGGGATGGACGCTGGCAGCAGTCAGTCCATCGCAGGACGGCCATCGATTGCGCGAACTGTTCCACCAACCCGAATCGTCAATGGTCACTCAGGGTTTCAGCGCCGTGGCAACGGATTCAGGTTTGGCGGTGCTCGTGGCTCGAGGAAAGGGCACATTTGCGTACGTCGTTTCTACTGCTGGTCAATTTGAGCAGATCGCCTTGGAGCATATCCCGGCGGATGCGGACATATTCCTGGAGGTCCTATCCGATGGCGCACCTACCCTTATTTGGCAGCGGCGCCGGTTAAACGGCGGCTCGGCGGCTCTTCATATCGAAACGCTGGGGAGCGCGGAATCAGGCACCGCGACGGTCTTTCCTTCCCCATTCGCTACTCTTCAGGCCGCGTCGTCCAAGGAATCTGGATTGACTCTGGTCGGGACGGTTTTCCCGCCGGGACTCGAAGAAGGGTTCGTCACCGCGGTGGCTCACATTCCTGTGCGATGCGAGGTAGATATGCGCTGACCACTTCCTGAGCTGTGGACGCCGAACCCCCTTCCTGCATTTTGTGTCCTCCCACAAAGGAGCCACCTATGAGCATCCGAACATCCATCGCGCGGACCATGGCGTGCGCGGTGGCGTTGACACTGTGGATAGGGTGCGATGACCCTGCCAGCGTGCCCGTCGTACCCCAGCAACCGGCCCTCTCGTCCACATGCGTATTGGACTGTGATGAAACCGACGGGGCAACTGGTGAGCTTTCTGATGCTGACTACGCCTCATTGATGCCGGCGCAGATCATAGCCCCATCAACCTTCACGAGGTTGAGTCTGTCCGGTACCGCCGGTGCCTCTGGCTATCAGCAATTCACGGGATCCAAGGGAACTCTTGAGACGGAGATGAACATCTATTTCCAAG
>CAZSBL010000142.1:0-8717 GCA_964605205.1 uncultured Gemmatimonadaceae bacterium
CCATGGAGTGCGCGATGTCTGAGGTGTTGACGGGATCAGGGGCGGAAGATCAGGCCGGGCGAGGGGCCGTCGTAGTCGAGGACGACGCGCTTGATGCCGTCCTTGAGGCGAGGCACATTGAAATTGATGAGGAGGCCGACCTGGCAGGACGTGAGCTTCATGTAGGTCAGCAGCTGGGCCATGAAGACGGGCTCGTGGCGATCCGCCGCCTTGAGCTCCACGACTACCTGTCCCTCCACGAGGAAGTCGATCCGGTACCCGCCGTTGAGCCGAGCACCTCGATAGAAGGCCGGAATCGCCAACTGGGCCTCGAAGCCCAGCTGGTTGGCTCCCAGCTCCAGGCCGAAGGCCTCCTGGTAGAGCGATTCCAACAACCCGGGCCCGAGCTCCCGGTGCACGGCGATGGCCGCACCGATGATCCGGTGGGTGAGTTCGTTGAGGTCGGTGGTTGGGGCGCTCCTGGCCATACTCCAGTCTGTGCCCGGAAGCCGCGATCGGCCATGGCTGGATCGGACGACTTCATGTCGCGCTGGGACGGGTCTCGTCAACCGCGGAGACGCGGAGGCGCGGAGCATACGCGGAGTTTTTTGAGTTGTGCCGGTGGTGTCCGGGTTCGCGGCGGAAGACGAGAGTGTCCGGGTCGAGCAGGGTTCGGGGGCGCTCGGCGGCTCCGCGGTACGCGGCGGAAGACGCGGGACCCCGGCGAGGCAGCGATCGTCGGCGCGTGGAGCGATGGAATTGCACCGAAGCCGGCCTTCCACACCGCGAACCAGACCCTCGCAACGAACCGAGAACCCGCTCGGAAGCCAGCGGTTTTCGCCCCGAACCCCGCCCCCACCACGAACCCAAACCTCCAGGATCCGAGGCACGAAGCCGCCCCGAACCTTGAGGTTTTCGCCGCGAACCCCGCCTCCACCACGAACCCAAACCTCCAGAATCCGAACCGAGAATCCGCCGAGAACCCCGAGGCTTTCGCCCCGAACCTCGCCCCCACCACGAACCCAAACTCAATAGCAGTTCTCCGCGTGTACTCCGCGCCTCCGCGTCTCCGCGGTTCCCGATGCGCCAGCCCCACGTGCCCCCATGGAGTGCGCGATGATGGAGGCCGCGATGCCTGAGTTCACGTACGAGGCGCTGAACGAGGCGGGGGCGGTGACCCGGGGCTCGATGCCGGCGGAGAGCGAGGCGGAGCTGGAGGAGCGGCTCCGGAGCCAGGGGTCGTACCTGATCCGGGCGACGGTGAGCGCGTCGGAGGACGGGGCGGGGTCGGGCGGCGCACGGGCGTCCCGGTCGGGGCGGACGGACGGGAAGGTGGACCGGCGGGAGATGCTGGGGTTCACGGAGTACGTCGCCAGCTCGGTGCAGGCGGGGATCCCGATCCTGTCGACGCTGGAGGACGCGGCGGAGCGGATGGGCAGCCGGCGGATGAAGAAGATCGTCGCGGAGGTCCAGCAGGCGATGTCGGACGAGGGGAAGAGCCTGTCGGAAGCGCTGGAGGAGCACCCGAAGGCGTTCGACCGGCTGTACGTGAGCACGGTGGAGGCGGGGGAGGCGACGGGGCACCTGGACTACGCGCTGAACCAGCTGGTGGAGTACCTGGACTGGCAGCAGGAGATCCGGAGCCAGGTGCGGCAGGCCACGGTCTACCCGGCCATCGTGCTGGTGGCCATGGCGGCGCTGATCACGATCCTGGTGGGGTTCGTCTTCCCGCGGCTGTTCCCGGTGCTGAGCAACTTCGACGTGGACCTGCCGTGGCCGACGCTGCTGATCATGTCGATGGCGGACTTCCTGTCGGCGTACTGGCTCTGGCTGCTGCTGGGCGCCATCGGGCTCGTGGCGGTGCTGCTCGCGGTGCGGCAGACGCGGGTCGGGCGACGGGTGCTGGACGCCATGGCGCTCCGGATCCCCGTGTTCGGGAAGCTGATCCACCGGATCAACATGGCCCGGTTCGTCACCTACCTGGCGCTCTTCTACCGGACGGGCGTGGAGCTGCTCCACGGGCTGGAGCTGGTGGAGGAGATGATGGACAACCGGGTGGTGGCGGGCGCGGTCCGGGAGGCGCGGGAGGCGGTGACGGAGGGGGAGAGCCTGGCGGCGGCGTTCGGCGGGAGCGGGCTGTTCCCGAGCGTGGTGGTCCGGAGCATCGCGCTGGGGGAGCGGACCGGGAGCCTGGACGAGGCGCTGGGCCGGGCGAAGGCGTACTATGACCGGGAGCTGCCGGCGGCGGTGAAGCGGATGCTCACGGCGCTCCAGCCGATGCTGGTGGTGCTGATGGGCGGCTTGATCGTCATCATCGCGCTGTCGATCTTTCTCCCGATCCTGACCATCTACCAGTCGCTGGGACGCTGACGTGGCCATCTCCTTCTTCGACCGCCTGTTGCCTCGCCGGGTGGGGCCCCGCCGCTTCGCCGCGGTGGTGAGCCCCCACGGGCTGCACGTGGTGGAGTACGACCGGGCCCGGGGCGGGCTGGCGCTCCACGGCGGGATCCGGCAGTCGGACCCGGGCGGCGATGCCGGGGCGCTGGCCGCGAGCCTGGCCGACGCCATCGAGTCCATGGGCGGCCGGGGCGGGGAGCTGGTGCTGGCGCTGGCCGGGTTCGGGACCGCCCACCATATCCTGACGCTGCCGGTGGCGGATGAGGAGATCCTGCGCCCGATCGTGGGCCGGGAGCTGCGGCGCTACTACCCGAAGCTGGACGACCCGGTCATCGACTTCGTTCGCGGCGCGGAGGTGGAGGGCTCGTCGCCGAGGAAGCAGGAGGTGCTGGTGGGCGCGGTGCCCCGCCAGCTGGGCGTCACCCTGGCCCGGACGCTGGCGGAGCGGAAGGTGACGCTCCACCACGTGACGGTGCTGCCGGAGGTGCTCCAGACGCTCTTCGACACCTTCGACGGCTCCCCGGACCCGGCGGTGATGGTACTGCTCATGGAGACGGGGCTCCTCATCGGGTGCTTCCACCACCGGGCGCTGCGCCTTTTCATCGAGCCGCCGCAGGACGTGCACGGGCGGCCGCTCCGGGACCCGGAGGCGGTGACGGAGCAGGTGGAGCGGGCGAACCTGTTCCTGCGGCAGCAGTTCCCCACGGAGACGGTGAGCCGGGTGCTGTTGGCGGCGCCCACCGGCGAGTACGACGCCGCGGAGAGCGCGCTCCGGGCCGAGCTGGAGTCGGACGTGGTCCGGATGGCCGACGCGCCGGCGGGATCGCTGGCGGCGCTGGGCGCGGCCCTCGACGCCGACGGGCCTCGACCGCTGCGGCTGCTCCCGCCCGAGGTCCGGCCGCGCACGCCGGCGGAGCGGTGGACGCGGCGGCTGGCCACGGCGGCGGCCGGGGTGCTCATGGCCGCCGCCGTGTGGTGGGCGGGCGCCGGGATGACCGTGGCCCGGGTGGAGGCGGACCGGGCCCGGTCCATGGAAGGGCGGGTGCGGACGGAGCTGGCGTGGCTGAACTCGGTAGAGCGGACGCTGGAGGCGCGCCGGGACCACGAGACCCGGGTGACGTTCCTCTCGGGTGCGACGGACGCCCGGGCCGGGACCCGGCGGATCCTGGCGGCGGTGGCGGCGGCGGCGCCGTCGGGGATCCGGCTGGACACGCTGCGGGTTGCGCGGGAGGGAGACGGCTGGGCGCTGCGGCTCTCGGGGCGGGCGGAGGGCGGGACGAGCGCCGAGGCGGTGCGGGCGGTGGACCGTCTCTACCGGGGCATCCCGGAGCGGCTCCCGGCCGATGAGCTGGAGCTGGGTGATCTCCGGGATGTGCAGGAACCAGAACAAGATACGACGATGGCGGCGGGCTTCGCGCCCGTTGCCATCGGCTTCCACATGTCGTTTATTGTCCAATGGCGGAACCACTGAACGCGGTGAAGGAGCGGCTCGAGGCCGCCTGGGAGGCCGCGCGGACGCGGTCGTTCTGGATCGTGCTCCCCGTGGCCACCCTGGGCGTCATCGGCGTGGCCGGGGTGGTGGGCACGACGGCCATGCTCCGGGCGGACGCGTGGCGGGTGCGGACCAACGAGATCGGGGCCACCGGGCAGACGGTGGAGGCGTGGCGGGAGGACCTGGTCGAGCCGCCGCCGGCGGAGTCGGCGGCGTGGGAGCGGAGCCGGCGGGCGGTGCGCGGGCTGGGGATCGAGGGCGCCGACC
This sequence comes from uncultured Gemmatimonadaceae bacterium, assembly GCA_964605205.1. Classification (GTDB taxonomy): domain Bacteria; phylum Gemmatimonadota; class Gemmatimonadetes; order Longimicrobiales; family RSA9; genus JAWVYT01. The sequence goes on from CAZSBL010000142.1 coordinate 4,136, forward strand.
GGATCGCGCTGATGCAGGAGGTGGCGCAGCGGGCCGAAGACCTGGGGCTCGGGACGGTCTCCATCGCCTACGTGGCCGCGGACACGCTGGGCATCGAGGTGTTCCGGGAGGTGGACGGGGTGCTGTTCGACCCGGCGCCGTACGCGCTGCACGTTCGGGTACGGGCGGGGTACGACGGGGCGGCGAGCTTCATCGGGTCGCTGCCGCCGCAGGTGGAGGTGCACCGGCTGCGGATGACCCGGGAAGAGGACGGGGGCGGGATCCTGACGGACCTGGTCCTGGTGGTCTTCCTGGGAGGTGGCCCGTGAGGCTGGCGGCGGAGACGTGGATCGCCGTGATCGCCGGGCTCGCCGCGGTGGGGCTGGTCCTGGCCAGCTCGGTGCTGGTGCCGGAGCCGCCCCGGCGGATGGCGCTGCCCACGGCCGGCGAGCTGGTGGAGCTGGAGCGGTACCTGACGCCCACGGCCGTGGACGCGGATGTCCGGGCGGCCGTGCCCCAGCGGGTCGAGATCGACGGGAACCCGTTCCGGGGGCCGGAGCCGGTGCGGGCCCCGGCGGCGTCCGGGCCGCGACCCGCTGCCGAGGCGGCGCCGCGGTGGACGGTAACGGCGATCCTGGTGGCCGGTGAGCGGCGGATCGCCATCGTGAACGACCGGATGGTGCGGGCCGGGGACCGTCTCGAGGACGGCGCCCGGGTCGAGGCGGTGGAGCGGGACCACGTGGTGCTGATCACGCCGGGCGGCGAGCGCCGTCGCCTGGATCTCGAGAGGTAGGAGAGCGATGAGAGCCAGACGGGCGGTGGGGCGTGCCACGCGGCGAGGGGGCCACGTTCGCGGGTGGGGGTTCCTTCTGGTTCTTCTCTGCGCCTTCGGCGTGGCCGCCTGCGGTGGGAACCCGGAGCCGGGGGAGCCGCAGGCGCGGGTGGATCTGGGGCCGCCGCCGGCGGAGGCGGTGCGGGCGGCCGGTCCGGACAGCGGGCGGGCCGAGGCCGCCGGGCGGGCCGGTGAGGCGGAGCCGCTGCCGAGCCTGCCGGTGGACCAGGTGGAGGAGTCCGGGGAGTCGTGGCCGCGGATCGAGAGCCTGGAGGCGGTGAACCAGGAGCTGCGCACGGTGCTGCGGGGCGTCGCCCAGCAGTACGGTCTCGAGTTCCGGCTGGACCCGGCCGTGGAAGGGCGGGTCACCACCACGCTGCGGAACGCCACGCTCCGGGAGGCGCTGGACGCCATCGTGCTGCCCCACGGCTACACGTACGAGCTGGACGGCCGGACGCTCCGGGTGGAGCCGGCCCGGATGACGAGCCGGATGTTCGACCTGGACTTCATCTCCATCTCCCGGGTGGGCGTGGGGACCACGGTGATCCAGCGACGGCTCGGCTCCACGTCCGGGGGCGGCGTCAGCGGCCGGACCGGGACCAGCGGCGGCGCGACGGGGGGCGTCGGCGCGGCCGGGATGACCGGCGGTGCGGACGTGATCACCAGCGTGGAGGTCACGGACCTGTGGGAGGACATCCGTGTGGCGCTGGAAGGGCTGATCTTCGCGGAGGTCAGGAGCCCCCAGGAGGCGGGGCTCCAGCAGCAGAGCGGGACGGGACTCACCGGCGGGCTCGGCGGCCGGGCGCCCCAGACCACGTCGCGAGTCAACGAGGACGGCCGGCGGCTCATCGTGAACCCGGCGGCGGGGACGATCCTGGTCACCGCGGCGCCCCGGGTGCTGGACGAGGTGGAGCTCTTCCTGGACAGCTTCGAGTCGGCCATCCAGCGGCAGGTCCGGATCGAGGCGAAGTTCGTGGAGGTGGTGCTGAACCGGGAGCACGAGTTCGGGATCAACTGGAGCGCCGTCCAGCGTTTCGGAGACTTCGGGCTCGACCTCCAGGGCACGCCCAGCGGCGGGATGCAGTTCAGCCTGAGCGGGAACAGCGGGAGCGTGACGGCGGTGCTGGACGCGCTGGAGACCCAGGGCGATGTGCGGGTCCTGTCGAACCCCGGCGTCACGGCGCTGAACAACCAGCGGGCCGTCTTCAACGTGACCACCGAGGAGGTCTTCTTCGCCGTGACCCGGGAGCCGATCCGGGACGCCAGCGGGAACGTGATCCAGTTCCAGACCACGGTGGAGACGCAGCCGGTGGCCGTGGGGATCGTCATGGACGTGCTCCCCCAGATCTCCAGTGACGACATCATCACCATGAACGTCCGGCCCATGGTCACGAGCCTGAAGGAGATCGTGGAGTTCGAGCAGGATGACAACTTCGCCCGGGCGCCGGTGGTGGACCGCCGGGAGATGGACACCATGGTCCGGGTCCGGAGCGGTGAGACCCACGTCATCGGCGGGCTGATCCAGAGCCGCGAGGAGGAGACCCGGAGCGGCGTGCCGGTGCTGAAGGACCTGCCCGTCCTCGGCTGGCTCTTCGGCCGGACCGTGACCCGGGAGCGACGCAGCGAGCTGGTCATCTTCATCACGCCCACGATCATCGCCGGCACCACGGCGGCACCGTGATGGGAGCCGGCCCGTAGCATGTACGAAGCGTTCTTCGGGCTCGACGAGCGGCCGTTCAGCCTCACGCCGAACCCCCGGTACGTCTTCTACTCCGACCGCTACCGCAACGCCCTCGAGCAGCTCCGGTTCGGGATCGAGCAGCGGGAAGGGTTCATGATGCTCACCGGCGTGGTGGGCGCCGGGAAGACCACCCTCTCCCGGGACCTGCTGGAGGACCTGGACAGCGCCGGCCGCTACCGGACCGCCCTCATCTTCAACCCGTTCCTGAGCGCCGACGAGATGCTCCAGTCGCTCCTGAGCGAGTTCGGCTGCTCCTACCCGCCCGACGCGTCGAAGAAGGACCTCCTGGACCGGCTCAATACCTTCCTCCTGGCCCAGCTGGTCCACGGCTACACCTGCGTGGCGCTCTTCGACGAGGCCCAGCACCTGACCGAGGAGTTCCTCGAGCAGATCCGGGTCCTCTCCAACCTGGAGACCGAGGAGGAGAAGCTGCTCCAGATCGTGCTGGTGGGGCAGCCGGAGCTCCGGGCCCGGATCCAGAAGCCGTCGCTGGCCCAGCTCGACCAGCGGGTGGCCGTCCGCTGCACCCTGAGCCACCTCTCCGAAGACGAGACCGAGCGCTACCTCTACCACCGGGTCAACGTGGCCGGCGGGAAGGGCGGCGTCACGTTCAGCCCCCGGGCGATCCGGCTCATCCACCGGGAGAGCGAAGGGATCCCCCGCCTGGTGAACCTGGCGGCCGACCGCTCGCTCCTGGCCGCCTACGTCGACCGCTCCGAGACCGTGAAGAAGGTCCACGTCCAGCGAGGCCTCGCCGCGCTCCGGGGCGCCGAGTCGCCAGAAAAGCAGCTCGACGCCGGCCCCGGCCCCGAACGGTGGCGACGGGCCGCCCTCGTGGCCGCCATCGTCGTCCTCCTCGCCCTGGCCGGCGTGGCCGCGTACCTGTACGCCAACGCGCTGCCATGAGCCTCATCGCCGACGCCCTGAAACGGGCCCAGGAGCAGCGCGCCCAGGGGAAGCCCGGCAAGGATGACGACGACCGGGCCCGCCGGATGCTCAAGGGGGCCGCCACGCTCCGGGTGGACGCGGACACGGATCGGGGCGTGCCGAAGAGCCTCGCGGTGGCCGGGACGGTGCTGGCCGCGGCGTTGATCACGTTCGCGGGAGTGGTTTGGCTGGCACCGAGGGCTGAAGGGCGCGGAGGCGCAGAGGTGGCGGTGGGGTCGTCGGCGACGGGGCAGGGCGAGGCTCCCGGCCCGGTGTCGGGGCCCGAGCGGGGGCAGCCTTCCGTGGGGAGCGCGGAGGACGAGGAGGGGGCGGAGCGCGAAGGCGCGGAGACGGTCGTGGGTCCAGAGGCGGCTGCGGCAGTGGATGCGGGTGCGAGTCGGACACGGGTTGGGGGTCAGGGGGCGAGCACAGGCACAAGCACAGGCACAGGGGAAACGGCGGAAACGGCGGGGGAAACGCCCCGGTTCACGCTGCGGCTGCAGGGGCGGGACGCGCCGCGGCCCATGGACGCTTCCGAGCTGTTCGGGCGGGCGCTGGGGGCGCAGCGGGCCGGGGACTACATGGCGGCGGCGTCGTATTACCGGCGGGCCATCGAGCAGAACCCCGGGGACGCGCAGCTGCACAACAACCTGGGCACGGTCTATCGTCGTCTGAGCATGCCGGGCGAGGCGCTGGCGGCGTTCCGGCAGGCGACGTCGGTGGACCCGTCGTACGCGCCGGCGTGGAGCAACCTGGGGATCATGCTCGACGGCCTCGGGCGCCAGGAGGAGGCCATCGACGCGTTCCGGGAGGCGCTCCGCCGCGACCCGTCGAACAATGGCGCCCGGGTGAATCTGGCGAACAAGTACATCGGGATGGGGCTGGTCGACGACGCGGTCCCCCTGCTGCGCGACGTGCTGAGCGACGCGCCGGCGCTCCCCGAGGCACATTACGCCATGGCCCGGGCCCGGGAGGCCAAGGGCGAGACCGACGAGGCGATCCGGCACTACCGGGTGTTCCTTGACCTGGCGGATGGACGGTTCCCGGCACTGGAAGCCCGGGTCAGCCGGCATCTGGCGGAGCTCGAAGGAGGTGGCGAGTGA
>CAZSBL010000143.1:0-8712 GCA_964605205.1 uncultured Gemmatimonadaceae bacterium
ACGACTCTCTTCCCGATCCGGCGGAGGCCCGTCCCCTCCCGCCCCTCCACCGCCCACGCCTGCACCCGCCGACCTGCGGCCACGTAGTCCTGCTCGGTGAGGGCGCCCGCAGCCTCCTCGCCCGCCGCCAGGCGACGCCCCTCGGAGTCGAGCAGGTTGAAGATGGAGCCGCCCTGCTGCGCCGCGGCCGGCGAGGCCACCAGCAGTGCGAGCGCCAGGAGCGCCCCGAGGGCGACGGGGTCAGGGCCCCGAACCGTCGTATGGGTATCGGTCATCGTTCCGCGACCTCTCGTTTCGTTTCCTCGCACCCGCCCACCGCCTTGCACAGCCGGTCCAGCCGCTGCTCCACCTGGTTCGGCGTCAACGGGTCGATGGAGCGGCCCGCCGCCGCCAGCGCCCGGAGCCGCAGGAGCGCGTCCCGGGCCTCCTCGAGCTTGTACTGCTCGTCGGCCACCCGCCACCGGAGGTACGCGTCCCGGGGGTCGTCCTGTGGCAGGAGCGCCATGGCGTCTTCGGCGGCCTTCACGAACGTGTCCGTGTCACCGCCCAGCGCCGCGATGGCCCGCTCGTACGCCGCCTCCCCCGGGTCGACCCCCAGCGGGAAGACGATCTGGCCACCGGCGTCCCGGTCGCTGAACGCGCCGAAGACCGGCGTCTGCTTCGCGCCGCCCTCCTCGAGCCGCTCCCGGAGGAAGTGGAAGAGCTCCCACGAGCTCACGGCCGCATCCTCGTCCCGGTTCGCGCCGCCCTGGCCTTCGGCTTCGAGCCGCAGCCCCTCGGTGAGCCAACCGGTGAACAGCGAGTTGTTCGGGAAGTCTGCGCCGCCGTCAGCCGCCAGCTGGAACGCCTTGGCCGAAACCAGCACCCGCCGGGCCGGCTGGCTCTCCAGGTCTTCGATGGGGATCGTCGAGTCCTCCCGCTCCTTCAGGTTCTCCGGGAGCGCGAACCCGCTGTGGCACGCGTCGAGGATCACCAGGATCTGCTCCGCAGGCAGGTTGTTCACCCAGCCGAGGAAGTCGTTCACCTGGATCCACGACCAGCGATCCGACGCGTCGTGGGGCACGATGTGGCCGGTGTGCACCACCTCCCGGTCCGCCACCGTGTCCGTGGCCACGGCGCCGTGGCCGGCGTAGAAGAGCACCAGCCGGTCCTCGGGACGCAGCACCTCCCGGAGCGTGCCCCGTACCAGCCGCTTGATCCCCGTCTCGTCGGCGTCCTCGTTCCGCAGGATCAGCTCATCGGTGCTGAAGAAGCCGAAGTGCTGCGCCAGCGTCTGTCGGACGGCGTCCAGGTCATTGTTCGCGTTGGCCAGGTCCGGCCATGTGACCTCGGCGTAGTCGTCGATCCCGATCCCGGCGAAGACGTACCGCACGCTGGAGGTCGGGCGGTCCTGTCCGCGCTCCCGGGAACGGGCGGCGTCCTGGGCGGCGGCCGGTGCCGCGGAGGCGGCCACGACCCCGAGGGCCAGGACCAGGGGGAGGACCCGCTGTGGATGACGTGAGAGCACGGTGGTTTCCGAAAGTGGGGGTGGATCCGCAGCCCGGTTCGGACCGCAATTCGAAAGGTACGCCGGGGGGAATAGCGGTACAAGGCCGCCACGCCGCCGGTTTCGCACGCTTTACACGAGGAGGGCGGCCCGGGTTCCCGGGTTCCACGGTCCGGGGCGTTTCGACCGCTGGACCCCGCCGGCTGGACGGTGTACGCTATGTACATGACCGAGCCCCACATCCTCTCCATGGTCCTGGCCGGCGGTCAGGGGAAGCGGCTCCAGCCGCTGACCCGTGACCGGGCCAAGCCCGCCGTCCCCTTCGGCGGGCAGTACCGGCTCATCGACTTCGCGCTGTCGAACCTGGCCAACGCGAAGTACTACCGGATCGTGGTGCTGACCCAGTACAAGAGCCACAGCCTGGACGTGCACCTGGCGAAGACGTGGCGGATGTCGCCGATCCTGGGCAACTACGTGATCTCGGTCCCCGCCCAGATGCGGGAGGGGCCCCGCTGGTTCGCCGGCTCCGCCGACGCCATCTACCAGAACCTGAACCTCATCTGCGACGAGGACCCCGACTACGTCATCGTGGTGGGCGCCGACCACATCTACCGGATGGACCCCCGGCAGATGGTGGACCAGCATATTGAGAGCGGTGCGGGCGTGACGGTGGCCGGGATCCGGGTCCCCATCGACCAGGCCCACCAGTTCGGCGTCATCGAGACGGCGGCCGACGGCCGCACCATCGCCGAGTTCCGGGAGAAGCCGTCGGATCCGAAGGGGCTCCCCGACGCGCCCGACCAGGTCTTCGCGTCCATGGGCAACTACGTCTTCACCCGCGACACGCTGGAGCGGGCGGTGACCGAGGACGAGGCCGACCTCGACTCCCAGCACGACATCGGCGGCAACATCATCCCGAAGCTCGTGGCCGCCGGTGAGGCGAAGGTCTACGACTTCACGGAGAACCGGGTCCCCGGCGCCACGCTCCGGGACCAGGCGTACTGGCGCGACGTGGGGACGCTCGACTCCTACTACGATGCCACCATGGACCTGGTCTCCGTGGACCCGATCTTCAACCTGTACAACATGGAGTGGCCGATCCTCACGGCCGACGAACCTATGCCGCCGGCCAAGTTCGTCTTCGCCGATGGCGCCCGGGTCGGTCACGCCATGGACTCCATGGTCTCCGCCGGCGTCGTGGTCTCCGGCGGCGAGGTCCGGAAGTCCGTCCTCTCGCCGGGCGTCCGCGTCCACTCCTACGCCCGGGTCGAGGGCTCCGTCCTCCTGCACAACGTGGATGTGGGCCGGAACGCCGTGGTCCGGAACGCCATCATCGACAAGAACGTCCGCGTCCCCGAGGGCGTCCGGATCGGCGTCGACCCCGAGGCCGACCGGGCACGGTTCCACGTGACCGACAACGGGGTCGCGGTCATCGGGAAGGGCGACGTCATCGAGCCGTGAGCGAGACGACTCCCGCCGACCGGCTCCGGGTCGCACTCTGCACCCGGGAGTACCCGCCCGAGGTCTACGGCGGCGCCGGCGTCCACGTCGAGCACCTGGCCCGGGCGCTGGCCGCGCACCGCGATGACGGGGCGGCTGACGGGGCGGCTGACGGGGCGGCCCTCGACGTGGCCGTCCACGCCTTCGGCGCCCCCCGGTCCGACCCGCTGGTGGCGGGCGCCTACCAGCCGTGGGACGCGCTGAAGGGCACGGGCCCGCACCGGGCGGCGCTGGAGACGTTCTCCGTGGACCTGGCCATGGCAGCGGAGCTGGAGGGCGCCGACGTCGTCCACAGCCACACCTGGTACGCGAACCTGGCCGGCCACCTGGCGAAGCTGACGTACGGCGTGCCCCACGTGATGACCAGCCACTCGCTGGAGCCGCTCCGGCCGTGGAAGGCCGAGCAGCTGGGCGGCGGCTACCAGCTCTCGCTCTGGGCCGAGCGGACCGCCGCCGAGGCCGCCGACGCCATCATCGCGGTCTCCGCCGGCATGCGGGACGACGTGCAGGACGCGTACCCGTCGGTGGACCCGGACCGCGTGCACGTGATCCACAACGGCGTGGACACGGAGGTGTACCGTCCGGACCGGCGGACCGCCGCGCTGGATGTCCTGGGGATCGACCCCGACGCGCCCACCGTGGCGTTCGTCGGCCGGATCACCCGGCAGAAGGGGCTGCCCCACCTGCTGGACGCCGCCGGGCACCTCCCCCGCGGAACCCAGCTGGTGCTCCTGGCCGGTGCGCCGGACACGAAGGAGATCGGCGACGAGGTCCGGGCCCGGGTCCAGGAGCTGGAGGGCCGGGGTCGTCTGGAGATCTTCTGGGTCCCCGAGATGCTGCCCCGGACCCAGGTGGTCCAGGTCCTCTCCCACGCCGACGTCTTCGTCTGCCCGTCCATCTACGAGCCGTTCGGGCTCGTGAACGTCGAGGCCATGGCGTGCGCCACGCCGGTGGTGGCGTCGGCCGTGGGCGGGATCCCCGAGATCGTGGTGGACGGCGAGACGGGGTGGCTCGTCCCCTTCGAGCCCGGCGACGACGCCTTCGGCTCGCCCGCCGACCCCGCCGGCTTCGCGGCGGCGCTGGCCGACCGCATCACCGCGCTCCTGGAGGACCCGGCCGAGGCCCGGCGGATGGGCGAGGCGGCCCGGGCCCGGGTCGAGGCCGCGTTCGCCTGGCCGGCCATCGCCGGGCAGACCGTGGCGCTGTACCGGTCGCTTTGAAGCCGGACGTGGTCCAATTATCCATCAACGCCCATGAGTTGATAGTCCGGGGCCGGAGGCTCCTGCCGGCGTCTTCAGGTGGGGCATGCACCGTTCCGACGGGCGCGGGCGCGGGCGACGATAGCCGATACGCACTGGTCGCTCACGCGCATGTATCGGGCGATGTCACAGCCGCGGTGTCCGGTTTCCGCCATGCGCCACACCATTCGGCGTCGAATGCGGACGAGCTCCGCCCGTCGGTTTCCGCTCCGAACATGGTCGAGCTTCACGTCAGGGTCAGGGTTGGACGCGGCGAAGACGCGAAGCGCAATGTCCCGGAGATCCCGCTTCGCACCCTCCCCGTCTGCTCCCGGCATCCCGCGAGGAGGTCGGGTCGGAAACAGGGGGGAATAGACGCGGCCCCATGGTCCCGCCACCTGGAACTCGTCGGGCTCCGGTAGGGGGTCGACCCCGGCGTCGTCCCCGGCCTCGGCGAGGAGTCGGTCCCGCTCCATCCTCCAGAGGACATACCGCAGGTAGCCGCTGGAAAGCTCGCGGAGTGGTGCGTCCGGGTCGGGGCCGAAGAGTCGCAGGCCGGTCTCCAGATCGACAGGGACCCGGGTGTCGGCGGATGGCTCGTTCGCGTAGAGGGCGTGGGAGCTCCAGGGGTAGTCGGACGGGTCGTCGACCATGCCTGCGCGGACGGGGTTCAAGGGGGCGTAGACGATGGCGTTGCGGAGGTGGTAGGGGTCCATGCAGGCCCGTTCTTGGTAGGGCCGCTCGAACACATGGCCCCGGGTCCCCTCAAGCGAATGCACCAGGAGCGCCGTTCGCCGGAGTAGGGGCTGCATGATGCGGTCGAGTGGCCACGTCCCCTGCTGTACGACGACGTGGAGGTGATTGGACATCACAGCGTAGGCCAGCAACCGCGCGTCGGAAACCCGGACCGCGTCGCCGATGAACTCGACGATCCGGGACCGGACTTCAGGCTTGAACCTCGGTTTCCCGTCCTGCGTCCGGGCGTTGAGGTGAAAGACGACGCCCGGCATGTAGGGCCTGCGTTTGCGTGGCATGCGAACAGAATGCACCAAGGCCCGGGACAACGGAATGGCGGGATGGGACGTGATGGATAATGGAACCACGTCCGGCTCTGCGACGTCCGGCTCTTGGGCCGCGGAGCGAGCGGCTTCCTCGGGAGTGAGGGTCCCTCCACGCACGAACGCTCCCACACCCTTCCGGATGCGGGAGCGTTCGTCCTTTCAGCCAGCCTTCCCAGCGGAGGTGGAGGGACTCGAACCCCCAAGGGACGCAATGCCCGCCGCATTTCGAGTGCGGTGCCTTACCAATTAGGGCTACACCTCCCGAGCGGCCGCGCACCGGCGGAACCGGGGCGACCGAGCAATCCAAGCTAGCCACGGCCCGGGGTCGGTTCAACCCCCGGGGCGGGCGGACCTGCTCTGCACCATCAACCCGCAGCACGGTTGCGGCCGGCGCCGGGTTTCGCCACCATTTGGCAGTCGAACCCGAACCGAACGCTGTCGAGCTGGCCCGTTGAACCCGAAGCAACGCACTCTCCTGATCGCCACCGGCTCCGTGGTGGGGCTGCTCATCGTGCTCATCATGGGCTTCGCCATCTTCCAGCCCGTGAAGGTGGTCCCCCGGCTCGGGCTCGCGCCCGGCTACACGCTGGTCGACCAGGACGGCGAGCGGCTGACCAGTGAGGACATGCGGGGTACCGTCACCCTCTACACCTTCGGCTACACGCGCTGCGAGACCGGCTGCTTCCCCACCGACTCCCTCTTCCGGGCCGTGCAGAGCCGGCTGGCCGAGGGCGAGGTGGAGCTCGGCGACATGCCGGTCCGCTTCGTGACCGTCTCCTTCGACCCGGCCCGCGACACACCCGCCGTGCTCGCCCGGGCCGCCCACGAGGCCGGCGCCGACCCGGAGCGCTGGACGTTCGCCACCGGGGAGCCCGACGCCCTCAAGACGCTCATCGGGACCGGCTTCGAGATCTACTACGGGCCACACCCCGATGACCCGGCCACCTTCGAGTACCGGCCCGGCGTCTTCATCGTGGACGGGAACGGGATCCTGCGCCGCGAGTACCGGTGGGGCGTGCCGTCGGTGGACGGTCTGCTCGAGGACCTCCGGGTCCTGGCCCGGGAGGTCAATGCCGCCGAGGGCGCCGAGCGCCTCGCCTACGAGGCCGCGCACATCTTCGCCTGCTACAGCAACTGACCATGACCAAGCGCATCCTCATCTCCGCCGCCGTCGGACTCCTCCTGGCCCTCGGGATCGCGTTCCTGACGCTCCGCGAGCCGGCGACGTACTACGGCACGCACCTCTCGCCGCCCATGCCCGCCGCCGACTTCACCCTCGAGTCGGCCAGCGGGCCGGTGAGCCTCTCCGACTTCGAGGGCCGGGCCGTGGCCATCTTCTTCGGCTACACCTCCTGCCCCGATGTCTGCCCCACCACGCTGCTCCGTCTGAGCAGCGCGCTGGACCGGCTCGGGGAGCTGCGCTCCGAGGTCCAGGTGGTCTTCGTCAGCGTCGACCCCGAGCGAGACACCCCCGAGCGCGCCAGCAATTACGCCGAGTCCGTCGACCCCGGCTTCGTCGGCCTCAGCGGCACGCCCGATCAGGTGGCCGACGTGGCCGCCAAGTACGGGATCTACTACGAGAAGGTCGAGGGCTCCCGGGCCACCGGCTACCTGGTCGACCATTCGGCCACCGTCACCGTCCTGAACGAGAACGGCAGAGTCGAGCTGATGTGGTCGCCCACGGTGACCGCCGAGCAGATGGCCGCCGATCTGGAGATGATGCTATGAGCACGAACCGGAGAACCGCCGACCGTAGACCGCGGACCGCCGACCGCCCGCGGGCCGTGGGCAGCCGACTGCGGGCCGCAGGCCGCCGACCGTGGGCCGCCATCTTCCTCCTCGCCGCCACGGCCGCTCTCGTGGCGTGCGGCGATACCGGGGAGCGCACCGACGCCGATACGGCGACCGAGGCCGAGCAGGCCATGATCACCGCCATGAACCCGTGGGTCCGGATGGCCATCGTGCCCGAGGGGAGCGAGGCCCCCGACGCGCCACCGATCAACAGCGCCGCCTACCTCGTCCTGGCCAACCCCACCGACACCGCCGCCGCGTTGGTGGCCGTCGAGACCGAGGTCTCCGACACCGTCGAGATCCACTCCGTGACCATGGACGAGGGCGTCATGCGGATGCGCGCCATCGACTCCATCCCCGTCCCCGCGGGCGGCGAGGCGGTCCTGGAGCAGGGCGGCTACCACATCATGCTCATCGGGCTGCGCGGCCCGCTGAGCGAGGGCGACTCCGTGGAGCTGCGGCTCCGGCTCAGCAGCGGCCAGATCATCGACGTGACCGCGCCGGTGCTCCGGTCGCCGCCGATAGGCGCGGACGGTGTTTGAATTGCCAGTTGATGTCGCATTGCGCTATGGGAATGCCCCAATTCGTGCGTTACCGTGGGCGGCATGGGACGAATACGCCGGCCGTACCTACCCGGATGCATCTTTCATCTGACCGCACGGACGGTCCGCAAGGAACGGTGGTTCACTCCGGACCTGCGATACGCGGTGTTGGATTCGCTGGTCGATGTCGTGAGGCCGTCGCGGATGAGACTCGTCGCCGTAGCGGTGATGTCGAACCACCTCCATGTCGTTGCGCAGCAAGGTGATCGCCCTCTAGCGGCGTTGATGCAGCCGCTCCTTCGCCGGGTCGCCACGCGGGTACACGAAGCCCACCGGATCGATGGCCCCGTCTTCTGGCGGCACTACGCGAGCCAGGCGTGTCTCGACCCGGCGCACGCGCGGAACGCCGTCGCGTACGTCCACCTGAATCCGGTCCGGGCAGGGATGTGCGACGACCCCGGTGACTACCCGTGGACATCGCACGCGCTCTACGCTGCTGCCACGGGCGACGGGGCTCCCGACCACCTCGGACGTCTCGTCACAGTGCTGGACCCGACTCTCGTCCTGCCCCTGTTCGCATCGGGACCGGACCGCTCGACTCGCGAGTTGCGCGACGACTACCGGACATTCATGGCCTGGCGTCGCTCGATTGATGATGTAGAAGTCGACGATGGCGCCGATTCCAACGGTGCGACGGGAGGGTTCCGCCCTCCGTCCCGCAGCTTGGCTCAGAGCTGGGGGGACTCACTGAGCCCGCTATTCCATGAACCTGTCAGGCCACAATCCGAGATCTACGGCGACTCGCTCGGGCCGGTTGCCCCCGATCCCGCAACCATCGCGAAGCAGGTTCTTGCCGCAGAGGCACCCGGCCTCTCGCTGGCCACTTTGAGAACGAGCAAGGGGGGTCGGGAACGGGTGCGCGTGCGGCACCTGATCATCCGACGACTCAGCGCAGCCGGATACTCCAACGTCCAGATCGCACGGTTCCTCAGCCTCTCGGATTCGGCCGTGTCGTACGTGCTGAGGCAGACCTCTTAGCCGGAAGTTACCTCTGTAAGGATCTATGGATCTTGTTGTCGTCGCGCCATTTGTCT
>CAZSBL010000144.1:0-8651 GCA_964605205.1 uncultured Gemmatimonadaceae bacterium
ACGTTCAAGGTGCAGGGCGAGATCGTGGGCCGGACCACGGGCCCGGTGGTGACGCAGTACGAGTTCGCGCCGGCGCCGGGGATCAAGGTGAGCCGGGTGGAGGCGCTGGACGCGGACCTGGCGCTGGCGCTGAAGGCGCCGAGCGTGCGGATCGTGGCACCGATCCCGGGGAAGGCGGCGGTGGGGGTGGAGGTGCCGAACCCGGAGCCGGAGATGGTCTATCTGCGGGAGATCGTGGAGGCGCCGGTCTTCGCCGAGCACCAGGGCCATCTGCCGCTGGCGCTGGGGAAGGACCTGGAGGGGACGCCGTACGTGAGCGACCTGGCGAAGATGCCGCATCTGCTGATCGCGGGGGCCACGGGCTCGGGGAAGAGCGTGTGCATCAACACGGTGATCACGAGCCTGATCTACAAGCACTCGCCGGAGACGCTCCGGCTGCTGCTCATCGACCCGAAGATGGTGGAGCTGAGCATGTACCGGGACTTGCCCCACCTGCGGCACCCGGTGGTGACGGACCCGGAAGACGCGGGGCTGGTGCTGCGGTGGATGGTCTACGAGATGGAGCGGCGCTACGAGCTGTTGAGCCAGAACAGCGTGCGGAGCATCGCCGAGTTCAACCAGCACGTGGCCGCGGGGAAGACGATGCGACGGGTGGAGCCCGCGGGCGAAGAGGGCGACCCGGACCGCTGGATCTGGGATGACGGCCCGCTCCCGTACGTGGTGTTGATCGTGGACGAGCTGGCGGACCTCATGATGTCGGCCCAGTCCGACGTGGAGCGGCCGCTGGCGCAGCTGGCGCAGAAGGCCCGGGCCATCGGGATCCACCTGATCGTGGCCACCCAGCGGCCGAGCGTGAACGTGATCACCGGCCTTATCAAGGCCAACTTCCCGTGCCGGATCGGGTTCCGGGTCAGCTCCAAGGTGGACAGCCGGACGATCCTCGACCAGAACGGCGCCGACGCGCTGCTGGGGAACGGCGACATGCTCTTCCTGCCCCCGGGCGCCGCCGACCCGATCCGGATCCAGGGCGCCTTCGTCTCCACCGAGGAGACCAACCGCCTGATGCAGTGGTACCGGGACCGGGCCTCCGAAGACGAGGAGGAGCGCGACATCCTGGAGGTGGTCCGGGAGAAGGAGCAGGAGGCCGCCGGCGACGTGGCCGAGGAGGTCCTCGAAGACTGGGACGAGCTCTTCCGCCAGGCCGCCGAGGTCTGCATCCAGAACGATCAGGGCTCCACCAGCCTGCTCCAGCGCCGGCTGCGCGTGGGCTACGGCCGCGCCGCCCGGATCGTGGACCAGCTCGAGCACGCCGGCGTCCTCGGCCCGCCCGACGGGACCAAGCCCCGGGAAGTGCTCGTGGGGATGGACGGCCTCGGCCTCATCATGGCCGGCCAGGACGCACCCGAGTCCGGCGGGGGCGACGGGTCCGATCAGCCCGAGCCGTCGTACGAGGAGCTGGAGGGGACCGAACCGGACGCCGACAAGGGCTGACGTTCGACGCCGGCCGATGGTCGATGGTCGGCACCGTTTTGCGGTCGGAAAGTCCCCACTCGTCGGGGCGTTATCGTCGCATCCGGAACCGGGAGGAACGCCGGGTGGGGCGAGCGGGTAGTGGAAACGTGAACCCGCGAGGATGCACATCGAAACCCGAGTAGCTCCATGCCTGGCCTGTTTCTGACATACGTGTGGCTGGCCGCCGCACTGCCCGTGGCGGCCCCGGTGGCCCCGGTGGCCCAGGCGGCCCGGGTGGCCCGGGCGGCCGAGGCGGCCCAGGACCCGGCCGGGATCCTCCGGTCCACGGCGGCCGCGTACGACTCGATGAGCGCCGTGGCTGCGGACTTCACCCAGGTGCTGCGGAACACGCTGCTGGGGCGGACCACGGAATCGGCGGGGACGCTGTATCAGCGGGAGCCGGACCGGTTCCTGATGGACTTCAGCGATCCGGCGGGCGACCTGATCGTGAGCGACGGCCGCTGGTTCTGGATGTACTTCCCGAGCGTGGACGCGAAGCAGGTGATCCGTACGCCGCGTCGCGGGCAGGGGTTGGACCTGAAGGCCCAGTTCATCGGGGACCCGGTGGAGCGTTTCGACTACGAGTACCACGGGCGGGAGACGTTCCGGGGCCGGGAAGCCCACGTTTTCACGCTGGCCCCCCGGGAGCCCGTGGGGTACAGGCGGATGAAGGTGTGGATCGATGCGGAGGACTGGCTGGTGCGTCGCTTCGAGATCCACGAGGACAACGGGAACGTGCGGCACATGGAGCTGCGCAACGTGGTGGTGAACCCGGAGCTGCCGGACGAGCTGTTCGAGTTCACGCCGCCGGAGGGCGCCATCGTGGTGGAGCGCGGATGAGCGACGGAGAGCGCAAGTCGCTGCCGGTGCTCCCGTCGGGGGGAGTGAACGCCGGTGCGGTGCGCGTGGCGAAGGCGCTGCGTGCCTCGGGGGTGGACCCGGACGGCCTGGAGGCCGGTACGCGGGTGGCCATGGTGACGCTGGGGTGTGACAAGAACACAGTGGACAGCGAGCGGATCCTGAGCTCGCTCCTGGGCGCCGGCGTGGAGCTGGCCGAGCGTCCCGAGGAGGCCGACGTGGTGATCGTGAACACGTGCGGCTTCATCGAGATGGCCAAGCAGGAGTCCATCGAAACGCTGCTGCAGGCCGCCCGACTCAAGGAGGAGGGCCGGGTGCGGGCGGTGGTGGGGATGGGGTGCCTGGTGCAGCGGTACAAGCCGGAGCTGGAGGAGGAGCTGCCCGAGGTGGACCTGTTCCTCGGGCTCACCGACGCGGGCCGACTGGTCCCGAAGCTGGCCGAGCGCGGGCTCGTGGACGTCGACCCCGACACGCCGCTCATGGCCCGTCCCCTCCGGGTGCTGGGCAGCGCGTCGGGCGCGGGGCACAGCTCGCACCTGAAGATCAGCGAGGGGTGCGACCACGGTTGCGCGTTCTGCGCCATCCCGCTCATGCGCGGGAAGTTCCGCTCCACGCCGCTGGACATCCTGGTCCGCGAGGCGCGGGAGCTGGAGGCGGCGGGGGTGAAGGAGCTCAACATCGTCAGCCAGGACACCACGTGGTACGGCCGGGACTGGGCGCGGGCGCTGGCCCGGGGCGAGGACGCCCCGGTGTGGAGCGCGGAAGGGGAGAGCTGGTTCCTGGGCAAGCCGTTCGATGCCATGCCGAACGTGACGGTGGAGGGGCTGGCCGGCGCCCCCGGCCCGGCGATGGAGGGCGGGGACGCCGGAGGCCGGGCCGGGGCGCTGGGTCGCGTGCTGTCGTCGCGAGACGGTGAGGGTCCGGTCCGACCGGGCCCCATCGAGCTGGATATCGACCGCACGGGCGCGCTCCCGCTCCTGCTGCGGATGCTGCTGGCGGAGACGGCGGTGCCGTGGTACCGGCTCTTCTACATGTACCCGAGCGGGATCACGGAGGAGCTGGTAGCGCTGATGGCGGCGGAAGACCGGATCCTCCCGTACCTCGACATGCCGATCCAGCACGGCGCCGATACGGTGCTGAAGCGGATGCGGCGGCCGGAGCGGCGGGAGACGATCCTGGAGCGGGTGGGCTGGCTGCGGGCCGCGATCCCGGAGCTGGCGCTCCGGACCACGGTGATCGTGGGGTTCCCGGGCGAGACCGACGAGGAGTTCGAGGAGCTGCTGGCGCTGCTGGAGCAGGTCCGGTTCGACCACGTGGGCGGCTTCGCCTACTCCGAGGAGGAAGACACGCCGGCGGCGGAGATGCCCGACCCGGTCCCCATGGCGGTGCGGCGGGAGCGTCTGGAGCGGCTCATGGGCCTGCAGCGAGGGATCTCGCTGGAGAAGAACGAGGCGAGGGTCGGGTCCGTGGTGGACGTGCTGGTGGACGAGGTCACCGGGGCCGGGGCCGTGGCCCGGGCGCCGTGGCAGGCACCGGAGGTGGACGGCGTGGTGGAGGTGGAGGATGGCGCCGGGCTCGAGCCGGGCCGGTTCGTGGAGGTGGAGATCACGGCCGCCGGTGAGGAGGACCTGACCGCGCGCCTGGCCCCGTGACGCGCCGGCTCTGGCTGGTCCCGGCCCTCCTCTGGCTCGCCGGCTGCACGGTGGCGGGCCGGCCGCTGGCGGACCCCGGGGTCGACCGGGTGGAGGGCGGCGCGCCGGCGGTGCGGGTCGGGATCGCCGTGGACGCCCCCGCGTTGGAGGTGACCACCGACGGGCGGGTGGAGGTCGAAGCGGACGGCCGGACCCGGGACCGGGGCTCCGGACCGTGGACGGTCATCCGGACGGGGAGCCGGCTCCAGGCGACGAGCGCCGGGGCGAAGATCCGGGCGGCCGAGGCCCTGGTGGTCCGACCGCTGCGGGGGCGGATCCGGATCAACGGCACCGGCTACCGGGGCGCGGTGCTGCTGCTGCCGGCGGCCACCGGGGTGACGGCGGTCAACCTGGTGGAGCTGGAGGACTACCTCCGGGGCGTGGTCCCGCTGGAGATCGGCGCGGGGCGTGAAGCGGCGGAGGTGGAGGCGGTGAAGGCGCAGGCCGTAGCGGCCCGGACGTACGCGATCCGGCATCTGGGGCGTCGGGACGCCCTGGGCTTCGACTACTACGGCACCGTGCTCGACCAGGTGTACGGAGGCGCGGACGTGGAGGACCCGGTGACGACCCGGGCGGTGGAGGAGACCCGGGGCATGATCCTGACCCACGGGGGTCGGCCGGCGGAGACGTACTACCACTCGACCTGCGGGGGCGAGACGGCGGCGCTGGAGGAGGTCTGGGCCGGGGAGCCGCGGGCGTACCTCCAGTCGGTGTCCGACGCCCGCCCCGGGGGCGGTTGGTACTGCGAGTCCTCGACCCGGTTCCGGTGGACCGAGGAGTGGGACGAGCCCGCGCTGCTGGAAACGCTCACCACAGGACTGCGGGCCCGGGGGCTCGGCCGGGTGACGGCGGTGCGGAGCATCGAGGTCGGAGCCCGCTCGCCGTCCGGCCGGGTGGCCGAGCTGGTGATCCGGACCGACGCGGGCTCGGTCACCGTGCGAGGCGACTCCATCCGCCGGGTGCTGCTCCCCGAGCCCGGTCGGATCCTGAACAGCACGTCCTTCGAGGTGGAGACCACGGGTCGCGACCGGGTCACGGGGCTGACCGTGCGCGGCTCGGGGTGGGGCCACGGGATCGGGATGTGCCAGACGGGCGCGCTGGGACGCGCCCGTGACGGGGCGTCCTATCGCGAGATCCTCTCCACCTACTATCCTGGAACCCGGCTGGTACGACTCTATCGATAGACGATCCATGAGACGCACTCTCTTCCATCCTCGACGGCTCCTGGCCGCCTTCGCCATCGCCGCCGCCATCGTGGCGGCCATCGCCGGGGCGGGCGCCGCCTCACCGGCCGCGGCCCAGTCGCTGGCGGACTACGACTACGAGCACCTCACCTTCCGGGGGGTGGGGCTCGGGGCCGGGTACCTCTGGTCCGGGCGCGTCCAAGACACCGAGCTGTACACGCTCCGGATCGACCTGGGGTACCTGGGGCCCGGGATCCGGATCGTTCCGTCCATCGGGTACTGGAGCTCCCGGATCGAGGGCGCCGAGATCGACTCGCTGGCCACACGGCTCGGCGTGGCCCCGACGCGGCTGGGCCCCATCGAATGGAGCGATCTCTCCCTCTCGGTGGACGCCCACTTCGTCTGGAGTGCGCCCCTCGGGCTCCTCACCTTCGTGGGGGGCGGCGTGGGGCTCCACGCCCTGAACGGACGGGGCCCCGCCGTGGATGGCACCTTCGTGGAAGACCTCCTCGATGACATAACCGCCGGCGTGAACGGGATCGCCGGCTTCGAGGTCGAGCCGGTCAACCGCCTCCGTGTCTTCGTGGAAGGGCGCTACACCGTCATGAGCAGCCTCCGCTACGGCGCCGTGCGGGCGGGGGTCCAGGTCATCTTTTCACGGGGCAACGTGCAGATCGGGGCCGTGCCGGCACCACCCGCGCCCGAAACCGGGAGGGCACCATGAGCGAGCCGCTGCGCATCGGGGTCGTGGGGACCGGGGCCATCGCCCAGATCGTCCATCTGCCGCTCCTGAAGGGGCTGCCCATCGCCGATGTCCAGGCCGTCTGCGATATCGACGAGCCCAAGGCCCGGGCCATCGCCAGGCGGCTCGACATTCCCCACGTCTTCGACGACCCGGAAGAGCTGTTCGGGTCGGGCACGGTGGACGCGGTGGTGATCGCGTCGCCGAGCCACCTGCACCACAGCCAGGCGGTCGGGGCGCTGGAGGCGGGGCTCCACGTGCTGGTGGAGCGACCGATCGCCATCGACCCGAAGGGCGCCGAGGCCGCCCTGAAGGCCGCCGAGGCGACGGAGCGGATGCTGTTCGTCGCCTACAACAACCGGTTCCGGCCGGATACGCGGGGCGTGAAGTCGTTCGTGCGGGCCGGTGAGCTGGGCGACGTGTTCAGCGTACACGGCACCTGGTTCAACCGGAAGGTGCGGCCGAAGCGGCTGACGTGGCGGCACCACGAGGAGACGGCGGGCGGGGGCGCGTTCATGGACCTGGGGCTCCAGGTGCTGGACCTGTGCATGTGGACGCTCGACTACCCGAAGGTGGAGCGGGTCAGCGCCCACCTGCATCCCGGCGAGGGTTTCGAGGTGGAGGACGCGGCGTCGGTGCTGCTGGGGCTGGAGACGGGGGCCACCGTGTCGATCCAGGTGACGTGGAACCTCCACGCGGAGCGGGACCGCCACCACATCCGGGTCTTCGGCACCGCGGGCTCCGCCTCCACGCACCCGCTGGCCGTGTGGAAGGAGGGCGAGCACGGGATGCTGAACGTGACGCCCCAGATCCCGAGCGGGCCGGAGAACGAGTACACGGCGTCGTACCGTGAAGAGCTGCGGCACTTCATCACCCGGGCGCTGGCTGGAGAGGTGGCGCCGCTGCCCCACGAGCAGGTGGAGCTGATGCGCGTGGTCCGCCGGGTGTACGAGGCGGGCGGGAAGGGGAAGGAGCTGCGGCTTTGAAGCTGATCCCGCCGCCGGGCGAGCGCGCCCTCCCGCTCCTGGCCGGGTTCGTCCTCGCCCTGGCGTACCCGCCGGTGGAGCTCCTGCTGCCGGCGTTCATCGGGCTCGTCCCGCTCCTGGTCTTCATCGCCGACCAGCCCGCCGGGCCGGAAGGGCGGGGGGCGGCCACCCGGGGCGGACTGCTCACCGGCGCCGTCTACTTCGGGATCCAGCTCTACTGGTTTGCCGTGGCCCTGATCTACTACTCGTTCATGGCCATCCCGGCGTACCTGAGCATCGTGGCGGTGCTGACCGCCTTCACCGCCGTGTTCGCCTGGACGGTGCACTACGTCCGGGAGCGGTCCGGGCTCTCGCTGGTGGTCCTGGCCACCCTCTTCTGGCCCACCCTGGAATGGGTGCAGGGCCACCTCGGCGACCTGGCGTTCCCCTGGCTCGGGCTCGGCGCCGCCCTGGCCCCGTTTCCCGCCCTGGCCGGCGCCGCCGACCTGGTGGGCAGCCGCGGCCTGACCGTCTGGGTCGCCGCCGTCAACGGGCTCCTGGCCATGATGGTGCTGCGCTACCGGGACGGGCGCCCGCTGCGGCGGCTGGCGGCGGTGCTCGGGGTGCTCGTGGTCGTACCCGCCGCGTACGGCATCGTCCGCTACAACACCATCGACATGTATCCGACGGCGCGGGTGGCCGTGGTCCAGCCGAACATCCCGCAGGACCTGAAGATGGACCGGGCCGCCGCCATCGACAGCTCGGTGACCGCCCTGACCAACCTCACGGGCCAGGTGCTCGGCGAGGAGCTCGACCTGGTGGCGTGGCCGGAAGTGGCGCTCCCGGTGGACTTCGCCCGCAGCCCGTCCATCATCCGCCACACCCGCGACCTCAGCCGGAAGGCCGGGGCCCCGATCCTGACGGGGGCCTACGGCGTGGACCGCGGCGAGCGGCGAGTGGCCTTCAACTCGGCGTTCGTGGTGGACGCCGCCGGGACCCGGGAACCCCGTTACGACAAACGACGCCTGGTGCCGTTCGTCGAGCGGGTTCCGTTCATCGACCCGAACTGGCTCATGGGCATCATCGACTTCCAGTACTTCGGCGGCCTCGGCCGTGGCCTGACCAAGGACGTGTATCGGGCCGGGAACGGGAGCGGGTTCGGTGCCCTGATCTGCTACGAGTCCATCTTCGCCGAGCTGAGCGCACAGTACCGCCGGGACGGCGCCGACTTCCTGGTCAACCTCACCAACGACGCCTGGTACGGCCGCGAGCCGTGGTATTCCCGCAGCAACGCCCTCTGGCAGCACCCGTCCCACATGGTCATGCGGGCCATCGAGAACCGCATGGGCGTGGCCCGGGCCGCCAACACCGGCATCTCCATGTTCGTCGATCCCCTGGGCCGCAGCTACCAGCGTACCCCGCTCTTCGACCCCGATGTCCGCGTGGACACCGTCTACACCACCAACGAGCTGACCCTCTTCACCCGCTGGGGCGATTGGCTGACCACGCTGGTGGTGGTGCTGGCGGTGGGGACCGTGGTCGTGGCCCGGCTCCGGGGACGGTGGCCGCGCCCCTGAGCCGGACGGGGCGTGGGAGCGCCGATCCGCGAGGGGAGCCGATCCGCGAGGGGAGCCGATCCGCGGAGGGAGCCGATCCGCGGAGGGAGCCGATCCGCGGAGGGAGCCGATCCGCGGAGGGA
>CAZSBL010000145.1:0-8639 GCA_964605205.1 uncultured Gemmatimonadaceae bacterium
CTCCGTTTCACCCACTCCAGATGTCGAAGACCCTTTTCAACAGACTCCGCCGCGGAGTCGGCGTCTTCCGCGTCTTCCGGTGTGAGAGCGGTTCACCCGTTCACTCCCCAACAAATTTGGAGAACAAGCCCAAAAGAAAAACTCCGCGTACGCTCCGCGTCTCGGCGTCTCCGCGGTTGACCAGGCGCCCGCCCCGCCCAAGCCCCCGGGAGCCGGCCTCCCGTTTGTCACTGTTTCACGTGAAACACCTCGCGTCCATCGTGCGGGTTTCCAGGGTCGCTTCGCACACGTATATTCACGGGCGCGGCACTCTCCCCATCATTTCACCGGAACCTCGGCACGAATGTCACGGGTCATCGCCATCGCGAATCAGAAGGGCGGCGTCGGGAAGACGACGACGGCCATCAATCTCGGCGCCTGTCTCGCGGTCGCTGAGAAGAAGACGCTGATCATCGACATCGACCCCCAGGGGAACGCCACCAGCGGGATGGGGATCGAGCGGGGTGAGCTCGAGCAGTCGGTCTACGACGTGCTGGTGGAGGGTGCGGCGGTGCCGGCGGTGGCGCGGAAGGAGGTCCATTTCCCGTACCTGGACATGGTGCCATCGACCCGGGACCTGGTGGGTGCCGAGGTGGAGCTGGTCAACACGCCGGACCGGGAGCTGGTGCTGCGTCGGCAGATCGAGGGCGTCCGTGACGAGTACGACTACGTGCTGGTGGACTGCCCGCCGTCGCTGGGGCTGCTGACGCTGAACACCATGGCGGCGGCGGACTCGGTGATGATCCCGATCCAGTGCGAGTTCTACGCGCTGGAGGGGCTCAGCCAGCTCCTGAACACGGTCCGGCTCGTGCAGCGTAACCTCAACCCGCACTTGCAGATCGATGGGGTGCTGCTGACCATGTTCGACCAGCGGCTCAACCTGTCCAGGCAGGTGGCCGACGAGGCGAAGGAGTACTTCGGCGACCGGGTCTTCCAGACGGTGATCCCCCGCAACGTGCGGCTGGCCGAGGCCCCGAGCTTCGGCAAGCCCATCGTCCTCTACGACATCCTTTCCGCCGGGGCCCAGGCCTATCTGGCGCTGGCCCGGGAGATCATCAAGCGCGACGATCGCCGCTCGCCGCCCGGCTCCTCGGAGCCGGCCACCGGGTCCTGAGCCCCATGGCGAAGAAGGACCGGCTCGGCAAGGGGCTCGGCGCGCTCCTGGGCGAGTACCTGGGCGACGAGGCCGGCGGCACGGAAGCCCGCAGCGTCCCCGTCTCCGCGGTACACCCCAATCCCTTCCAGCCTCGGCGGGAGTTCAACGAAGAGGCCCTCGTGGAGCTGGCGGGGTCGATCAAGGAGAACGGGCTGCTCCAGCCCATAGTGGTCCGGCCGGCCGGCAACCGTCGGGGCACCGATCGGTGGGAGCTGGTGGCGGGGGAGCGCCGTTGGCGCGCCGTTACGCGGCTGGGGTGGAAGGACGTGCCCGCCCTGGTCAGGGACGTGGATGATCGCACGCTCCTGGTGCTGGCGCTGGTGGAGAATCTGCAGCGTTCGGAGCTCGGCGCCATGGAGGAGGCGCAGGGCTACCAGCAGCTGGTGGACGAGTTCGGTCTGTCGCAGAAGGAGGTGGCGGAGGCGGTGGGTCGGGACCGGTCCACGGTGGCTAACACGTTGCGGCTCTTGCAGTTACCCGCTTCAGTTCGGAGGTTGGTTGAAGACGGATCGCTGACGGCCGGGCACGCTCGCGCGCTGCTCGGGGCGCCGTCGAGCCGGCGGATGGCGGAGCTGGCGAAGCAGGCGGTGGAGAAGGACTGGTCGGTGCGGGAGACGGAGTCGCGGGTCCGGAAGGCGAAGCCGGCGGCGAAGAAGTCGTCGTCGAAGAAGCCGGAGTCGGACCCGGCGGTGAAGGCGCTGGAGACGGAGTTGGAGCGGGTGCTGGGGACGCAGGTGAAGATCAAGGAGACGCGGGGGAGCGGGAAGGGTCGGATCGAGGTATCGTTCTACCACGCGGAGGATTTCGAGCGGGTCTTCGAGCTGCTGGTGGGGAAGCCGGCGGTGGAGGTGGTGTCGTAACCGATGTCGGACAAGCGGCGGATGTCGTTCATCATCGTCCCGCACGGGGACCTGGAGACGCGGACGTACGAGATCTCGTACGGTCTGCTGAAGGTTCTTCTGGGCGTGGGGCTTCTGCTGCTGGTGGTGTTCGTGGTGATGGTGTCTTCGTGGTGGTTCATCGCCACGCAGGCGGCGCGGGTCACGGGGCTGGAGGCGGAGGTGGCGCGGCTGGAGGCGGAGCGGGCGCAGGTCACGGAGCTGGCCCGGAACCTGGCGCTGGCGGAGGAGCAGTACGAGCGGGTCCGGCAGCTGCTGGGAGTGGAGGGCTCGCAGGGTCCGCAGGAAGTGTCGCTGCCGCCGCTGCGGCCGGACGGGACCGGCGAGGCGACCACGACGGCGGAGAACGGTCTCCCCTCGGCGTGGCCGCTGACGCAGCCGGGCTTCATCACCCAGGGGCGGGTGGCCGGTGAAGACGGGAACCATCCCGGCCTGGATATCGCCGTCCCGGCGGACAGCTACATCCGGGCGGCCGGCGCCGGCACGGTGCAGGACGCCGGCGTCGATGAGGTCTACGGCCACTACATCCTCATCGACCACGGCGACGGGCTGCAGTCGATGTACGGGCACGCTTCCCGTATCTTTGTTCGGATCGGCGATCCGGTCGAGCGCAGCGAGGTGATCGCCCTGAGCGGATCGACGGGCCGCTCCACGGCACCGCACCTCCACTTCGAGGTGCGCCGGAACGGCGAGCCGGTGGACCCGCTGGCGTTCGTGCGCCAGCCGTCCTGACGCATACCAACGAGCTATGGTGGACCAGATGGCAAAGAACGAAGAGAGCGGGGCCCAGCCCGGCAAGGAAGGCGTGATCTCCATTATCGGACCCGGTATGCAGGTCATCGGGGACTGCGATACCGAGGGCACGCTCCGGATCGAAGGCAGCGTCGAGGGGACCGTCCGGGCCGGAAAGGCCGTGGTGGTGGGGAAGGACGGCGTGGTCGACGGCGACATTACCACCCAGGACGCCGTCATCGGCGGCCGCGTCACCGGCTCCATTATCGCCGAGTCCCGCCTCGAGCTCCAGGCCACCTGCGTCATCGAAGGTCAGATCCAGGCCCGGCGGATCAAGCTCGAGGAAGGTGGCAAGGTGAATGGCATGGTCCAGATCGGCGAGGTTTCCGGCCAGCCCTCCGCCCAGGCCATCGGTGGCAGCATCCACGGTGCCAGCGATGTGACCGAGCCGCACGCCGTGCGCAGCGGCGGCTCCTGACCCGATCCAGCCCCTCTTCTCTCAGGAGCGCTGGCGTGTGTCGCGGTCCCGGCTCGATTCGGGGCCACCCGTCGTTCGGGCCGGAGGCGAAACTTATCCACACGCAAAGCTGGTTTAGTAAGTTGCCTTACAGCAACAGTTTACGGTCGTTTGTCTACGTGTTCACATCACGTTGTGGATAAGTAGGGGGTACTTTTCCACAGCGCCGCGACGGGGAGGTACGGCCGTGGCGATGGAGCTGAAGAAGCTGGTGGCGTACCTGGACGGGTACCTGGCCATCGACGAGGTACCGGACTACCGGAACGCGCTGAACGGGCTCCAGATGGAGGCGCCGGGCCCGGTGGCGCGTCTGGCGGTGGCGGTGGACGCGACGCTGGCTTCGATCGAAGGCGCGGTGGAGGTCGGCGCCGATCTCCTCCTGGTGCATCACGGGCTGTTCTGGAACGGGAACCGTCCGGTGACGGGACGACGGTACCGTCGGTTGAAGGCGCTCTTCGACGGCGGCCTGGCGGTGTACGCGGCGCACCTCCCGCTGGATGTGCACGAGGAGGTGGGGAACAACGCGGTGCTGGCCCGGCAACTGGGGCTGGAGGTGGAGGGTCGGTTCGGGGAGTACGAGGGAGCCCCGCTGGGCGTGTGGGGCACGCTCCCGTTGAAGCGGGAGACGCTGACGGCCCGGCTCGATGATCTTCTGGGCGGGCCGGTGAAGCTGATCCCGGGCGGTCCGGATACGGTGGAGCGGGTGGGTGTGCTGACCGGCGGTGGCGGGAGCTTCGTGGCGGAAGCGCTGGCGGCGGGTCTGGACGCGTTGATCACCGGCGAGGGCTCGCATCACACGTACTTCGATGCCGATGAGGGCGGGCTGAATCTGTACTACGGCGGGCACTACGCCACGGAAACGTGGGGCGTGAGGGCGCTGGCCGAGCACCTGGAAGCGCGGTTCGGTCTGGAGTGGACGTTCCTGGAGCTGCCGACGGGACTTTAGTTTTTGAGGAGCATGGGTCGCCGGTCGCTGTCGGCCACGTCGTAGCCCACGCTGAAGACCAGCCGGGCCTGCTGAACGGCGCCGGCGAGGTCCAGTTCGGGGCTGTACTCGTCGGAGGGCTGGTGGTAGTGCTCGGCGGACCACCGCTGCATCATGAGGTCGCCCCAGCCGGCGGGCCGGCCGCGGTAGTCGAGGCCGTGGCGGAGGTAGAGCACGGGCACGCCGGCGAGGGCGAAGGGGAAGTGGTCGGAGCGGAAGAACCCGCCCTTTTCCGGCTGCGGGTCGTTCCGCACCCGGAGCCCCATCTCCTCGGCCCGTGGCTGGAGGAAATCTCCGAGGGTCGAGCGGTCGGCGCCGAGGGCAACCACGTCGTCGGTCTCCCCCCACAGGTTGGCCCCGTCGATATTCAAGGCGGCGACGGTGTTCTCGGTGGGGAACGGCGGGTTCTGCACGTAGTACCGTGCCCCGAGGAGCCCGGTCTCCTCGGCGGTGGTGGCCACGAATACGGCGCTCCGGCGGGGCGCCTCATCAAGGGCGGCGAAGGCCTCGGCCACTTCCAGGAGTATCCCGACGCCGCTGGCGTTGTCGTAGGCGCCGTTGTAGATGGAGTCGCCGTCTACGGGAACGCCGACGCCGAGATGGTCGTAGTGGGCGGTGAAGACCACCACCTCCGCCGAGGTCGGATCGCTGCCGGGCCGCAGCCCGATCACGTTGCGGGCGGCCACTTCCCGGCTGCGGCTGTTGAGCCGGGCCCGCACGGTGACGCCGGTGGCGACGGGGGTGAAGTCACGACGGGCGGCCCGGACGAAGAGCTCGTCGAGGTTGAACCCGGCCTGATAGAAGACGCGCTGGGCCAGCTCGCGGCCGACCCAGCCCTTGAGCACGAGGGGGGGCGCCTCCATGGGGTCGGGGAGCACCAGCTGCTCGCCGGTCCACGAGCTGCGTACCACGCTCCAGTCGTAGCCGGCTGCCTCATCCGTGTGAATGATGATCGCGCCCGTGGCGCCGCGGCGGCGAGCCTCCTCGAACTTGTAGGTCCAGCGGCCGTAGTGCGTCAGATCCCGACCATCGAAAAGATCCGGCTCGTCCGGCGGCGCCGGCGGATCGCCCACGAGGAAGACCAGGACCTTGCCGTTCAGGTCCCGGCCATCGAAGTCGTCCCAGCTCCATTCCGGGGCATCGATCCCGTACCCCACGAAGACCATCTCGCCGGTGAGCTGGATGGACGTCCTGGCGAGACCCGGCCAGATGACGGTTTCCGACGGGTAGTCGGCCTGGATCCGGCCTTCATCGCTCTCGAACGCCAGCGATACGGTGGTGGGGTCGGTGGTGATCCCGGTGAGGGGGACGTCCTGGAAATAGCTCCCGTCCACCGGCTGGAGCCCCATGCGCAGGTACTGGCTCTTGATGTATTCGGCGGCCAGCGCGGCGCCCCGGGTGCCGGGGGCACGGCCGCGGAGCTCGTCCTGGGAGAGGAAATACAGATGGGCCCGGATCTCGTCGGCGGTGATCCCCTCCCGGGCGTCTTCGAACCCGACCAGAGCGGCCGCCACGAGGGCGAAGGCTGCGGCGCGGACGATGGTGTGCATGGGAATCGGCCTGTGCAGAGAGCGCTCGGACCCGGGTCGTCGAGCCGAGCAGAAGAAGAGGGGTAGAATCACCTATGTAATCAGCCTCGGGGGCGCTGCGCAAGCGCCGCGTGCCCCCTTCGGCTGGCGGTCGCCCACCCGACCGTCCTATTGTTGGGCCCGGTTCCACTCCACATGCACCGAGAAGAGATGATGCGATCCAAGCCGATCCTCGCCCTCCTGGCCGGACTCCTGCTCCCGGCCGTCGCCACCGCCCAGCAGCCCGAGCCGCCGCCAATGACGCTGCCGGCGTGGGAGACCCACTCGTTCGCCGACATCCCGCACCCGCGCGACGCCTTCGGGTTCGAGCCCGGTGCGGACTACCGGATGGCCACGAATGGCCAGATCCTGGAGTACTTCCGGATGCTGGACGCGGCGAGCGACCGGGTGGTGGTCGAGGAGATCGGGGAGAGCGTGTTGGGCCGGCCGATGATCGTCGCCTACATCTCGAGCGCGGAGAACATCGCGAACCTGGCGTCGATCCGTGAGACGGCGGAAGGGCTGGCCCGGGGCCGGTTCTCGCCGGAGGAAGCGCGGGCGCGGGCGGAGATCGGGAAGGCGGTGGTCTGGATCGACGGTGGGCTCCACGCCACGGAGCGGGCGGGCGCGCAGCACACACCGCTGCTGGCGTATCGGGTGGCCGGTGAGGAGACCCGGGAGATGCGCCGGATCCGGGATGACGTGGTGCTGCTGCTGATGCCGGTCATGAACCCGGACGGCCTGGACATCGTGGCCGACTGGACGGAGAAGAGCATCGGCACCCGATGGGAGAGCTCGAGTCCGCCCGTCCTCTACCAGTTCTACACCGGCCACGACAACAACCGGGACTGGTTCATGCTGACGCAGCCGGAGTCCCGGGCCGTGGCCGACATCATCTACAACCGCTGGTACCCGCAGATCGTCTACAACCAGCATCAAACGGCGCCGTGGCCGTCCCGGATCTTCATCCCGCCCTTCGCCGACCCGGTGAACCCTCACATCCCGCCGCTGGTGGTGCGGGGCGTGAACACGGTGGGGAACGCCATGGGCCAGCGCTTCAGCGAGGAGGACAAGCCCGGCGCCATCTCCCGGATCGCCTTCGACATGTGGTGGAACGGCGGGATGCGCACCGCGCCGTACTTCCACAACATGGTGGGGATCCTGACGGAGACGGCGCACCGGGAAGTGGCGCCCCGGTACACGCCCCCGTCGTCGCTGCCGGACCTCGTCCGGGGCACCCTGCCGGCGACGGCGCCCAGCGTATTCTACCCGGACCCGTGGCTCGGCGGCTGGTTCCGGTTGCGCGACGCCATGGAGTACATGATGACCGGTGACATGGCGGTCCTGGACATCGCATCCGAGCTGCGGGAGGACTGGCTGCTCAACATCTGGCGGATGGGGCGCGAGGCCATCGAGGCCGGTGAGTCGGGCGGCCCGTTCGCGTACGTGGTGCCGCCGGAGCAGTGGAACCCCATGGAGGCCGCCGACATGCTGAACGTGCTTCGACGAGGGGGTGTTGAGGTCCATCGGGCCACGGGGGCGTTCCGGGCGGGCGGGGAGCGGTATCCGGAGGGCAGCTACGTGGTGCTGGCGGGGCAGGCCTTCCGGCCCCACCTCATGGACCTCCTCGAGCCCCAGGTCTACCCGGACATGCGGGTCTACCCCGGTGGGCCGCCGGACACCCCGTACGATGTCTCCGGGTGGACGCTCCCGATCCAGATGCACGTACGGACCGTGCGGATCGACCAGCCGTTCGAGACCGACGCGCTGGAGCCCGTCGACCGGGCCGAGCCGTGGCCGGGGGCCGTGGCCGGCCGGGGCGACCGCTGGCTCCTGTCCGCCCGATCCAACGCCGCGGCCGTGGCGGTCAACCGCCTGCTGGCGGCGGGCGCCTCGGTGAGCATCGCCACCGGGGCAGTGGATGACACCCCCGCCGGGGCGTACGTCATCCGCGACGTCGAAGCCGATATGCTCCAGGAGCTGGCCGCCGAGCTCGGCGTCGAGATCCGGGGGTTGCGCCGGGCGCCGGACGTGGAGCTCCGGGCCATGGAGCCCCTCCGGATCGGGATCTACAAGTCGTGGCAGGCGAACATGGATGAGGGGTGGACCCGGTGGGTCATGGACACGTACGGCTTCCCGGTGGACACGCTCCACGACGCCCAGATCCGGGGCGCGGACCTGTCCGGCTACCACGCCATCATCATCCCGGACCAGCGGCCTGACGGGATCCTGCACGGCTACGACCCCGGGTCGAGACCCGATTCGCTGGTGGGCGGGATCGGGCTCCAGGGGATGCTCCGGCTCAAGGAGTACGTCGAGGCCGGCGGCCGCCTCGTGGCCTTCGACGGCTCCACCCAGCTCCTGATCGAGCAGCTGGGACTGCCCGTCCGGAACGTGGTGGACGGGCTGCCCTCCGAGCGCTTCTTCGTGCCCGGCACGCTGATCCGGATGCACGTCGACACCGACCACCCCCTGGCCTACGGGATGCCGGAAGAGGCGGCCGCGTCGTTCGTCCGCAGCGCCGCGTTCGCCGCCACGGGGCCCGACGTGGAGGTGGTCACACGCTACGCCGATGAGGACGCCGTGTTGAGCGGCTGGGCCCTCGGTGAAGACGCCCTGGGCGGTCGGGCCGGGCTGGTGCGTGTGCGGCTCGGAGCCGGCGACGTGGTCCTGTTCGGCTTCCGGCCCCAGTTCCGGGGCCAGCCCCGGGGCACCTTCAAGCTCCTCTTCAACGCGCTCCACG
>CAZSBL010000146.1:0-8575 GCA_964605205.1 uncultured Gemmatimonadaceae bacterium
CGCAACCGCGGAGCCGCGGAGGCGCGGAGCACCCGCGGAGAACTTCTTTTGAGTTGGATCCGGGCAGGGCAGGCTGGGCGGCGGAAGACGCGAGCTCTGCGTTGGGGGGGACGTTCTCCGCCCGGAAAGGCGGCCTCGCCGGCATCCCGCTGCTCCGCCGGCCACGCCGCCTTGCCGCAACAAAAAGAAGAAACTCCGCGTATGCTCCGCGCCTTCGCGTCTCCGCGGTTAACCGGGCGTTCGCCCCGCCCAAGCCCCCGGGAGCCGTCCCGGGCTCGGGTTTACCTGTCTATTCCGAAGGCTCGACCAGGAGCCGCTCGGCCAGCTCGATCCCGAGCCGCTCCTCGGTCTCCCCGACCCGGACCCGGAGCGGACCACGCAGCGGCGTCCGCTCGAGGACCTGGATCTCGACGCCGGGGATCAGGTTGAGGCGTGCCAGGTAGCGGAGCGCTGCGGCGTCCTCGTCGCTTACGCTGCGGAGGGTGGCGGTGGCGCCAGTATCGAGCTCCGCCAGGGTGGGCAGCTCGGGGGCGGCCAGCTGGCCGGCGGGGCTGGGGATGGGGTGGCCGTGGGGGTCGGCCTCGGGGTCGCCCAGGGCGGCGGCCATCCGGTCGATGAGCGTGTCGGAGGCGGCGTGCTCCAGCGTCTCGGCCTCCACGTGGACCTGGTCCCAGGTATAGCCGAGGACCTCCACCAGGAAGAGCTCGAGGACCCGGTGGCGGCGGATCATCCGGATCGCCTCCCGGCGGCCCTGCGGGGTCAATCGGGCGCCCTGGTAGCGCTCGTGCTCGACCAGCCCCTGCTCGCCGAGGCGCTTGAGCATGCCCGTGACGGAGGCGGGCGCCACGCCCAGCCGGTCCGCGATGGCGGAGGTGCCGATGGCGGCGTCTTCGGCCCCTTCCGCCAGCTGGAAGATGGCTTTGAGGTAGTCCTGAACGGCGGGTGTCGGCATGCCGGGAGGGTAGGCGTGGCGGGGCGGCGTCGCAACTCGGATCTGAGAGGAGCACTGAGCTCTCAGCTCTGAGATCTCAGTTCTATTCCCCACACGCAAACCAAGCAATTTCCGACAGACACGCGCGTGACGGCTGGCCATGATACAGTGGGTCAATCCAAACCGTGTGCACCGCAGGGGGAGCCCATGTACGACCGGATCATCGTCCCCATCGAGGAGGGCGCCACGGACTCGCTGATCCAGGCGTGTCCGCTTGCGCGGGAGCTGGGGTGTGAGCTGACGCTCCTCCACGTCCACCATCCGCAGGAGGCGCCGGAGGAGCTGGAGGGGCTGCCCCAGTACCGGTACCAGGGGGTGGTGGAGTCGTGGGACGAGCGGGACCTGGAAGCGGAGGCCCGCGAAGTCCAGTGGCTGGCGGAGCTGGCCGATGAGGTGGCGGCGAGGGAGCCGGAGCAGACGGTGTCGAGTCGGGTGGTCCACGCCCCGCTGGCCCGCTCGCTCCGTGAGGAAGGCGAGTCGGTCCTGGTGGTGGCTCCGGCGGAGGATGTCCATCTGGAGGGTTTGAACCGGACAGTCACCGAGCTGGTGCGGGGCGGCGGCGTACCGATCCTGGTCTGCCACGCTGGCGTGGAGCTGCTGCCGATCCGCCGGATGCTGGTGACGCTGGACGGCTCCTCGTTCTCCGAGGAGGTGCTGACGCCGGCGGTGGAGTTCGCCCGGGCCACGGGTGCCCGGCTCTCGCTGGTCGAGGTCGTGACTCGACGGGGGCTCACCCGGGTCTTCCGACCCGGCGACCGCTCGGCCGAGGCCGCCGAGGAGTTCCTGCGCGACGTGCGAAGCCGGATCCCCGAGGAGATGGGCCCGGTGGACACGCGGGTGGTGGAGCAGGGCAACGCCGCCGCCGGGATCGTGCGGGAGACGCGCCGCGACGAGGTGGACCTCGTCGCCATGGCCACCCACGGCCGGGGTGGGCTGCGCCGGCTGGTCCTGGGCAGCGTGGCCGAGAGCGTGATCCGGGGGGCGAACGTGCCGGTCCTCCTGTACCGGCCCGCGGGTGTGGGAGCGCCCACGGCGGAGAAGGAGGTCGCAGGCTGAGCGGAGCCGGCTACCGGGCCAGCCCGGCCAGCGGCGCCTCGATCCCGAGCCCGTCGGCCATGGTCTCGAAGCGAGGGTCTCGCCGGAGCCGATCGAAGAGGGGGTGGACCAGGAAGAACGGGAGGTTCGGGTCCACCCCCTCCTGGTATGCCCGCTCCAGCCGTTCGAGGGCGCCGTCGCGGTTGGCGAGTGCCGCGTGGAAGAGGGCGAGCTGCGCCGGCGGGAGCGTCCCGTCCAGCGTGGCCAGCGACGCGAGCGCCCGGTCCCGCAGCGATGGATCGCCATCGGCGTCCACCACGTCCAGTACCGCCGTGGCCACGGACTCCGGGTAGGCGGAGCGGGCGGCGGCGCGCGCCGCGTCGTGGCAGTCGGCCGCGAGGCAGGTCAGGAGCAGCCCGGTGTGCCCCAGGGTGTAGGTGGGGTTGTCCACCAGGAGTCCTTCGTATGCGGCCCGGGCCGCGTCCAGCTCCCGGCGCGCCACGTGCAGGTACGCCCGGGTGTTCCGGGTGGCGACGGCGAGGGGGTCGAGTTGCTCGGCTCGCTCCAGCTCCCGCTCGGCTTCCACGAACCGGCCCATCATGATGAGCGTCTCGGCGTACCACTGGTGCCCGGTGGCGTAGTTCGGCTGGAACTCCAGCGCCCGACGGTAGGCCATTTCCGCGGCCTCGAGGTTCCACTCCAGCGCCTGGGCGATCTGACCGATGGCGGCGTGGGCCTCGGCCAGCTGGGCATCCAGCGCCAGCGCCCGGGCCGCGGCGGCCGAGCCCCGCTCCGCCGCCACGTCGGTGGGCACGTCGGTGTAGGCCGGGAGCACCGCGTAGGTCAGGGCGATCCCGGCGTGGGCGGGGGCGTAGCTCTCGTCTTCGGCCACCGCCTCATGGAAGTACTCCAGGGCGCGGCGGAGGTCGGTCTCGGTGCGGCCGTGCCAGCGGGCGAGCCCCAGGAGGTACGCGTCGTGGGCGCGCACGCTGGACGTGCCGGCCCGGAGCCGCGAGCCCTCCGGCGCCAGCTGTACCTGGAGCGCCGCGAAGATGGCCGTGGCGATGTCGTCCTGGATGGCGAAGAT
Source organism: uncultured Gemmatimonadaceae bacterium (assembly GCA_964605205.1). GTDB lineage: Bacteria > Gemmatimonadota > Gemmatimonadetes > Longimicrobiales > RSA9 > JAWVYT01. Next base: position 3,114 of record CAZSBL010000146.1, read on the forward strand.
GTCGTCGACCGTCCGGTCGTAGCTGTCCGACCAGATCTGGAACCCGCTGGCCACGTCGGTCAGCTCCACGGTGACCCGGAGCCGGTCGCCGGACCGGCGCACGCTGCCCTCCACCACCGCTTCCACGCCCAGCCGCTCGCTGACCTCCTCCAGCCGCGTCTCCCGGCTCCGGAACGCGAACGACGAGGCCCGGCCCGCCACCCGGACTTCCTCGAGCCGGGCCAGCCGGTTGATCAGCTCCTCGGTGACGCCATCGGCGAAGTAGCCCTGGTCTCCGTCGGGGCTGAGGTCCGCGAACGGGAGCACGGCGATGGACTGGATCGTTTCGGGCCGCACCAGGGCCCCCGGATTCACCATGCTGTAGGCGCCGAAGCCCACCAGCGCCACCAGGATCCCGGCTCCGAACACGCCGGCCAGCCGCGCCGGCCCCGCTTGCACCACCACCCGCTCCGACGATGCCTTCGGGGTCGACGGCGCCGCCTCACCCTCCTCGATCGGCTGGGTCCGGACCACGCCGTCCGGCGTGACATCGAAGAGCCAGGCGAGCATCACCGTAATCGGGAAGCCCACGAACGCCACCACCACCACCAGGCGCGGGATCCAGTCGGGCGCGCCCAGGAGCGGGAACGTCTCCACCACGATCTCCACGGCCAACCACACCACCAGGATGTAGCCGCCGGCGACGCGCCATACCCGGCGTCGCTTGAGCTCGGAGAAGAGGCTTCCTGGTTCCACGTGCAGGTCGTTCCGTTCGGTTGCAGGTCCACTCGCTTAGACAGCGCCCGGCGGGTTTTCGTTCGCAAAGTACTACGGCGCGCCTGCGGCGCGCGATGAGGGGATGAGGGCCAGGGTTAGGGCGAGGGCGAGGGCCAGGGCCAGGGCCAGGGCGAGGGCGAGGGCCAGGGCCAGGGCCAGGGCCAGGGCGAGGGCCAGGGCCAGGGCCAGGGCCAGGGTCAGGGGGGCGTGCCCGGGGCGGGTCCACGGGATAGATTGGATCGGGGGATCCCTCCAGCCATACCACATGAGCGACTACGACTTCATCATCGTTGGCTCCGGCTTCGGCGGGAGCGTCACGGCGCTTCGCCTGGTGGAGGCGGGGCACCGGGTGCTGCTGCTGGAGAAGGGACGCCGCTTCGAGGCGGAGGACTTCGCGCGGAGCTCGTGGAACCTGCGCCGGTGGCTCTGGCGTCCGCGGCTGGGGCTTCGGGGTCCTTTCCGGATGACGTTCCTGCGGCACCTGACGGCGCTGTCGGGTGTGGGGGTCGGAGGCGGGTCGCTGATCTACGCCGGCGTGCTCCAGGAGCCCCGGGGCGGGTTCTTCACGGCGGCGTCGTGGAGCGACCTGGGCGACTGGCGGGCCGAGCTGGAGCCCCACTACCGGACGGCGAAGCGGATGCTCGGCGCCGAGGCGGTCCCGTTCCACACCTATCCGGACGATGTGGTGGCCGGTGTGGCCCGTCGCCGGGGGCTCGAAGCCGAGCACACGCCGACCACCGTGAGCGTCCACTTCGGCACGGAGGGGGAGACGGTGCCGGACCCGTACTTCGGCGGGGAGGGGCCGGACCGGACGGGGTGCGTCCACTGCGGCGGGTGCATGGTGGGGTGCCGGTACAACGCGAAGAACACGCTGGACAGGAACTACCTCTGGCTGGCCGAGAGGCGGGGACTGGAGATCCGGGCGGACACCGAGGTGACGGCGGTCCGCCGGGCAGCCCGGGGCGACGGGTACGTCGTGGAGTCGAAGGCCGGACCGTGGCCGTTCCGTCGCCGACGGGTCTACCGGGCCCCGAGGGTGGTCCTGGCCGGTGGGGTGCTCGGCACCGTCCCGCTCCTCCTCCGGATGCGCCGCGACCCCGCGGGGCTGCCGGAGCTGTCGCCCCGGCTCGGCGACTTCGTCCGGACCAACTCCGAGGTGCTCATGGGGATCGTTGCGCCGGAGCGGGAGATGGCGGACGGTGTGGCCATCACGTCGATCCTCCGCACCGGGGAGCGCTCCACTCTCGAGCCGGTGCGGTACCCGAAGGGCTCCGGGGTGCTGCGCGTGCTCCAGGCGCCGCACGCGCCGGGGGAGACGCTGGCCCGCCGCCTGGCTGCGGCGCTCCGCAGGGTGCTCCGCCACCCGGTGCGCACCCTGCGGAGCTGGCTCGTCCGCGATTGGGCGCGACGGACCATGATCCTCCTCTACATGAGCACCGATGACAGCCACCTCCGGCTCCGGCTCCGGGGCCCCACGGGCGCGATCACAACCGACGCATCGACCGGGAAGCCTCCCCGGGCCGCGATCCCCGAGGCCACCGAGATCGCCGAAGAGATCGCCGCCGAAGTCGACGGCTACCCCGTCAGCTTCATCATGGAGACGCTGGCCGGCACGCCGACCACCGCCCACCTCCTGGGCGGGTGCGTCATGGGCGACGGCCCGGAGACCGGCGTCATCGACGCCGACCACCAGGTGTGGAACTACCCGGGGCTCTACGTGGTCGACGGCTCCGCCGTGTCGGCGAACCCGGGGGTGAACCCGTCGCTTACGATCGCAGCGCTGGCCGAGCGGGCGGCGAGGCGGATCGGCTGAGGCGAAGGGGCGAGCCTCTTGCTCGCAACAGGCGACGGCCCTGCGGGCCACCGCAACAGGCCCGCTGCGCGGGCAACACGCTCAGGCTGCGCCTTCGCAACAGGCGTCGGCCTCAGGGCCGACGCAGCGGCCCGGCCTGGCGGCCGGGCAACAGGCTCGCCTGCGGCTCGCAATGGGGCTCGGGCTGCGCCCTCGCAAGTGAGGGGCGCTCGCGGCCGTGCGGCGGCCCGAAGGGCCCCGCCGGTTGCGCCGCGCCCGCGGCCCCGACGCCAGACCGATCCGCCTTTCGCGGCGCCTGTTGCGAGCGAAGCGAGCCGCTGCGAGGCCCCGCGGGCCGAGCCTGTTGCAGGGCGCAGCCCTGCCTGATGCGAACGGAGTGAGCGTGTTGCGCCGCGCCCGGGGCCCGAACGCCAGACCGGCTCGCCTTTCGCGGCGCCCGTTGCGAGCCGAAGGCGAGCCCCGCTGCCTCAGCCCGGCAGGCCCATCGGCCCCGCCAGCAGCGGAAACGTGAACGCCGCCGCGACGCCCAGCGCGAAGAGCAGGATCCCGATCACCGCCATGGCCACCTGGATCCCCAGGGCCGAGCCGAGGCTCTCCAGCGCCCGCATCAGGTGCGGGATGTCCAGCCCCTCCGTTTCCACAACGCCCAGGAACGAGCGACCGGCCCGGAGAAAGTTCAATCCGATCAGGAGCGGGATGATCGCCGAGATCGCGTAGATCGCGCCCACCGCCACCGCCCCCGGCCCCGCTTCCAGCCAGACCACGGCGAGGGCGCCCGTGGCCAGCATCACCAGCCCCCAGATCACGCTCACCGCACCCCACCAGCGGCTGCGTTGGCCGGTCTTGCGGATCACCACGTTCTCGCGGTCCGTGAACTCGTACGACTTCTTCGGGCTGGCAATCCCGGCGGACGTTTCGTCCTGCACGCCGCCTTCTGTCTCTGGGGTCTTCACCATAGGGGATCTCCGGGGAGTAGAGATTCGGTAAGTGCTCACGGTCTAATGTTCGGGTCGGGACGGAGGATGACAAGGAGGGCGCGGGCTGCGCCCGCGCAACCGGCGGCGCGAACGGGGCCCGGGCGACAGCGAAGGCGTTCAGGACGCGCCGCATCAGGCTCGGCGCTGCGGGCCTCGCATCACGCCGGCTGCGCCGGCATCCGGCGGGGCCTCACGGCCCCGCAACGGCTCGGCCCTGGCGGGCCTCGCAACCGGCTCACTTCGTTCGCAACCCGCCTGCGCTTCGCTCCGGCAGTCGGCTCGGCCTCCGGCCTTCGCAAGGGCTCGGAGCTGCGCTCCTCGCAAGAGGAGGGCTCGCTACGCTCGCCCCGGGCGCCGACCCTCGCGGGGCCGCCGGTCCGCGCCCTCCTGCGAGCGGCGCAGCCGTGAGCCGTTGCGTCCGGCCGCAGGCCGGCGCCGGTTGCGAGGCGCGAAGCGCCGAGCCCCGCTGCGAGCCGAAGGCGAGCCGCTGCCGGCCGCCAGGCCGGCGGGTTGCGGCCGCAGGCCGCCTGATGCCCGGGGCCCGGACGCCGACGAAGACCGCTCCCACCGTTCCCCGGGCCTGATGCGGCGCGCCCGCGGCGCCTTCGCTGTCGCCCGGGCGTCTTTCGCGCCGCCGGTTGCGAGGCGGGCTCCGCTCGCCGAGCCCCCTTGTCCGTCCGGCGTCGGTGCGCTTTGTTTCAACATTCCGTTTCACGGGGGAGCCATGCCCGACGAGAAGCCAGACCTGGAGACGCTGCTGAACGCGCTGGGGCGCACGTGCGTGCTGGCGGATGCGGAGCTGCGGGTGGTTCGGGTGTCGGGTGCGCTGGCGGACGAAGTGGGCCGGGCTCGGGCGGAGCTGGTGGGCGAGCCGCTGGCGGGGTTCCTGGACGAGGAGGTCACCGGTGCGAACGGGGTTGCGCGGGAGGTGCTGCGGACGGGGCGTCGCCGGGAAGGGCTGCGTGCGTTCGTGCAGCCGGTGAGCGGGGAGCGGGTCCCGGTGTCGTTGACGGTGGGTGCGCTGGATCCGTCGGCCGACGTGGGCGAGGCGCGTCTGGTGCTGATGATGCGGCCGGAGAGTGGTGGGGAGGACGCGCCGGTGCCGTCGTACGGCGGGATCGTGGCGCGGTCGGCGGCGATGCAGCGGATCTTCCGACTGTTCGAGCTGCTCAAGGACCAGGACTCGACGGTGCTGGTGATGGGGGAGAGCGGGACGGGGAAGGAGCTGGTGGCCCGGGCGATCCACGACACGTCGCAGCGGTCGGGCGAGCCGTTCGTGGCGGTGAACTGCGCGGCGCTCCCCGCGGAGCTGCTGGAGAGCGAGCTGTTCGGCCACGTGCGGGGCGCGTTCACCGGCGCCGTGAAGGACCGGGTCGGGCGCTTCGAGCTGGCCGATGGCGGCACACTCTTCCTCGATGAGGTCGGCGACATGAGCCTCCCGCTCCAGGCGAAGATCCTGCGGGCGCTGCAGGAGCACACCTTCGAGCGCGTAGGGGACACGAAGACCCGGAAGGTGGACGTACGCGTCGTCGCCGCCACCAATGAGAACCTGGCCCGGGCGGTGCAGGAGAACCGGTTCCGCGAGGACCTCTACTATCGGCTCCGCGTGGTGCCCATCGAGATCCCGCCGCTCCGGGAGCGCCGCGAGGACATCGAAGTGATTACCCGCCATCTCCTCCACCGGATCGGCGCCAGCCGGGGCCGCGCCCTCCGCCTCGCCCCCACCGCCATGGACGCCCTCATGGGCTACGCCTGGCCCGGCAACGTACGCGAGCTCGAGAACGCCCTCGAGTTCGCCACCACCGTCTGCGAGGGCCAGACCATCCACCTCAAGCACCTCCCCCTCGAGGTCCGCGCCGCCGGTGTGGAAGGGGTCGAGCCGACCGCCCACGCCCCCGCCTCCACCACCCCCGGCA
>CAZSBL010000147.1:0-8506 GCA_964605205.1 uncultured Gemmatimonadaceae bacterium
GCTTGTGCTTCGGGGCCTTGCGCTTGGACTGTGGCATGGGGCGGAATCTAGTGTTCGGGATCGCGAGGTTCAACGGGGGGGCGGGCGGGGAAGGTCGGCGCGGTTCCCAACCAGCCGCCGATCCCTCCCCGCAACGCCGCAAAGCCCGGCCTTAAAAGACCGGGCGGGTCACAGCCGGATCCCGCTCGCCTTACACCTCCAGGCTAAACGTCATGACGATGGTGGCCGCCTCGTCTTCACCGTCCCCGTCGAAATCGAATTCGGCGTTCGGGACGGTCATGACCAGCGTCTCGCCGTCCACTTCGTACAGCTGCACGGGCGGCGCGTCGTGGGCCTCGGGCTGGATGAGCCAGAGCAGCCCCTCGAGGGCCACGTACGACCCGCTCTCCTCGCTCTCGTCGACGCCACCCTCGCCGTCCGGCCAGCTCTGGACCACGCGGTAGGTCCCGTCGGCGTTCAGGGTCACGGTGATGCTGCCGCCGTCCTCGAGGAGGTCCACCGAGGTGGAGGGGTCATCATCGGAGACGAAGACGAAGCTGTCGGCCGTCCACGTCCCTTCCAGGTCGGGATCGGGACTGAGGTCGGCCGACGCGAAGGTGATGGTCTCGATGGTCGGCACGTCCGTGCCGTCACCGTCGAAGTCCCAATCGGCGTCATCGAACCGGACCACGAGCCGGCCTTCCCCGGTGACGGCGTACACCGCCATCTCCATGTCCTCACCCGGGAAGTCCACGGCGACGGAGTCACCGACGGTGTACCAGGTGCCGGTTATCTCTACCCACTCTTCGCCGGGCGTGTGCTCGACCACCGTGATGGTGCCGTCATCGACGAACCCGATCTGCAGGAAGGTGCCGATCCCGGTGACCAGGTCGAACTGCCGGGTGCTGTCGGCGGCATCGACGTGGACATCGCTGATGGCGACCCACTCGCCGAACAGCTCGGGGTCGAGCTCGCCGGTGTCCCCGTCGTCTTCATCCTCGCCCGCGTGGAGCGTGATGACGATGGTGGCCGCCTCGTCTTCACCGTCCCCGTCGAAATCGAACTCGTCGCCGTAGAGGGTAAGAACGAGGGTGTCGCCGTCCACGTCGTAGTGGATGAGGAACATCTCGTCGGTCAAGTGGTCGGGGGCCACCCAGAGCAGCCCTTCGAGGGCCACGTACGTCCCACTCTCCTCGCTCTCTTCGAAGCCGCCCTCCCCGTCCGGGAAGCGCTGCGCCACGTGGTACGTTTCGTCAGCGTTGGCGGTCAGGACGAAGGCGCCACCGTGCGCGATGAGGTCCATGGTGACCGACGGGTCATCCTCGGAGACGAAGACGAAGCTGTCGGCCGTCCACGGCCCTTCCAGGTCGGGATCGGGACTGAGGTCGGCCGATCTGAAGGTGATGGTCTCCACGGCGGACTCGTCGGATCCGTCGTCGTCGAAGTCCCAATCGGTGCCACCGAGCCCGATCACGAGCCGGTTGTCACCCGTCACCTGGTACGTCACCGTGTCCGGGTCCTCGCCTTCGAACTCCACTACCAGGTCGGAGCCGGAGGTGAACCAGGTACCCGCGATCTCGTGGAACCCTTCGTCAGGCCAGTACTCGGTGATGGCGATGGTGCTGTCATCGGCCACCGTAACGTGGACGAAAACGCCCAGCTCGGCGATGACGTCGATCTCCTGGCTGGCGTCGGCGGCATTGACCAGGACATCACTGATGGCGAGCCACTCGCCGAACAGCGCGGTGTCAAGTTCGCGGACCCCGTTCTCGCCGTTGCCGTTCTCGCCATTTTCAATGGCATCTACGAGGTCGTCACAGGCTGGCGCGGCGACGGCGATGAGCGCGGCCAGCCCGAGGGTACAGAGCCGTCGAATAGACATGCATTGCTCCCGGGTGTACGGTGAAACCAGCTGTGGGGCTCCAGCCGTAGCTATGAGATGCTACCGGGGACCCCCGGGCGCAATAGCGCGGATTTTCGGGACCGGAGGCTCAAGGGGGGTCAGGGCCATCCCCGGGGCCCGTCTCGCCGGGCCTGCCGGCCGCCGTCTCCCAGTACGCCGGGTCGTCCGGGGGCTCCGTGGCCCGGAGCTTCGCCATCTTGGCCCGGTCACGGCGCCGGCGGATGATCCAGAATGCGACCAGGGCCACGGCCAGCACGAGCCAGAAGAAGGCCGACTGGCCGAGGAGCACGGTCCAGCCGTAGCTCCGCTTCACGTGGGCGCGCCAGTCCTCCTCGAACTGGCCGACGGTGAGGCCGTAGACGGCGCGGAACGCGGCGTCGAAGTCCTGGCGCTCGCGCCAGCGCTCGAGGAAGATCCGGAGCCCTCGCTCGCCGCTCTGCTCCACCAGGTACGCCACGGCGCTGGCCGACAGGAGGTACGCCATCCGGGCGTCAAGCTCGCCGATGGGCCAGTGCAGCGTGAGGGAGTCGAGGGGCGGCGAGGCGCCGCCCAGGAACGTCAGCCGCAGCTGCCACGCCGCATCCCACCGCCACTCGCCGGCCGCCCACTGGGCGTAGCCCTCGGTGAACCAGCGGGGCGTTCGGACCGGGCCCAGGTACCGCTGGAGCGCCACGTGGGCCAGCTCGTGGCGGAGCGTTCTATAGACGGTGTGGGGTGGCGTGCGCTCCCAGTCGAAGGTGGGGAGCACGATGAACGCCGAGTCGGGCACGGCGATCCCGGCGCCCCACTCGGGGGCGGCGCCGCCGGTGAGGCGGTTCCAGCGGGCCGGGTCGGGCGCGAGCCACACGTCCACGGTGTCACCGGCCAGGACGTCCGGTGGCAGCGCCGGGAGCGCCACCTGCCGGCTCAGCCGCTCGAGGACCCGCTCGGCCAGCGCCCGCTGCTCCGGCCAGAAGTGCAGCGCCACGGGTCCGGCCCGGAGCGTCTCCTGGGCGGAAACGGTGGCGGGCGAGACGAGTGTGGCGGCGAGGCAGAGGGCGACGGCGAGGCCGGAGGCGGCGGCCAGCCGCAGCGCGGTGGAGGCCGGGGCCGACGCGGCGGCGAGGCCGGAACGGGCCGGGGGCCGCGGGGCCGGCGTCGTCGCCCTAGCTCGTGGCACGTGCCACGACTTCGAGGTGGTTGCGGGCCGTTTCGTTGTCGGGGTTCAGCGCCACGGCCTGCCGCCACGCATCGATGGCCTCCTGCCGCTCGCCTCGCCGGTAGTGGACGTCCCCGAGGCGGGTGTAGAGCTCGTCGCCGAGCTCCGGCGCCAGCTCGGCGGCCCGGCGGTAGTGCTCAAGGGCCTCCTCATCCACCCCACGGCGGTACGCCAGGTCGCCGAGGTTGCGGTGGGGGTGCGGGAGGGTGGAGTCGGCCTCGGCGGCCTGCTGGTACGCCCGCTCCGCCGCGGTCATGTCTGCCCGGCGCTCGGCCACGTTCCCGGCCAGGTTGTGGAGCGGCGCGGAGGCGGGGTGCGCGCCGAGCCCCTCCTCCAGGAGGGCGTCGGCCCGATCGAGTCGGTGGTCCACGGCGGCGGTGAGTGCGGCGCAGTAGTAGTAGGTGGCGGGTGGCAGGGCGTCGGGGTCGAGACCTCGCCGGTAGTGCTCGAGGACCTGGCTGGCCCCCTGGAGATCGCCGGCGAAGAGCCGGGTGGCGCCCTCGGCGAGGCGGACCCGGGGATCGCCGGGGGCCCGGGCCTCGGCCTGGGCCACCGTCTTGAGGGCGTCGTCGTAGCGGCCCTGGAGCCGCAGCGCGTGGGCCAGGTTCAGGAACGCGCCCACCCGGGGGCCGGCGCTCTCGAGCAGGGCCGTGAGACGGCGGACGGCCTCGGCGGCATCACCCCGTCGCAGGGCGATGAGCGCCAGGTAGTGCCGGGCGGTGGCATCGTGGGGATCGCTGTCCAGCACGCGCCGGAACTCCCGGTCGGCGTCCTCGAGCATGGAGGTCTCGTAGAAGGCGACGCCGAGGTTGCGGGCCTCGCTCACATCCTCGGGCGCCACGGCGTCGGCCTGCCGGCGCCCGACCCGGTGGGCGAAGCCGGCCTGGATCAGTCCGTAGAGCGCCTTCCCGGTGTCGAACTCGCCGAGCCCGCTGGCCTCGGCCAGCTCCTCCACGGTCCGCTCGCCGTCCACCACCCCGAGCAGCGCCTCCTGCTCCCCGGTGAGCTCGACCTCCGTCTCCACCATCCGGCTCCGGTCGAGCTCGAAGATCAGGTCCATGGACGGGACCTTCTTCTCGATCACGCTCCACTCGTCCACCCGCCGGGCGCCCTCCAGGAGCAGGCTCTCCGGGTTCACCGAGATCAGGATCTCGCCCTGGTCCGGCGTCTTCCCGCCCTCGAAGTAGAAGTTGCCGCGCTTCCAGGTGAACAGGTAGTAGATGGCCTCCTCGATCTGCCCCTCGATGGCGCCCTTCAGCGTGTCGGTGTCGATGAGGCCGCGCTCCAGGAGCAGCTCGCCCAGACGACGGTCCGGCTCCTCCGCCTGCGCGTCCACCGCCTCCATCAGCGCCTCGTGCGTGAGCTCTCCCTCCCGCACCAGCAGATCGCCGAGCCGGTCGCGCCGGTTCACGATGGTGGCGAAGGTGATCCGCCCCCGGTCGAAGTAGATCTGCCCGAACCGCGAGCGGTCGGTCACGCTCAGGCACCCCGTCTTCTGCCCCATGGACAGGAGCTGACAGACATCGGCCAGGCCGGCCTCCTTGAGGCTCCCCTTGATCGGCATCAGTCCAGCGACTCCTCGATCCAGTCCCCCGGGTACGGCCACGACCAGAGCACCTTCTCCCGGCTCCACCGGGGAGCGGCGCCCTGCGACCCCGTCGACCCCGCCTCCCCGCCCTTCATCCCCTCATCGCCGGCGGCCGCTGGAGCCGGCTCGCGCCCGGCAGCCGGCCCCCGCCCGGCCGTCCCGTCATCGGCGTGCGAAGCGGGGCGGAGGGGCCGGGCCGGGTCGAGCTCGACCACGAGCCCGCCCTCGAACCGGCTGCGGAGCCGGGAGGGGATCTCGAGCTCCTGGGGCGGGGCGGCGGCGGCGAAGACCAGCTGGCGGCCGTCGCGGTGGAGCGCCTCGAAGAGGTGGAAGAGCTCTTCCTGGGCCCGCTCCATCCCGGCAAAGGTATCGAGGTCGTCGAGAAGGAGGACATGGGCGCGGCGGAACCGGGCGCGCCAGGCGTCGAGGCGGCTGTGCTCGAGGGCGTCGATGAGCCCGGCCACGAAGTCTTCGCCGCCCAGATAGGCCACGGTCCGACCACCCTCCTCCGCCAGGGTGTTCCCGAGGGCGATGAGGAGCGTGCTCTTCCCCACCCCGTCGGGCCCCATGACGTAGAGCGGGTTGTACGCGTCGCCCGGCGCCTCGGCCACGGCGCGGGCGGCCCGCAGGGCGAGGGAGTCGCCGGTGAGGGCATCGAGGCGGGGCCCTTCGGGGGGGGCCGGCGGCGGCTTCTGGCGCTCCCGGACCCGGGCCAGGAGCGACTCGGCCTCGGCCACCCGGTCGGGGTCGCGGAGGACGGCCGCCTCGAGCTCCCGGGCCTCCGGGTCAAGGGTCCGGACCTCCCCCTCGATCTGTCGGAGCCGGGCCACGTCGTGCTCGTAGCGGCGGATCAGCTCCTCGGCCTGCTCGATGGTGAGAGTGCCGTTGAGCGCGCCTTCGAGCCGCCGGGTCCGGAACCCCTCACCCTCCCAGGCCAGGATCGCGTCGGCCACCCGCTGGTCGGCCTCCTCCACCACGGCGCTTACGGTGCCCGTGATATCCGACAGGAACTCGCCGAACTCGTCGCGGCCCCGCTCGGCGGCCACGCCGAGGAGCGCGACCACCTCCGCGGGCTCCACGGTCCGGTCTTCGAGGTCCTGCACGGCAATGAGCCGGTTCAGCGCGCCCTGCAGCTCCCGTACGTTGGTGAAGGCGATCCGCCCCACGGCCTGGCAGACATCGGCGGAGAGGGGTCGGCCCCGCTCCTCGGCCTTGCGGCGGGCGATGGCGACCCGGGTCTCGTAGTCCGGGGCGCTCATGTCCACGATCAGGCCGCCGGAGAGGCGGGAGAGGAGGCGGTCATCGAGCCCGTCGATCTCCTGGGGCGGGCGGTCGCTGGTCAGGACCACCTGCGCGCCCCGGGAGGAGAGGGCGTCCCACGCCCGGATCAGCTCCTCCTGCGTCTGCCGCTGCCCCGCCACGAACTGGACGTCATCGAGGAGGAGCACGCCGGCCTTCCGCAGCCGGCCGCGGAAGGCGTCCTGCTCGCCGGCTTCCACGGCGCCGGAGATCTGCTCCATGAGCCCCTCGAGGGTCTCGAAGACCACGTCGGTGTCGTGGAGCTTGTGGGCCTGGTGGCCGATGGCGGTGAGGAGGTGGGTCTTGCCGAGCCCGGAGGCGCTGTAGATGAAGAGGGGGTTGTACGTGGTGCCGGGTGCGTCGGCCACGCGCTTCGCGGCGGCCACCACCAGCCGGTTGGCGGGCCCGACCACGAAGGCGTCGAAGGTGAACCGGGGATCCAGGTCGACGGACATGGCTCGTCAGTGCACCTTGGTGGCGTAACGCCGGGACACGCTCTCCAGGACCATCTCGCTCACGCTCCGGAGCGTGGGCACCACGCCCTCGCCCCGGATCGCCACGGCCGTGTGGGCGGGCACGTCACGGAAGTTGAGGAGCTCATCGAGGGCGTCGGCGGCCTCGGCATCGACCAGGTCCTGCTTGTTGTACTGGAAAACCAGCGGCAGCTCACGGATGTCGAGGTCGTTGTCCAGGAGGTTCTCCTGGAGGTTGCGCAGGCTCTCCATGTTCTCCCGGTTCCGCCGCGGCTGGCTGTCGGCCACGAAGACCACGCCGTCGGCGCCCCGCAGCACCAGCGTGCGGGTCTTGTTGTAGTACACCTGCCCGGGCACCGTGTAGAGCTGGAACTTGGTCCTGAACCCGGAGATGGTGCCCAGGTCGAGGGGCAGGAAATCGAAGAAGAGGGTGCGGTCATTCTCCGTCGCCAGGGAGATCAGGTCGGTTCGACGGTCATCCGGGAGCGACCGGTGAACCCACTGGAGGTTCGTGGTCTTCCCCGACCGTGCGGGCCCGTAGTACACGATCTTGCACAGGATCTCCCGTGCCGAGTACTGGACCAGCGGCATTCAGTCTTCCTCCGGCAGCAGCCGCTTCACGCCCGCCTCGAGGTCTTCCTCGAACCCCTCCACATCCCCCTTCGGCAGGCGGCCGCTGAGCTCCGGGATCTCCCGGATCGACTCCACGAGGCGGTCGAAGAAGAGCTGGACCAGCCCGAGGGTCGAGTCATCATCGAAGATGGCCACCAGGATCAGCTCCGCCTCGCCGGCGTCGAACGGCGCCAGGAAGAGCTGCTTCTCCTGGCCGGCGTGGTGCAGGTGCATCCACCGGCCCGCGTCGGTGAGCTCGGCCAGGGCGTGGGCGGAGGAGTGGGCCGCGGCCGCCAGCGTGGCGATGTCTCCGACCTGGAAGCTGCCGGAGAAACCGTGCTGCGCCAGCACCTGGCCGCTGTGGTTGACCAGCAGCGCCGTTCGGACCCGGGCCTCCCGGACGAAGTCCGTCATCGGGCGCTCCAGCGCCTCGGCCACCCGGTACAGGTCGTTTCGCCTCATTCACTCAGCTCCTCGGCGGCGCGTCCCGCCTCTACCCGGACCAGCCCGAGCTGGGCCACCGGCTCCGTCAACGCCACGACCAGCAGCGGTCCCGCGCCGGCCACCACCACATGCCCCTCTCCCGCATCGAGCTGGAGGATCCGCACCTCGCCGAACCCGGAGGACCGGGTCGCGTCGGCGGTGCGGGTGAAGAGCGATCCCGCCATGGCCGCGAGCGCCGTCTCCTCCACCCCGGCGGCCAGCTCCGCCGCCACCGGCACCCCGGCCTCGACGTCCACCACCATGGCGCCCTGCACCCCGGTGATGTGGGTGAGGCGATCGATGACCCGCATCACGGGATCGGTCATGCCTGCTCCTCCAGGAAGGTACGGGCCAGCGACGAGGCGCGCTCGGCCGTCCGCACCGCCCAGCCGGCGGGCGCGCCGCTGCGCGCCGCCATGAGCACCACGGTACCGTCGTCGAGCCCCGCCACGTGCAGCGTGGCCGCGTCGCAGTCCAGGAGCATCCCCTCCCAACCGCCGAGCCCCAGCATATCGGCGGTGCGCCGGGCCTCCTCCACTGCCGTATTGATGAGCGCGCCCAGGAGATCGCCGTGCGTGCCCTCCAGCTCGATGGCACCCGCCAGCACCAGCCCCCGGGCGTCCAGCACCACCGCGCCCAGGAACGGCGCCTCCCTCGACAGGACGTCGAAGAGACGCGACGGGTCACGAACGGCGGCCTCGCCGACCGCCGACCGTCGCCGGGCCCCCTCCGCGACTCCGCGCCTGACGTCTTCGCGCCTCGCCAGTACTTCCAGCGCCTGGGTCACGGCCGGGTCGTCGGGTCGGGCGTCGTGGGCGGTCTCGAGGTGGCGCCGGGCCTCGGTGAGGTCACCGCGCTCGAGGGCGAGGAATCCGAGGCCGCGGCTGGCGTCGAAGTTCCCGGGCTCGAGACGGAGGACGGTCTGCCACTCGTCGCCGGCCTTCTGCCGCTCCCCGTCTTCCACGTGGATC
>CAZSBL010000148.1:0-6561 GCA_964605205.1 uncultured Gemmatimonadaceae bacterium
GTTCGAGAAGGGCATCTTCCTCTGGGAGGGCGTCGATACGCTCGAGCTCCAGCAGAAAGGCATGTGGTACGATCCGCGGACGACGTCGGCGGACGCGGCGATGACGTTCGAGGTGGATGCCGGGTACGGCACCGACCGCGCCACGACCGCTCTCACCGACATGCCGCTCAGGCCGCGCGAGCGGTGAGTGGTAAGCAAGTTTTTTAAACAACCGTAGCTGCCCCTCTACACCGCACGCCAGCTCTCTCCCCGCCCCCCCCTCGAAGCACGATCGGCCCCTGGACGCTTGCGGTCGGGTGGCCTTAACAGGGCGCCTGTTATAGCATAGTATTATTGAGTAAAGATGATAATCGACCGGACGGTACCCATGATCGAAGCGGAGGACGGGGGCATCGGAGTGTACGCCGGGGGGCCGTTGGACCTGTTGGCCCGTTTCCCTACGATCGTGGACCGGATCATCGACGAGGTGGGGGACGGGAGGGACTGGGACGTTGTCCGGCGCCGGTACGGGCTCCGCGGGAGCGAGGCGTTCACGCTCAAGGACATCGGCCTCTATTTAGGTGTGACGAGGCAACGCGTGCGTCAGCTGGAGAAGCGTACGGTCGAGACCATCGGCCAGGTGCTGCGCAACGAGCATGAGCGCATGGCGGTGGATGGCGGCGCTGCGGTCGCCGAGGAGGCCGGGCAGGTTCTCAGCTATCTCGCCGCACCGTCGGGTCGTCTGGAGCCGCAGATGCGGACATATTTCGAAGCTCGCTACGGCAGACCGCTCACGTCGACGGATGTCGAATACCTTCCGCTGCTCCTCGAGGCTCTTGGCGCGAAACACATCAGTGGCGGTGCGCTGACCATCCGGTCGTTCCATGGGCGGGTCTGGTATCTCGAAGATGGATTCGACCGGGAGCGCGTGTCCAGCATGATCAGTTCGATTCAGCGGCGGCTGGAAGACGACGCGGGCGACGTGTCGATCTTCGAGCTGACCGTTGAGGTGGTGCGCGAGCTCGACCAGTACGTAGCGCCCGAGGAGGTGGCCGCAGTGGTGGATCTGCTTCCCGAGATCGAGGAGACGCCGACCGGTGGCTACCGACGGCGGCTGCACCACCTGCCCTCCATGGCCCGAAAGGCCGAGCGGATCCTCAGGGAAGCCGGACAGCCCCTCCACTACACGGAGATCGCACGCGCCATCAACCGCGCCCACGTGCAAGCCGGGACGAAACCCCCCGTGGCCCACCCCGGCCGCCTGACGGGTCAGCTTTCCCAGGACGCGGCCTTCGAGCCCATCGGAAGGACCGGGTCCTGGAAGCTCGCCGGATGGGAGGGGGTGCGTACCGAACCCACAGCAGAGCTCATGGCGGAGGCGCTCGTCGCGAAGGGTGGGCGCTGTTCGTACGACGAGCTGCTGGCGTTCGTCCGGACGCACCGTCCCGACACCCCCAAATCCACCGTCTATGCCCTCGTCTCAAAACACGATGACGTGTTCCGGAAGCTGTCCGAGGGGAGGATCGAGCTGGCCACGGAGGGAGGCGAAGCCGCCGAAACCGAGAATCGCACGAGCCCGGAAACAGTCCACAGACTCATGAAGGACGCGCTGCTCGCGCTTCTCGGCGACGGGCACAGCGCGGAAATGGAGCTGGCGGAGGTGGTCAGGGAGCTCCGGTCGCGCACCGGGCTTTCCGACTCGACGATCCGTGGCCGCCTGAATCGATCCGGTTGGGCAGAAGTGTCGGGCCCCGTCGCCAACCGCCAGGTGGTGCTCGATCTGGAGGCCATTCGAGCCGAACAACCTGCGGAGCAGGGCCGTTCCGCTCCCGTCACAGAGGCCGTGGAGGCGGCCGTGCTGGACTACCTCGAGGATGCAGCCGACGGCGAAGCCAGGTTGACCGCGGTCTGGGACCACGTCAAGGGTGTCACAACCGCCAGGCGTCCCACATTTTACGGGATCATCGACGGGATGAACCGGGTACGGAAGGAGACCCGGTCGAACGTGACCTTCTGCGTCCTCGAGGCCCAGAGGGAGAACAACGGCCGCCGTTGAACGCCGGGAGCGATACGTTTCGCGTGGCACCGGCACGACGCACTGCATGCGATCGGGAGCGGGTAGATGGAGGCCTAGCGCCGGGGGGCGTGAAATCGTCGCCGGCGGGCAGGGAAGGGGGCCCCGCAGGTAAGGTGGCACCATAAGGAAACGGCGCCCCGGCTTGCTGCCGGGGCGCCGTCCGGGCACCTGAACAGCTGTCCCCCCGGCGTCAGTCCAGCTCGAACCGGTCCAGGTTCATGACCCTGGTCCAGGCGTCCACGAAGTCGTGGACGAACTTCGCCGCGGCGTCATCCGCCGCGTAGACCTCGGCCACGGCCCGGAGCTCGGAGTTCGACCCGAAGATCAGGTCGGTCCGGGTGCCGGTCCACTTCACGTCGCCCGTCTTCCGGTCCCGGCCCTCGAAGAGGGTCGCCTCGTCCGACGTCTTCTTCCAGACCGTGCCCATGTCGAGCAGGTTGGCGAAGAAGTCGTGGGTCAGGGTGCCGGGCCGGTCGGTGAAGACGCCGCGGTCGGACCCGTCCCAGTTGGCGTTCAGCGCCCGCATCCCGCCCACCAGCGCCGTCATCTCCGGCACGGTCAGCGTCAGCAGCTGCGCCCTGTCGATGAGCATCTCCTCGGCGCACGCGTCGAAGCTGCCCTGGGCGTAGTTCCGGAACCCATCGGCCTTCGGCTCGAGGTACTCGAACGACGCCGTCTCGGTCATCTCCTCGGTGGCGTCGGTCCGTCCGGGCGTGAACGGGACCTCCACGTCATGGCCGGCGGCCTTCGCCGCCGCCTCCACGGCCGCGGCCCCGCCCAGCACGATCATGTCGGCCAGGGAGATCCGCTTGTCGCCGTCCTGCGCCTCGTTGAACTCGCTGCGAACCGCCTCGAGGGTGTCCAGGACCCGGGCCAGCTCGCCGGGCTGGTTCACCTCCCACCCCTTCTGCGGTGCCAGCCGGATCCGGGCGCCGTTGGCGCCGCCCCGCATGTCGCTGTTCCGGTAGGTGGACGCCGACGCCCACGCCACCCGCACCAGCTCCGGGACCGTCAGGTCGGAGTCGAGGACCTTGGCCTTGAGCGCGGCGATGTCATCCTCATCCACCAGCGCGTGGTCCACGGCCGGGACGGGGTCCTGCCAGAGAAACTCTTCCTCGGGGACCTCGGGGCCCAGGTAGCGGCTCTTCGGGCCCATGTCCCGGTGCGTCAGCTTGAACCACGCCTTCGCGAAGGCGTCGGCCAGCTCGTCCGGGTTCTCGTGGAAGCGCCGGGCGATGGGCTCGTAGATGGGGTCCTCTTTCAGCGAGAGGTCCGTCGTGGCCATCATGGTCGGCACCTTCTGCGACGGGTCGTGGGCGTCGGGGACCAGGTCCTCTTCCGCCGGGTCGATGGGGTGCCACTGCCACGCCCCCGCCGGGCTCTTCTTCAGCTCCCAGTCGTACTTGAACAGCAGGTCCAGGAAGGTGTTGTCCCACTCGGTGGGCGTGGGCGTCCACGCGCCCTCCAGCCCGCTCGTGATGGCGTCCGGGCCCACGCCCGTGCCGTGGGTGCTCCGCCAGCCCAGCCCCTGCTCCTCCATCCCCGCGGCCTCGGGCTCCGCGCCCATCAGCGCCGGGTCGCCGGCGCCGTGGCACTTCCCGAACGTATGGCCACCGGCGATGAGCGCCACGGTCTCCTCGTCGTTCATGGCCATGCGGGCGAACGTCTCCCGGATGTCGTGGGCCGCTTTCTTCGGGTCCGGCTCGCCGTCCGGGCCCTCGGGGTTCACGTAGATCAGGCCCATCTGCACGGCGGCCAGCGGGTTCTCCAGCTCCCGCTCCGCGGCGTACCGCTTCTCGCCGAGCCATTCGGTCTCCTTGCCCCAGTACGTGTCCTTCTCCGGCTCCCAGATGTCCGCCCGGCCGCCGGCGAAGCCCAGCGTATCGAAGCCCATGGACTCCAGCGCCACGTTCCCCGCAAGGATCAGCAGGTCCGCCCACGAGAGCTTCCGGCCGTACTTCTTCTTGATCGGCCAGAGCAGGCGACGCGCCTTGTCCAGGTTCCCGTTGTCCGGCCAGCTGTTGATCGGCGCGAACCGCTGGTTCCCCGTGTTCCCGCCGCCCCGGCCGTCGGACACCCGGTACGTCCCGGCGCTGTGCCACGCCATCCGGATGAAGAACGGGCCGTAGTGGCCCCAGTCCGCAGGCCACCACTCCTGAGAATCCGTCATCAGCTCGTGCAGGTCCTGCTTCACGGCCGCCAGGTCCAGACTCTGGAACGCCACCGCGTAGTCGAAATCCTCCCCCATGGGGTCCACCAGGGGAGAGTGCTGACGCAGGATGTCCAGGTTCAGCTGGTTCGGCCACCAGTCCCGGTTCGATGTGCCGCCCGCCTTCGTGCTCGCCATGCTGCCGCCACCGGTGCCGCCGTGCGCCACCGGGCAGCCGCCGCCGTTGCCTCCGCTATGTCCTTCCATGTGCCTCTCTGCTGTGTACGGTGAGCTCTGAGGTCGGGCCATCCGGCCCGTTCCCATCTACAACTTCAATAATAAGTATTGATAACGGTTCGCGCACCCCGGGGCCGGGGTGGGTGGTCGGGGTTACCTGGTCCCGTTCAGGAGCTCGGATACCGTGGTGCGGCGGAGGGGGTCCCACACCTGGTGAGAGACGGTCTTCCAGCGGGCGTGGAGGTGGCAGGGGTCGCGCTCGGAGCACCGCTGGTTGCTGACCAGGCACGCGTCCTTGGGGGCCGGGTCGTCGACGATCTCGATGATCCGGGCCAGGGTGAGCTCCTCGGGGTCCGCGGCGAGGGTGAAGCCACCGGTGGGGCCTCGCCGGCTGTCCACGATCCCGGCGCCGGCCAGGGCGTGGAGCGTCTTGCTCATGTAGTTGGCGGGCGCACCGAGCTGCTCGGCGATATCGGCCGCCTTGACGGGGTCGGGGCCGTTGACCGCCAGGTGCAGGATCGCCCGGACGGCGTGCTCGGCCGTCCGCGACATGAACCGGGGTGCATCAGACTTTGGCATCAGCACCGTAAACTAACGGCAGAGGCGCGCAAAGGCACCCCCGTGCCCGCCCGGGCTGGTCCTACTCCAGGAGCCGGTTGATGGCCGCCCGGAGCGCCGGCTCCGCGTAGAAGCCTTCCACGCGGTGGACGATCCGGCCCTCCCGATCGATGAGGAGGGAGGTGGGCAGCACGTTCGCGCCGCCGTAGGCCCGCACCGTGGCGCCGGTGGGGAAGCCGATGGGGTAGGTGATCTCCCGCTGCCGGACCCAGCGGGCCACGTCGCTGCGGACGCCCCGGTCCACCGAGAGTCCGACGATGGTGACGCCCCGGTCCCGGTAGTCTTCCCAGACGTCCTGGAACCCGGGCATCTCGAGGCGGCACGGCGGGCACCAGGTGGCCCAGAAGTTGACCAGCACCACCTGGCCGCGGAGCTCGGAGAGGCGGACCGAATCGCCCTCCAGCGTCTCGATGGCGAAGTCGGGCGCCGGCAGGTTGGTCCCGCCGATCCCCAGCGCGGCTCCCACCTGGGGCCCGAAGCGCCAGATCAGGAGCCCGAAGACCAGGATCCAGAGCCCCCAGTCCACGGTCCGTCGCAGCCACCGCTTCCAGCCGGTGGGCGACGACGCGTCGTCGGTCCGCTCGGGACCCGCCGGCCCGCCGTCGTCTTCCATGTTCGGGTCCCGCTCCATCGGATCGCCCATCCCCGTAATGTGTACGGTGCTCCCGGGCGCCGGGTGGGCGCCCCCGTCCTGCAGACCGAACCCCGGAGCGGCGCGCGGGGTTCCACGCACCGATGATCATGGCAGACACACCGCACAGCCGCCGGCGGGCCGCCCTGGAGGCGGCTCTGCGATCGGCCATGGCCCGGGCCGGCGTCACCGGCCGGGCAATCGACTCGGTAATGGCGGCCGGCTGACGCCTCGACGGACCCGGCGCCGGCGCCGTCCGGATACACGAGAGCGGGCCACCACCGGAAAGGTGGGACCCGCCCTCCGCGCCCTGCCTCTACTTGATCTCGACCAGCTCGACGGCGAAGGTCAGCTCCTTGCCGGCCAGGGGGTGGTTCAGGTCGAGGGTCACCGAGTCGTCCTCGATGCCGGTGATGGTGGCGACGCGCTGCTGCCCGGGCGCCACCTGCACCTGGACCTGGCGGCCCACGGTCGGCTCCTCCTCATCGGGGAACTGGCCCTTCTCGACGTCCACCACCAGGTCCTCGCGGGGCTCGCCGTAGCCTTCCTCCGGGGAGATGGTGACTTCCCGGCTCTCACCGACCTCGAGGCCCTCCACGGCCCGGTCGAAGCCCGAAATCACCTGCCCGCTGCCCACCTCGAACTCGAGCGGGTCCCGTTCGCGGGAGCTGTCGAAGACTTCGCCGTCCTCGAGGGTGCCGGTATAGTGAACAGCGACGGTGTCGCCCTTCTGCGCCTGTGCCAAACGATCCTCCATGGATCTCGGAAACTCTCGGCGGCCCGTGCCGCCGGCTCGGGTACCGCGTACACGGCAATGCCCGTGCCGTTCCGGTGTGCGACGGACGACGACCACGGCCCGACCCGCGGCCC
>CAZSBL010000148.1:6661-8496 GCA_964605205.1 uncultured Gemmatimonadaceae bacterium
CCCGTCAGAGCGTGGGCTCGCCGAGCAGTCGGACGCGGGGCGCCAGGGAGTCGAGGAAGCGACGGGGATCCACGAGCTGCGACGGCGCGAGCACGCCCGCCGGTGGGTCGGGCTCCAGGCACCGGGTGGCGCCGCGGATGGCGGCCGCGGCGGTCAGCCCGTACGGGTCGGTGCCCTGGACCTCGGCGGCCACGGGCGGCCCGTCCACGGGCTCCAGCTCGACCCGGATGGTGAATGCGCTGGACTCCCGCTCCGCCGGCGTCGGGTCCGGCTTCCGGGTCACCACCGGCTCCAGGATCGGCCGCAGCAGCGGGATCAGGATGGGGAGCGCCGGCGCCAGGAGGGGGACGAGCCGGGCGGTGGAGGCGCCCAGGATCATCCAGCCCCGGGCGTCGTCGATCTCCAGGTAGCGCGGCGCCGTGACCACTTCTCCGGCGCCGAAGGCCACGGCGTGGAGCGTTCGCCCGCTGGCGAGGGTGACCGTCCGGTGCCGTGCGCCCGGCGGCTCCAGCCGGCCGTGGCCCGCGGTCCGGACCCAGGCGCGCTCGCCGAGCATCCGGAGCACGGTCCGGCGGGTGCCGGTGGAGCTGGCCGAGTCGCCCCAGGCGTAGAAGACGTCCAGCGCCCGGACCGGGCCCCGCCCCTCGGCCACGACCGCTACGGCGCAGTCGCCCAGGGCGTACTCGAACGCCATGGCGTTCACCACGGCCACGCCGGCCCCGACCGCCGCGTCATGGTACCGCTCGCGCATGGACCGCATGAACGGCTGCTCGCCCGTGGTGTCGAGGTAGTGGGCCCCGTTCCGCACGCACGCCGCCACCACCGGCTCGCCCAGGTCCGTGAACGGGCCGGCGGTATTGATCACGGCGTCGCCGGGCTGGATCAGCCGGTCCAGCGACGACGGATCGGTTACGTCCACCCGCGCGGTGGCCCCCAGCCCCGCCTCCTCCGCCACCGCGGCCAGCCGGAACGCGTCGCGGGCGGCCAGGATCACCGGCGGCCCGCCGTCCGCCCGGCCCAGCTCCCGGGCGATGAGCGCGCCGGTGTACCCGGTAGCGCCCACTACCACGATGGCCGGCTCCCGGGTGAGATCGCCCGGCCGCGTCCCGGGTGCCTCGGTTGCCTCCGGCATCTCCGGCGTCTCGGGCGTATCGGGCGTATCGGGCGTATCGGGCGTATCGGGCGTCTCGGGCGTCTCGGGCGTGTCGGGCGTGTCGGGCGTGTCGGGCGTGTCGGGCGTCACGGGCGTGTCGGTCATCACGGGCGTTTCGGGCGTCTCGGGCGTATCGGTCATCACGCGTTCAGTCTGGGGAGGCGTGGCCGGAAAGACAAACGGCCGCCCCCGGTTGCCCGGGAGCGGCCGTCAGCACGTCGTGGCTCGGTCGCGCCTAGTCGACCTTGACCACGTTCTCCGCGGCGGGGCCCTTCTGGCCCTGCACCACATCGAACTCCACGCGGTCACCCTCGGCGAGCGTCTTGAAGCCCTCCATCTGGATCGCGCTGTGGTGGACGAAGCAGTCCTTGCTGCCGTCCTCGGGCTCGATGAAGCCGAAGCCCTTCTGATCGTTGAACCACTTCACTGTGCCGGTGGTACGCATTACCGGTCTCCTCATTGTTGTTCTGGTGCGCTCGGGGCCGGTATCTCCGTACCACACGATCGATCACCATCCTGCCCCGGACATCACGCCCCGCGGCTTGGCGGGCGGGCGATGCAAAAAAACCCGGGCGAATCTCAGCCCAGGCTCCTCGCGTCACCGGCCTCCGATTTTCAAGGAGGTTTCGCCAGGGGACAATATCGCGGCCGCCGCGGGCGGCGTCAAGACGGGAATCCCGGG
>CAZSBL010000149.1:0-8462 GCA_964605205.1 uncultured Gemmatimonadaceae bacterium
GCCCGCCGCCCCACCCCGCCCTCGCCAGGGCCGGGGTGGGGGCGCGGTCCGGGAATCAAGGTTTTCCCGACTTGACACACGGCGGGTGCGGGGGCACGCTTCGGCCCCGCACCGGCAACCGCGTGCGTGGGCAGGCGTGACTCGAAAAGGACGGGACAGGACCCGATGAAGACCGATATCCAGATCGCACAGGAAGCCGAGCTCCGGCCGATCACCGAGATCGCTGAGAAGATCGGCCTCGGCGCCGACGACATCATTCCGTACGGCAGGTACAAGGCGAAGATCCCGCTGGACATCTCGCGTTCGGATTCGCCCCCGCGGGCGAAGCTGATCCTGGTGGCGGGGATCAACCCGACGCCGGCGGGCGAAGGCAAGTCCACCACGGCGGTGGGGTTGGCGGACGCGCTGACGCTGCGGGAGAAGAACCCGATGCTGGCGCTTCGCGAGCCGAGCCTGGGCCCGGTATTCGGGATCAAGGGCGGCGCCGCAGGCGGCGGCTACTCGCAGGTGGTGCCCATGGCGGACCTGAACCTGCACTTCACGGGGGATTTCCACGCTATCAGCTCGGCGCACAACCTGCTCTCGGCCATGCTGGACAACCACCTCTGGCGGCCGAACTCGCTGGAGATCGACCAGCGGCGGATCACGTGGCCCCGGACGGTGGACATGAACGACCGGGCGCTGCGCAACATCATCGTCGGCGCCGGCGGGATCAACGGGGGCACGACCCGGGAGGACAGCTTCGTGATCACGGCCGCGTCGGAGATCCAGGCGATCTTCGCCCTCGCCTCGGACCTGGAGGACCTGGAGAAGCGGTTCGGCGACATCATCGTGGCGTTCACGCGGGACAAGGAGCCGATCCGGGCCCGGGCCCTGAACGCCGCGGGCGCCATGACGCTCCTGATGAAGGACGCCATGAACCCGAACCTGGTACAGACGCTGGGTGGGACGCCCACGCTGGTCCACGCCGGGCCGTTCGGGAACATCGCCCACGGCTGCAACTCGCTGGTGGCCACGAAGACGGCGCTCCAGCTGGGCGACTACGCGGTGACCGAGGCCGGGTTCGGCGCGGACCTGGGGGCGGAGAAGTTCTTCAACATCAAGTGCCGCGTGGGCGGACTCAAGCCGGCCGCCGCGGTGGTGGTGGCCACGATCCGGGCGCTGAAGATGCACGGTGGCGTGCCGAAGAGCGACCTGGAGCAGGAGAACGTCGAGGCGCTGAAGAAGGGGCTGGAGAACCTCGAGGCGCACGTGGAGAACGTGAAGAAACACGGTGTGCCGCCGATCGTGGCGGTGAACCGGTTCAGCGCGGACACCGACGCCGAAGTGGCGACGATCCTGGAGGCCGCGGAGAAGTGGGGCGTGCGCGCGGTCGAGGCGGACCCGTGGGGTGGTGGCGGCGAGGGCTGCCTGGAGCTAGCGGACGCGGCGGTCGAGGTGGCCGACAGCGGCGAGGCCGACTTCCAGCCGCTCTACCCGGCCGAGAAGGGTCTGAAGGAGAAGATCGAGACCATCGCCACGGAGATCTACGGCGCCGACGGCGTCGACTACGACCCGCGGGCGAGCAAGCAGATCGACCAGCTGGAGGGCGTGGGGCTGCGGGACGTCCCGATCTGCATGGCGAAGACCCAGTACTCGTTCAGCGACGACCCGTCGAAGCTGGGCCGGCCGAAGGGCTTCCGGGTCACGGTCCGGGAGGTCAGCCCGAGTGCGGGCGCCGGGTTCGTGGTGGTGAAGACCGGCGACATCATGACCATGCCGGGGCTGAGCTCGAAGCCGGCCGCGGAAGGGATGAGCGTGGACGCCGACGGCACCATCCACGGGCTCTTCTAGCGGAGGTCCGCCCGGTTCGAAGGCCGGGTCGGAAGCAGCAGCGAGCGGGCGTCGGCGCGAGCCGGCGCCCGCTCTCGCGTGGGCCCGAACCCACCGCGTCGGTGGCCCATGGGTCCGGAACCGATGGACCCGGTGGCCGCTTGGATGGCTCCGATGGTGCCGCTATCTTACTGCATCCCCACTCCGGACTACCCGCAAATTCGAGGACATCGTGTACTGGAACATTGCCGGCCTCCTGGCCGTCCTGCTCCTGTCCGGCGCCATGGCACCGACGCCGCGGCTCGCCGGCCCGACGCCCGTCGAGGCCGCCGCGGCCGTGCAGCAGACGGGCACCATCGAGGGCGTGCTCCGGCTGCCGCCCCGCCCCCCACGTCGGACGGTGAACCGGTACGGCGCCGCGCCGAGCGTGGCCCGGGTCCAGGACATCCCGGCGGTGGTCTTCCTCGCCGGTCGTGTCGGCCCGGCGCCCCCGCCGGCCACGGACGCGGTGATGGCGCAGCAGGACACGGCGTTCATGCCGTCGCTGCTGGTGATCCCCGTGGGCACCACGGTCCGGTTCCCGAACAACGACTCGTTCTTCCACAACGTCTTCTCCTACTCGGCGGATGGGCGGTTCGACCTGGGGCGCTATCCGATGGGCGAGTCGAAGGACGTGCTGTTCGACGATCCCGGGATCGTGAAGGTGTATTGCGAGGTCCATGAGTCGATGCGGGCGGCCATCGTGGTGGTGGAGAACCGGTACTGGGCCGAGCCCGACGACGGCGTGTTCCGGTTCCAGGGCGTGCCGGCAGGGACGTACACGCTGGTGGCGTGGCAGGCGGACCGGGGCGAGGTCGAGCGGGAGGTCGTGGTCCCTGCCGACGGCACGGTGCGTGTCGAGATCGAGCTGTAGCCGATGAATCTACATCGCGCGCTGGATCCCCGGTCGAGCTTCGCCGCCAAGGTGACGGTGGCGCTCCTGGGTACGGTGGGGCTGCTCCTGGCGGTCATGCTGGTGGTGGTCCAGTCGGAGACCCGGGGGCAGGTGCAACAGGTGACCGACCAGGCCATCGAGCAGGCCCGGCGCGCGTTCGAGGAGTCGGAGGCGCGGCGTCGCGAGCAGCTGGCGCGGCGAGCCGAAGTGTTCATCGGCTCGCGCCGGACCATGGCGCTGCTGGAGGGCGCCATCGAGGCCGGGGAAGTGCCGGACGACCTGGCCGGTGAGCTGGCGTACAACCTGGAGCTCGCGGGGCTGCGCGACACCACGACGCTGGCCGTGCTCACCGACACCGCGGCCCGGCCGGTGATCACGCTCCTCGGGCTCGCCCCCACCGAGGCCATCGACCCCACGGCTGTCGCCCCCCTGACCCGGGCCCTTCTCGATCGCTACGCCGCCGAGCTCACCGGCTACCGGCTCGTGAACGGGAAGCTGTACACCGTCCGGTCGGTGGCGCTGGTCCTCTCCGGTCGCCTTATCGGGACCGCCGCGTTCGGGCTCCCCATCCGGGACGAGGACGCCGAGGCCCTCGGGCGCGTCGTGGGCGCCGAGGTCTGCTTCGTGGCTGGCGGAGAGTGCGTCGCCGGTACGCCGACCGCCCGGCGGGAGCTGGCGCCCCGCCTGGCCGGGATCGGCGAGGCCGGTGGCCGGATCATGGCCACCCACGACGGCGAGCGGTGGGAGCTGGTGGCGGAGCCGCTGACGGCGGAGGGGCCCACGGAAGGACGGCTGGCCATGGCGGTCCCCCTCGAGCCGGAGCTGGCGCCGTTCGACCGGATCCGCCGCTCGCTGGCCCTCGGCAGCGCCGGCGCCCTCGTCCTCGCGCTCCTGCTCGCCGTCTTCATCTCACGGGGGCTGACCCGCCCCGTCCGGACGCTGGTGGAGGCCACTCGCCGCGTGGGTCGGGGCGAGTACGACACCCGGGTCCCGGCGGAGTCGCGCGACGAGATCGGCCAGCTCGCCGAGTCCTTCAACGCCATGACCGAGGGGTTGGCGTTGAAGGAGCAGTACCGCGGCGTGCTCGACAAGGTGGTGAGCCGGGATGTGGCGGAGGAGCTGCTCCGGGGCGAGGTCCGCCTCGGTGGTGAGAACCGAGAGGTCACCATCCTGTTCGCCGATGTGCGGGGCTTCACCGAGCTGACCGAGGGGATGGGGCCCCAGGAGGTGATCGGGCTGCTGAACGAGACCATGGAGCGGTTGAGCACCGCGGTGGAGGAGTGCGGCGGGGTGGTGGACAAGTACGTAGGCGACGAGGTCATGGCCGTCTTCGGCGCGCCCCTCTCGCAGCCGGATCACACCGAGCGCGCGGTGCGGGCGGCGGCGGCCATGCAGGCGGCAATGCATGAGGTCAACGCGGCCCGGCGGGCGCGTGGCGAGCCGTCGGTCCGGATCGGCGTGGGGATCCACTCCGGGGAGGTGGTGGCGGGGAACATGGGGTCGACGAACCGGTTGAACTACACCGTCCTGGGCGAGTCCGTGAACCTCGCCGCCCGGCTCTGCTCCATCGCCGCCCCCGGCCAGATCCTGGTCTCCGAAGACGTACGCGAACGGCTTTCCCATCCGGCGGAGCTCAGCGCCGCGGGCGCCCGTGAGCTGAAGGGGTTCAGCCGCCCGGTGCCGGTGTACGAGGTCGCGGCTGGAGGCGGCCACGACACCGACCGTCGGGACGCCGGCCACGACGCCGGGCCCCGCGACGGGGACCGGGATTCCGGTGGGGACGGACGGCCCGCTACCACCCGCACCGCGTCGGTGGTGATCGCCCTGGTCGGTGCCCTCGGCGCCCTGGCGGCGCCGGGGCTGCCGGCGGCTTGGTCCCCGGCGGCGGTGCCCCTTGCGCTCTTCGGCGTATCGCCCGCGGCGGCCCAGTCCGCGCCCACCCTCTCCGAGCTGGGGCTGGAGTGGATCTCGCGCGGCGGTACGGTGCAGCTCGGGCTCAGCGGCCGGCTGGACCTTGAGGGCTACCTTCCCGTCGGCGACGAGCCGCCGTGGATCATCCCCACCGCCGACCCTTTCTTCGCGGGCCGGGCCCGTCTCTTCGGCGACGCGTTCGTGGGCTCGAAGCTCTTCTTCTCCACGGAACTGCGCGTGGACAGGGGCGAGGAGCCGCGGCCGGGTCCCTGGGACGCACGTGTCGACCAGGTGTTCGCCCGGATCGGGCCGTTCGCCGGCGCGTTCCTGCAGGCCGGCAAATTCGTCTCCCCGTTCGGGGGCTACCCCCAGCGGCACCACACCGTCCGCGACCCGTTCATCCGGCCGCCGGTGATGTACGACTACCGGACCATGGTCACCCCCGGGCTCGCGCCGGGCTCCACCGGCGGGTTCGTGGCGTGGAAGGACGACATCGGCGAGGGCGGCGCCACCTTCGACTTCCGGCCCATGGGGGCGCCGCCGATCTGGGGCGCGCCGTACCAGTGGGGCGCCATGCTGACCGGGACCGTCCGCGAGGTGAGCTACCGCGTGGCCGCGGTGAACAGCGCGCCGAGCAGCGAGCCGGAGGCGTGGGAGTGGAGCGCCGAGGGGGCCCGGCACCCGTCGCTGGTGGCGCACGTCGGGATCCAGCTCTCGCCGGCGCTCCGGGTCGGGGCGTCGTACAACCGGGGCCCCTATCTGGAGCCGGCCATCGAGGGCACGGCCCACTTCCCGGCCGATTGGTGGTACGAGAGCTACATCCAGGAGCTGGTCGCGGCGGAGGTGGTCTACGCCATCGGGGCGTGGACGGTGCGCGGTGAGGGCGTGGCCGACCGGTGGGAGGTGCCCAACGTGCCCGAGAACGTCTGGGACTTCTCCTACTACGTGGAGGCCCAGCGAAACATGGCCACCGGCGCGTACCTGGCCGCCCGGTTCGGCCAGATCCTGTTCAACGAGCTGGGCGGCGGTGGCGGCTACGTGGTCGGGGGCGACAACCGCTGGGACTACCCCGTCACCCGCCTCCAGCTGGCCGGCGGCTACCGGCTCCTGCGCAACGTGGGGCTCCAGGCCGAGTACATGCTGAACCACACCGCCGACCCCCGGGGCGACCCGTCGGACGACCTGCTCTCCGTCCAGCTCTGGTGGCAGTACTGACGGGCTGACCGCCGGCAGGGCCACCGTAGCGGCGCTCGGGACGGGCGAGGGTGGGGCCGGCTTCGCCGTGGGGCCGGGCGCTGAGCGGACGGATTGCCCGAGGCGGGTGACGCCGCGAGGCCCCGATGTACGGCCCCCCTCCAGCGAGCTTCCGAGCTTCGCCGGGCCACGAAGTCAGCCCCCGGCCGCGAACGTTCCACCACCGGACCCGAACTCAACAACCCTCCGCGTACGCTCAGCGCCTTTGCGTCTCCGCGGGTGACCATGCGGCCGCCCCGCCGATGCCCGGACGCCCACGCCGCTACCAGCTCGCGGAGGCGCCGGCCTTTTCCCTACCTTCCATTCATGCGACGACTCCTCCTGGTGGACTGCGACCAGTTCTTCGTCCAGTGCGCCCGCCTGGCCGACCCGGAAGGGGCCGGGCGGGAGCCGCTGCTGCTGGTGGGCGGCACGCCGGAGGGGCGGGGGGTGGTGACGTCGGCGAGCTACGAGACCCGGGAGTACGGCTGCCGCAGCGCCATGCCCACGGCCACCGCGCTCCGGCTCTGTCCCGACGCGAAGGTGGTCCCGGTGCCCCGGAAGCTGTGCGGGCAGAAGAGCCGCGAAGTCCGGGAGGTGCTCCGTCGCTTCACGCCGCTGGTCGAAGCCGCGTCCATCGACGAGGCGTACCTCGACCTCACCGGCACGGAAGCGCTCTACCACGACGAGTCGCTGGCCGATACCGCCCGGCGGATCCAGGCGGCGGTCAAGGCGGACGCGGACATCCAGGTTTCTGTCGGCGGCGGCCCCACGCGGCTGGTGGCGAAGCTGGCGGCCGATGAGGCGAAGCCGGCGGGCGTACACGTCGTCGACCCCGCACACGCGGCGGCGTTCATGACCCGCTTCGAGCTCCGGGACATCCCGGGCATAGGCCCCGTGCTGGGCGAGAAGCTGAAGACCATGGGGCTCGTGACCGTCCCCGACGCGCTCCCGCTGACCGAGAAGGAGCTGGAGGGGATGCTCGGCCCGGGGCGAGGTGCCTGGCTCTACCAGCGCATCCGGGGCCAGGGGAGCGACGAGGTGCGCCCCGACACCGAGGCCAAGTCCATGTCCCGGGAGGAGACGTTCCCCCAGGACCTGACCACCGACGAGGAGCTGGAGAGGGAGCTGATGGCCCTCGCCATCCGCGTCGCCTCCGACCTCCGGCGCCAGGGGCTCCGGGCACGGACCGTCACCGTCAAGATCAAGGACGCCGACTTCAGGCAGCGCACCGCCTCCCGAACCGTGCACCCGCCACTGGAGTCCGACCGGGCGATCCTGGGGGTGGCGAAGGAGCTGCTCGGCACCCTCCGGGAGCGCCGCCGCACCGGCGCCCGCCTCGTGGGCGTGGG
This sequence comes from uncultured Gemmatimonadaceae bacterium, assembly GCA_964605205.1. Classification (GTDB taxonomy): domain Bacteria; phylum Gemmatimonadota; class Gemmatimonadetes; order Longimicrobiales; family RSA9; genus JAWVYT01. The sequence continues at coordinate 7,243 of CAZSBL010000149.1, forward strand.
CGTGAGCCACTTCACTACCGGCGAGGAAGGGACCCAGCTCGTCCTCTTCGACGCCGGCGACGCCGCCCCCGCCCTGGAGACCGATCGCGACCGGAAGCTGTCGAAAACCGCCGACGAGCTGCGCGAGCGGTTCGGCGACGACGCCATCCGACCCGGCAGGCTGCTGTAAGCCGCCGGCGCGCGTCGCCGTCCGCCACTCGCCACGTGGACCGGCTCCTGTAGCCGGACCCGGGCGCCCGGCGCGTCTCGGGCGCCCGGCGCGGGGGCAGTCGCGGGGGCAGTCGCGGGGGCAGTCGCGCGGGCAGTCGCGCGGGCAGTCGCGAGGCAGTCGCGCGGGCAGTCGCACGGGCAGTCGCGCGGGCCCGGTGCGGGGCCCGACGCGGTGAGCGCAATCGTTTGTGGAATTGACGGCGATTATCCTCGTCAAACGCACACGCGCTCGAGTCGCACCAGCCCTCGTGGAATTGACGGCGATTATTGCCGTGAAATCAACACGCGCGCTTTGGCCGCGCCCACCCTCGCCACGCCCACCCTCCGGTCGACGTCAGCCGTCGTCGTCCGGGCACCGAACCCGCACGGCCCGGGCCGCGGCGCCCGGGGACGGCCGGGCCTCGGCCATCATGTCGGGGAAGACGCGGACGCGGCCCTCGAGGGTGTTCCCGCGGACGGCCAGGCGAGCGTCGAGCTCTACGAGCCCGTTGGTCCAGACCAGCCGGACGGAGTCTCCGGTCACCGGCACCCAGAACGCGTTCGGCCGGTAGCCGAGCTCGGGGTGGGGCTCCCCGATCCGGGGGCGCAGGACGAGCTGCCCCTGCTCGAAGCGTTCGGTCCCGACGGAATCCGTCAGCTCGAATCGGATGGGCGGCTGCCACGCGTCCCCCTGGGCGGGTTCCCCCTGGGCGGGTAACTCCGGCCATGCGTCGACGCTGAGCCGGTAGCACCCGACGAGCGCTCCGACCCCGGTGCGATCTTCCAGCGCGGCGGCGTGGAACATGGGCTCAGGAACGGGCACGAGCTGGATGGAGGTCTGCCCTCTCACCACGCCTACCGCCCTGCGGGCCGCGTCGGTCGGCGGCTGCCGGAGCTCGGTGTTCGAGATCGCCTGAGCGCGCTCCGACCCTTCCGGGGGCCGGGCGCTGACGTTCCCGGCCGCGGCCGACAGGACGTCCACCTCCACGGCGGCCTCCGGCGCTGGCTTCGTCGGTGACGCCTTCATCGCG
>CAZSBL010000150.1:0-8376 GCA_964605205.1 uncultured Gemmatimonadaceae bacterium
TCGACGTGACGCCCACGAGCCCGACGATCCGGGAGCTGACGGTGACGAAGAAGAAGGCGAAGAGCACGACCAGCGCCGCGGCGATGCCCCGGCCCCAGGCGAACTCGATGGTGCTGAACGCCTGCGGCGCCAGCGTCAGGACCAGGAAGATGATCCCGGCGCCGATGGCCACGGTGCGTAGCGAGAGGTCGTCCTCGGTACGGGCCACCACGTCGGCGCCCTCCGAGGCGATCCGGGCCCGGATCTGGGCCGCGCCGATCTTGAAGCTCTCGATCATGGTCGGGATGGACCGGATCAGCGTGATGAGCCCGCCGGTGGCCACGGCGCCCGCGCCGATGTAGCGCACGTAGCGGGTCCAGATCAGGCTCGGATCCATCTGGGCGATGGTCAGGACCGTCTCCGGGTAGAGCGGGTCCGCCCGCCCCTCGCCCCAGTACGCGATGATCGGGATGATCACGAGCCACGAGAGCAGCCCGCCGCCCACCATGATGGTGGCGATCCGGGGCCCCAGGATGTAGCCCACGCCGAAGAGCGCGGCGCTCACATCGCTGCCGAGCTCGGCCTTCTTCAGGAACGGGATCTTCACGTGGAGCGAGTCGGGGACGGCCCGGACCCAGCCGGTGATCCCCTTGAGCAGCGCCCCGATCCCGAGGCCGAGGAAGACGTTCTTCGCCCGCGACCCGCCGGTCTCCGCCGCCTTCAGCACCTCGGCGCACGCCGTGCCCTCGGGGTACGGCAGCTCGTGGTGCTCCCGGACGATGAGGAAGCTGCGGAGCGGGACCATGAAGAGGATCCCCAGCAGACCGCCGCTCATGGCCAGGAGCGTGATCTGGACCATGTTCGTGTCGAAGCCCCACAGGAAGAGCGCCGGCAGCGTGAAGATCACGCCGCTGGCCACGGAGCTCGACGCCGAGCCCACCGTCTGGCTCATGTTGGCCTCGAGGATCGAGCTGCTCACTCCGCCCGCCTTCAGCGCCCGGAAGAGCGCCACCGTCATCACCGCCACCGGGATGGACGTCGAGATCGTCAGCCCAGCGCGGAGCCCCAGGTACGCGTTGGCCGCGCCGAACAGGATCCCGAAAATGATCCCCGCCGTGATGGCCTTGAACGTCGCCTCCGCAGGTGACTGGTCGGGGCCGATGTACGGGGCCGGCGGCCGCCGGTCGTCGGGACCCCCGGCGACGGGGCCCGCCACGTCGCCCTCGGGCATCATGGCGCCCGGGCGGTCGGAGTCGGAAATCGGGGGGTCGGGTCTGTCGGCCACGGCGCGGCTCCTCGGTTCGGGCTGCACTCTTCCGGGGGACGGATCGACCCAAGGTAGGAACCGGCGCGGTGGCGGGCCAGAGCGAAGGGGGCCGGAAAGCCGTGACGACAGCCGTGCTGGCGGCGCCGGTCGACGTGAACCCGACATCGGAGGCGTGGGACGACTGCGCAAGCGGAGTTGACGTCGCGATTCGACGGTAACTCACCGCGCGGCCGAGCGCAGGCCGGCCAGCCGCGGGGTTCGCGTCGCATGGAGACGTCAACTCGCCGACCACGTCCGGGAACCGCGACGTACGTCGGGTCGACGTCTCGCCCGGCCCGCTCCCCGCCCCCTGGACGTCAGGACGCTATCGCCGCAAGGTCCGGTGCATGGTCTGCAACGCGCCGCTCGAGGAGGCCGCGTACCACGCCGTAGCCGGAGACCTGCCGCCGGAGGTCCGGACCGATCCCCGGGTCCGGTCGGCGGGGTTCCGTCGGTGTCCGTCGTGCGGCCGCGTCTACTGGGAGGGGAGCCACACGCGGCGGATGCGCCGGTGGCTGGAGGCGGTGGCGGAGGGGGTCTGACAGCCCTCGAACCGCCGGGGGCCGGCCCGGAAACGGATAGCGATGGCCCGAAAGATCTAGCGGGTTCACCCGGCGGAGACGGGCTCGAAGCCGGTCCCTCCGGGGCTCATAAGTTGTTCCACATGAAAGAGTTGGAGCGAAGTCGGCCCCCTCGCGCTCCGCGGGAGGCTTCACGGCGCCGATCTGGCATGGATTACGGGTGTTCGAGTACACCCCACCAGGAGCTAGATCATGCGCTGGATCATCCGTCCTTCTTTGTGCGCGCTCGCGACGGCCACGCTCATCGCCGCCCTGGCGGTGCCGGCCGCCGCCCAGTCCCATCGGGGCGCCATCACCCTCACCGGCGGCGGCTCCGTCCACGGTGACCTGGGGCCGTTCCCGACCGTGCCCGCCCAGTTCCAGCCGGGGTGGATCACCGGCCTGCAGCTGGAGCGCTGGCTGGGGTCCGGCCGTGTGGGACTCCGGCTCGGTGGCCTGTGGACCCAGCGGAATCTCGATGAGTCCGGCGCGTCCATGTACAACGTGTTCTCCGCCGAGACCGATGTCCTGATCCGGCTCCGGCAGGCCCGGACCGGGAACGCCTTCGTGCCGTACGTCGGGCTCGGGGCCGGCGCCACGCACTACGCCGGGGTCGGGAGCGCCGGTACGCTCGTGGACGGTCTGTACGGCGACCCGGTCTACCGGGCCCACGTCACGGCCGCCCTGGGTACGGACCTCCTGGCCTCCCACCGGACGGGGCTCCGGCTCGAGGTCGGCGACCAGATCGTGCTTCCGTCCATCGGGCGGAGCCCCGAGGCGGAGGGGCTGCCGATGGTCCACAACCTGGTGGTGACACTCGGGTTCCAGCTTCGCATGGGACGGCTGGCCGGCAGCGGGATGGCCGACGCCGAACCCGCTCCGTCGGCGGAGCGGGCCGCCGGGTCCGCCTCACCGCGGAGCGAGGGCCCCGATGAAGCCGCAGCCACCCGCGACGAGCTGCGGGCGCGCCTGGCGGCGAAGGACCGGGAGATCGCCCGGCTCCGGGCCCGCATCGACTCGCTGGAGCCGGCGGCGGGTGCCCCCGCCCCGGCCGCGGAGCCGGCAGCGGAACAGGCGGCCGAGCCGATGCGGCCCGCGGGGGACGCCGAGGCGCGGTACACGGTCCAGCTGGGCTCGTTCGTCGAGGTCGCCACCGCCGATCGCTGGGTCGAGCGGCTGGAGGCCCGGGGCCTCCCCGTCTGGCGCGCCGACACCGAGGTACAGGGGCAGCGGGTGAGCCGGGTCCGGGTGGGCGCCCTGCCCACCGAGGCCGAGGCCCATACGCTGGCCGACGCCCTCGACCGCGACTACGGCTGGCCCGTCTGGGTCGACCGGATCGGTGACGGCGAGCCCATCCCGGCCGGCGCCGTTCAGCGGACCCGTGACGTGCTCTATCGCTAGACATCGACGCCGATAGCGCCCCGGTCGGGCAGTTGGCGTCAGGAGGCGGTGCGGTGCGGAGTCCCGGGATCCCCCTGCGAGGTCGAGGCTCGAGCTCGAGGTCCAGCCTCGACTATGTCGCTTCCGGCCCGGACTCCCCGGCGCCCTCCGTCCCGCTGTCCTCCGTCCGGGGCAGCGCCACGGGCGCCTCGTCCTGCTCCTTCGACCGGTTCTCGAGGTCGTTCCGTAGCTCGCCGATCTTGGTCTGGATCCGCTCCAGCGCCGAGTCGAGCCGCGGCTGGATGTCGGCCAGGAACCTGTCCACCCGCGGCCGGACGTCCTCCATGGCGCTGTCGAGGCGGGGGCGCAGCTCCTCCATGGCCGAGTCGACGCGCGCGTCCAGCTCCTCCATCGCCTTCTTCACCTTCGGCCGGGCCTCCTCGATGGCGGCCTCGATCCTCGCCTCCAGGTCCTTCAGGGGGTCCTTCCGGGGCTCCCTCTCGTTCCGCTCGTCCACGGTCTCCTCCTCATTGGGTTGATCCGCTGTCATCCGTACGCAGCACGACGACGGTTGTTTCGACCCTCTGCCCCGCGACCGCCACCCTCTGCCCGCTCGAAGCGGGTGACCAACGCCGCCCCGGTGCGAGCTCCGACGGAGCCGGGATCACCGCCCCGCGATGCGTACGTCGTTGACGGCCCGGGGGCGGCATCCCACCCGCCGGGCGATCCGGCGCCAGACCGGACCGTGGCCACGGTGGCCGTGCTCGAGCCACGCCTCGGCGTGGGCCATCTCGTGGAGCATGGTGTCCTCGAGGAGCGCCCGGTTGGCGGGCCGCAGCAGGTCCGCCGAGATGGCGATCTCCTCCACGGCGCGGTGGGGCCGGCCGGCGGACGGGGCCGTGCCCACGCCGGAAGCGGATTGACCGCTGCCCCGGCCCGTCCCACCGGACGCGTCGGCCCCGTGCACACCGGCGTAGCGGACCGTGCCCAGCGACCGGGTCATCCGTCGGCTGATCCGGAGCGGGATCCCGGGCAGCCGGTCCCCGAATCGCTCCCGATTCAACCGGTCGAAGACCGCCCGGAGCGGCACGGTCTCCCGGCCGTTCACCCGCCGGCCCCGCCGGGGTTTGCGACGACGGGCCCGCTCCAGTCCGCTTCGCGTGCCCTCCCACTCCCGGACGGTGCGGAGCGCGGCCCGGCGGGCGGGAGTGTCTCGCGGCGAGGTCGCCACGGTGACCAGGGCGTCCACGATCTCCGGCGGCGCGCCACGGAAGCACGCGTGGGCGTTCAGCGTACGGCCATCCTTCGACACTGACAGGAGCACGGAGCGGTTCTCCCGGTACCGGACCCGGCGGATCCCGGAGCGGCTGCCGGAGCCGCTGCCGGCGCCGCGGGCACGGAGCGCGTCGAGGATCGGGTCGGCCGGGTCGTCTGGCATCGTCGGAAGGTAACGGGAGCGGGCCGGTCGGTTCGAGTCCGGGCCGATGCCGGCCCCGGTGCACACCCGGGGTCCACCCTGCCCGTGGTGCTCGCTCGCGCGGGGTGTTGCTGCCCCGTGCATGCGGCTTGCCCGTGAGCCACGACGCGATTACGCTCAACCGCCGCATCCGAACCGCTGAATCGTGAAGAGGTAATCGATGACGCCCTGGGTCCTTCGGCTCCTGATCGCCAACGTGGCCGTGTACTTCGTGACCATGGCCGCGCCGGTGGTGGGCAACTACATGGCGTTCTTCCCACCCGCCGTGCTGTCCCGGCCGTGGACGCCGTTCACCTACATGTTCGTCCACGCCGGCTTCTGGCACATCGCGTTCAACATGCTGATGCTGTACTTCTTCGGGCCCCGGCTGGAAGCCCGGGTCGGGTCGAAGGACTTCATCCTCCTCTACCTCGTGGCGGGGCTTTCGGGCGCGATCTTCTCGCTGCTGACGCCGAGCGCGGCCATCGTGGGCGCCTCCGGCGCGGTCCTGGGCGTGATCTACGGCTTCGCCCACTTCTGGCCTCAGGAGCGGATCTACATCTGGGGGATCCTGCCGATCCCGGCGTGGGGGCTGGTGGTGGGGACCGCCGCCATCTCGATCTGGTTCGGGATCTCCGGCGGTGGCAGCATCGCCCACTTCGCCCACCTGGGCGGCCTGGCCGGCGGCTGGGGCTACCTGAAGTACCGGGAGCGACGCGCCACGTCGTTCCAGCGTCGCGCCACGGCGCAGCCCTCCACGGTGGACAAGGTGACCGGGAAGGCGGCCCGGGAGGAGAAGAAGTGGGACACCATCGACCTCGACTCTCTCCACGAGATCAACCGGATGGAGGTGGAGCGGATCCGGGAGAAGGTCGAGGAGGAGGGGAAGGGCAGCCTCACCGCCGATGAGCGGGCGTTCATGAACCGGATGGCCGGGTAGTCAGTCCTTCCACTCCCGATACACCGCCTCCGCAGCGTCGATGAACGGCGGGTGCGCCGGTGCCCAGCCGAACGCCTCGGCCCGGCGGCAGCCCACCACCTGGTCCATGGTCAGGGCGTCGGCGAAGGCGCCCATCTCCTGGCGGGCCTCCTCTACCCGGAGCCGCTGCGTATCGCCGCCGGCGCCGGCGGCCCGGCTGGCGGCCATGGCCAGATCGCCCACCCGCTCGGCGGGCTCGGCGCAGTGGAAGATCCCGCGACCCTGCTCCTCGATCACCATCCGGTAGAGACGCGCCACGTCGCCGCGGTAGACCGGTGACCAGCGGTTGGCGCCGTCGCCCACGAACTCGGCGGCGCCATCCCCCTCGGCGGTGGCGAAGAAGCGGGCGAAGGAGCCGTCCTTCCCGCCGTAGACCATCCCCGGCCGGATGACCGACGTGGTCAGGTCGTCGCTGCCGGCGTCGAGGACCCGATCCTCGTGGCCAACCCGCCACGCCACCAGCTCCGGTGCGCCCTCGGTGGACGCGTCCTCGTGGGCGGGCTCGTCACCGGTCTCGCCCAGCACGAAGCAGCCGGAGGTGTAGACCATGATCCGGGCCGGGCCTTCGTCGGCGGCCCCGAGCATGGCGTCTACGGCCGCCCGGTCCACCTCCACGCGGGCGTCGGAGTGCTCGGCCGCCAGGTGGACCAGCGCGTCGGCGGTCATGAGCGCGTCATGGTAGCTGTCGGTGTCCCGGAGATCGCCCACCACCGGCTCGGCGCCCAGCTCCCGCAGGTAGTCGGCCTTCTCCGCCAGCCGGGTGAGCCCCATGACCCGGTGCTCCGCATCGACCAGCTCCCGGACCACCGCGCTCCCGATGTACCCGGTGGCGCCCGTCACGAATATTCTCACTGCTGCTCCTCGTTTCCGTTCGACCGGCGGAAGAACCGCCGGGCTCTTTCCAGTCGGTCCGGATCGCCGATCTCGAGCCAGAGCGACCCGGTGATGTCGTACGGCAGGATCCGGTACTCGCCGGCCAGCCGGAGGTACGGCTCGATGATGGAGTACGCGCCGTCGTCCAGATGATGGAAGATCTCCGGCGAGACCACGTGGATCCCGGCGAAGGCCCGCTCCACCGCCTCTCCACGCACCGGGCGTGCCGCGTCCTCGCCGCCGCCGGGCCGCGTATCGACCCGGGCCTGGAGCCCGTCGTCATCGAAGCGGAGGAAGCGGCTCGCCTCCCTACGCTGCACGGCCAGCGTGGCGAGAACGCCCGCCTCCCGGTGCGTGTCGACCATGGCCGCCAGGTCCGCGTCGGTGATGACGTCCACGTTGTGCAGCAGGAACGGCCTGTCGCGGAAGTGCTCCCGGGCGTGGGCGAGACCGCCCCCCGTCTCCAGCGGCCGGTCCCGCTCCCACGAGATGCGGACGTCCACGCCGAAGCCGTCCCGGGCCTCGATGAAGTCCACCACCTGGTCGCCGTGATGGTGGACGTTCACGATGAGCCGGTCCACGCCCGCGTCCACCATCCGGCGGGCCACCCGCTCCAGCATCGGCACGCCGCCCACGGGGATCAGCGCCTTGGGCGTCTCGTCGGTCAAGGGCCGGAGCCGGGTCCCGAGCCCGGCGGCCAGGATCATCCCGTCCATCACGAGGGGCCACCGGCGGGCCTGGCCGCCTCCGTCGGCCAACCGTCGGCCTCCCGGTGCGTCACCCGGACGCCGACCCCGGGGTAGGCCTCCCGGAGGTGGGCAGCCAGCCGCTCGCTCATGTACACGGACCGGTGCTGCCCGCCGGTGCACCCGAAGGAGACGGCCAGACTGGTGAACCCCCGGCGCAGGTACTCCTCGACCTGGGCGTCCACCAGCTCACGGACGCCGTTCCAGAAGTGACGGGTCTCGTCGCGCTCGTCGAGGAACGCACGGGTCCCCTCGTCGAAACCGGACTCGGCACGGTGCGCGTCCAGCCGCCCGGGGTTGGGCAGCGCCCGGCAGTCGAAGACGAACCCGCCACCGTGGGGGTCCGGGTCCCGGGGGTAGCCTCGCCGGTAGCTGAAGCTGGTGACGCGGACCGTCAGCTCCCCGTCGCCCTGGCCGGGGGTCCAGTCACTGAACCGGTCGATGATACGACGGAAGACGGCCTCCACCTCCGGCATGGCCACCGGCAGGCCCCGGCCGCCCGCGTCGAGCAGCGCCTCCAGGTTGCGGGCCGCGTGGGGCACCGACTGGAGGAAGCGGGGCTTGCCCTCGTGGAAGCCCCGGTAGCCGTACGCGCCCATGGCCTGGAGGAGGCGGACCACCACGTAGCCGCGGTAGCGGTGCCTGAACCCGTGGCGGTCCACATCGATCTGCTCCTCGAGGGCGTCCAGGTAGTGCTCGAGGAGCGCGTCGCGGAGCGGCTCGGGGAGGGCGGCCTTGGCGTCGTAGAGGAGGCTCGCCGGGTCGTAGTGCAGCGCGCCCCGCCGCCCGCCCTGGTAGTCGATGAGCCACGGCTCGCCGTCCCGCAGCATCACGTTCCGGGACTGGAAATCGCGGTACAGGAAGTGGGACGTGTCGGTCTCGAGGAGGAACGCCATGAGGGCGTCGAAATCGTCCTCGAGCCGCTGCTCGTTGAACTCCACGTGGGCCAGCTTCAGGAAGTGGTACTTGAAGTAGTTCAGGTCCCACCGGATGGACTGCTCGTCGAACGCGCTCCGGGGGTAGGCGACGCCGAAGTCCAGGATCCGACCGCCCTCCACCTGCAGCCGCGGCAGCAGCCCCAGCACCCGGCGGTAGAC
>CAZSBL010000151.1:0-2050 GCA_964605205.1 uncultured Gemmatimonadaceae bacterium
GCGAGGACACGGCGACACGGTGGGAGGCTTCGCGGCGGGGTCCAGCCTTCGAGGTGCCAGCAGCCATTCTCCTGCCCCCATACTCAATCCAGATTGCGCACTGTGATTGGATCTACGGAAGCTCCTTGACCTGACTACGCCATTGGCGTACTATCGTCCCGGGAGGAGTTGAAATGAAAGACGAGCTATTCGAGGAGCTCCTGGCGAGCGTGCGCGAGGGCGGGTCCATCCTGCGGGGTGAGAAGCCGGCGGCCCGAAGCACAGTGATCGAAGAGCCGGACGTATCCTCGCTGCGCGCAGAATACGGCCTCTCCCAGCTTCACTTCGCGAGGATGCTGGGAATCAGTGTGAGGACGCTGCAGAACTGGGAACAGGGCCGCAGGCGTCCTCGAGGCCCCGCCCGTGTGCTCCTGCGGGTGGCGGAGAGTCACCCGGAGGCCATCCTCGATACGGTGAGGAAGGCGAGCTGAGCCGCGAAGGCAGTCCCTCCGCCCCGAACCCCGCCTCGCCCGGATCCAACCTCAAAAAACCTCCGCGAGTGCTCCGCGTCTCCGCGTCTCCGCGGTTAACAAAACGCCGTTCCCCGCCGTGCCCCCCTCTGAATGCCTGGTCACCCGATCCTGATGTCTCGCCGGGGAGCGTCGGCCAGGCCGGCGAGCAGAACCGCGATGGGGAGGATGGGGACGTCACCTTCCGGATCGAACAGGCTCCGGGAGACAACGATCCCCTCGCCGAAGGCCTTCGAGATGGCGAGGCGGGCATGGCCCAGCCTCGAGTCGCTGTCTCCCTTGACCTCGATGGGGACCCGCCCGCCCCGCCCACGCGACCCGGCCGGGACGACGAAGTCCAGCTCCCGGTTGTTCGTCGACCGCCAGTAGCCGATGGCTCCCGGTACCGCGTCGGCCTGGATGAGTACGTGGGCCGCCGACCGAAAGAGTGCGACGGCGGCTGCGTTCTCCACCAGTCCGTCCCCGGGAGGGCGCCGGGCGCCGGGCATGAGTAGCGGTGCGATCTCACCGAGGAGGGGGTCGATGTAGTACACCTTTCGCTGCTTGCTCGGCTGCAGGGCGCCACCGGACGGGTCCCAGAAGAAGACCGTAAGGAGCGAAAACGCCTCCGAAAGGAACTCCACATATTCGCGGGCGGTGTGATGGCTGGCCATCCCCATGGCCTTCGCCGCGCCCTGCCACTTGAGTGGGTTGCCGAGAGTGACCGCCACTTCCTCCAGGAGCTTCGCCGCGGCCGTCTGGTCCCGGCCGGATTTCGCGATGTCGCCGGCGATGGTGGTCCACAGCATACGGACAGTCTCCGGCTGCGGACGGGCGTCCGACGAGGACCGGTAGTCATGGATTGCGGCGGGGAAGCCGCCCACGCGCAGGTACGCTCGGAACGCACGTTCGAGATCCGCCGAGTGGAGGTGGAGCCGGCGCGCGAGCGTCCGCCCATCCGTGCCCAGAAAACCTTCCACATCAGACGTCTCGTCGGGCAGCCGGATCCCCTCCACCTGGATGCAGAAGTCCCGGAAGGACATGGGAAGGTGCAGGAAGTCCGAGCCGCTGCCGCGACGCCCCGGCAGCTGTTCCACTCCCGACTTCAGATCGTGGGCGGAGGAGCCGGTCAACAACAGGAAATCGTCCCGGGTCAGACCCTGGTCCCACGCCACCTTCACACCGCGCTGCCACTGCGGGACCGACGTCACTTCGTCCAGGAAGAGGTACCATGGCCCATCCGGATCAGGGTGCAGGCTCCTGGCACGCCGAACGGCGTCATAGAGAGCGTCCGGCTCCTGGTGCAGGTCGAAGCTGAAGTAGAACACGCGCGCCTCACCACGCTCCACCAGCTGTTGGATCAGCCGCTTCGTCAGCGTGGTCTTGCCCGCCTGACGCGGCCCCCGGACCGTATGCGCGGCCCCCAGCGCGATGGGGAGGCCCTCGAGCAGGGGCGGGTCCCATGGAACCGCCGCGGCCTCGAACGCGCGGATGTGTGGATCCCTTTCGATGGCCCCCGGATCGGACCACCAGGGATTCCACGCCAGGATCTGCTCATCGAG
>CAZSBL010000151.1:2150-8094 GCA_964605205.1 uncultured Gemmatimonadaceae bacterium
TGGTTTTCCCGCCCGTGTCCGTCGGGCGTGGGCCCCGAGCCGTGAACCGGGTTTTCCCATAAGGCAACAGCCGCTTCGTTTGCGGAGCCCACCCCCGCTGTTGCGTTTTCGGACGGGAAAGGCCGGTTCCACGTACCCGGTCCACGCCAGACGTAACAGGGGAGCAGCCCCTGAGGCCCCGGCAGTTCCCTGATCTGGCTCTTCTACATCCGGCGCATTTTTTCGGAGTTGATCCGGTAGGGCTGCCCCGCCGGCGGTCTCGGCCCTCCCGCGGGTAACGCGTCTCCGCGTCTTCGCGGTTAATCGAACGCAGTTCCCCGCCGTGCCGCCAATCGTTCTCTATGCTCGAAGGCATCGGCGAACTGGTCGAGTTCGGCTCCCGACATCCCGATCTCTCGTCCGCGTGTGCGCCAGTTTGAGACCGCACGATCCACCTCGGCGACGATCGCACGTGCACGAGCCGGCTTGACCTGGAAGTATGGGGCTACCTCCATGAGCGGATCGAGGGCAGCGACGGGTCCGGAGCTCTCGGAGATCCACGTCTTCAACTCCCGCGCCCGATCGGGGAACGGGTTCAGGTCGAACGCCGGTGACAGGATCCACCGTCCGTGGCCCTGGTGCAGAAACCCATGATTCAGAAGGTGGTCGTCCAGGTTCGTGATCAGGATCGAAAGCGCAATCCTTCGCCACAGCTCCTCGAGTTCGTGGGTCAGGTTGTCGCCGTGTGTGCGAAGCGCATCGACGATCTCCGTGTAGGCATGCGGCTCCGGATCACGGGGAGACACCCCGAGCAGGGTGGCCGCCGATATGTACGGGATCCTCAATCCCCCATCCCGGTCGAATCGTCTGACGACCGCTACGGGTTGCCCCTCGCTCTCTACCAGGGAGGCTTCCGCCGCACGCACGCCGGCGTCCTCCGCGATCCGCAGCGCCAGCACTTCTCCCTTGGTTACCGCCCGCTGATCGCCGACACTCGGGAACTTGCCGATGGCCAGGTGGCCATCCGGCGCGACGATGGAGCACTTCGGGCGAAGGCCCCCCAGCGAGGTCCCTCGACCACGCAGGTAGTCGAGGTCGGCTCTGGTCTCCTGATCCAGCTCCACCGCATGCGACGACGCGACCAGCTGGGCGAGGCTGACGCTCGGTGGCGTACGCCGACGCTCGTCCTGCGGCGTGCGCTGGAATTCGCCGGACTCGTCGCGGAAACGAAGTGCCCCGACCCGACTCTCGTCGTCCACGGCAAGGAGAAAGTCCAGTTGATTCAGCGGCTCGCCGGGCCGGGCTCTCGTGCTCCTGCCTTCCTCTCGCTTCTTCGCGTGGTCACGCAGGATGACCCGCTTCCCCCACCCGTCCGGTTCCGTATCGGCGATCGCTCCATGGAGGACGGTATCGTCCCGGTGCGCACGCTTGTGGAACTGAGGTCCGGTCACCAGGCGTAGAAGAACCGGGTCGATGGCAAACCGTTCGGGCGACTCCAGCCAGCTTGCATCGTACTCGAACGATGCACTCTCGCGCGCCCCTTCAAGGTTGTAGTGGAGGTGGCCAACGAGGTGCCCTTCCGCTCCGATGTGAACCGCGATCGTGCGATTCATAGACCCGCGCTCGCGTCCCGCGGCCGTACACGCTCCGGAAGTCGGGCTTCCTCGAGTGCCAGGCCTTCGTCGTCCTCCGCCGGGTCGGCGATGTCCGCCCACGGCGTCCCCAGGCCAAGCGCCATCAGCGTTGTCCCGTAGATCCCGATCCCCACTCGCGGGTCTCCTTTCTCAACCTTGAGGTAGGTGACCTTCGATACACCCACGCGCTCCATCATCATGGCGACCGTGAGCCGGCGCTTCTTCCGCGCCACGCGGATGTCTCTTCCCAGCTTGCGAAGTGACCGCCGGACCGGAGTCGGCAGGATGTCGTATGCCTCGGATCTCATAACGGGCGCAAGCTCCAATGAACGATACATGATCAGTTGTAGGGCACAGTATACTAAACTACGCGCGCTTATGTCAAGTAGTTGAGGTATGGTATACTAAACCTAAACGTATTGTAGGTGTAGTATACTATACAATAAGACGCCGGCACCGGGCTCCGGCTCCGTGTCCGTGTCCGTGTCCGTCTTGCGTGAGCCCCAAGCCGTGAACCGGTTGTTCCCGGTGGGGTCCAGCCCTCGATGTGCCGGCAGCCATTATTCGGGGGTTGCTCCGCGGCAGCCGGAATCCGAAGAAGATTCCTTCCACAGGACTCCACCATGAAGCCGGCGTCTTCCGCGACCAAGCCTTCCGCGTGCTGTCCTTCCGCGTCTTCCGCGGATTCCGGTGTGAGAGGCTGTTCCAATCGTAGTCGTAGTTGTAATGAGGCCGGCGGGCTTCGCCTCGAATCCAGCCTCGCCGACTCCGCGGTTAAACGTGCGTAGGCCTTCCTTCCAATAAGGAAAGATATATCGTCGACCGGCCTTGACAGAAGGCATTGGCGGTTGAATCTTTCCGTATGACAAGGAAAGTTGGCAACGATCTGCTGCGTCTGAAGCTGGACGAATCGCTGGCGGCGCCGGTGCCGGAGCTGACGTCGCGGGACGTGCATATACCCGGGGTCGCCGGCAAGGCACTGGCGGTCATCGGCGTGAGGCGAGGGGGGAAGACCTCCTTTCTTCAGACACAGATCGCCGAACGGGTCGGGGCGGGGCATCCCCGTGCGTCACAGCTTCTCCTGTCCCTCGAGGACGAGCGACTGGTGGGAATGACGGCGGCGGACCTGGGGTGGCTGCTGGAAGAGCATGCTCGCCGGGTTCCCGGGCTGCGCGCGGAAGGTGGTGTGACCGTCTACCTGGATGAGGTCCACCTCGTAGCCGGCTGGGAGACCCTTGTACGGCGCTTGATGGACGAGGGCGGCCTGGAGGTGTTCGTATCCGGCTCGTCGGCGAAGCTACTGAGCCGGGAGGTGGCCACGTCGCTGCGAGGCCGGGGAATGGAGATCTTGATGCACCCGTTCTCGTTTCGGGAGGCGTTGCGGCATGAGGGCCAGGAGCCGGATCGGGCCCGGGACCGGCTCAGCCCCGCTGACCGCCCGGCCGTTGAAGCGCGCCTTCGCACCTATCTGGAGGCGGGTGGGTTCCCCGAGGCGCAGGGGACGGATCGCCGTGATCGCCTGGCGCTGCTCAAGGGGTATGTGGACGTAATGGTCCTTCGCGACGTGATCGAGCGACACGGCGCTTCGAATCCCCGGGCGCTGCGCTGGCTCCAGCGGCACCTCCTGGCGACGCCCGGCGGCAAATTCAGCATGAAGAAGCTGTACGATTCGCTGCGGTCGCAGGGGGTGGCCGTCTCGAAAGACACGCTCTACCAGTACCTCGATCATCTGCAGGATGCCTTCCTGATCCGTACGATCAGCATGCACAGCCACTCGGAGCGCCAGCGGATGGCGAATCCGAGAAAGGCCTATCCCATCGACCCGGGTCTCATACGCCTGTATGCGCGGTCGGGACGCGAACACCACGGCCGCACACTCGAGACCGCGGTGTTCCTCGAGCTGGAACGCAGGGGATACGACATCGACTGGGTCCGTACTCCGCAGGGGTGGGAGGTGGATTTCCTTGCTCAGCGCACGGGAGAGAGTCCGCTGCTGATCCAGGTCAGTCTCGACACGGTCGACGAGGAGACCTGGGAGCGTGAGATTCGTGCCCTTGAGGATGCCCGCCCGGAGTTTCCTGACGCTGAGGCAATGCTGATCACACTGGATCCGTCCCCCCCGCCCCGCGAGATGCCCGAAGGAGTGGAGTGGAAGGCCGCTTCCCGGTGGTTTCTGGAGTGACCACGGTGACGGGCGCATTCGTCCTCTCGCAACGCCGCAGCCAGCGCGACGCCGCGACGGGTTTTCTCACGGGGGCACGGCGGGGCACGGCGACACGGCGGGAGGCTTCGCGGTGGGGTCAAGCCCTCGAGGTGCCTGTGGAGCGGCTGATGGCGGGCTGATCAATGTGCTGATCGCACACCGGGTTTTGTACTCGTAATGGTAGTTGTAGTTGTAATGCAGCCAGCGCGTTTCGCCGCTAACCCGGCCCTGCCGGCATGCCTCTCGCCTCCGGTCGGACTGCCACGCCCGGAGGCTGGGTGGGAGACCTTGCGGTGGGGGCCGGCCCTTCGAGGAGTCAGCAGGCATTTTGTCCGGGTTGATCCGAAGCGGGGCTGACTTCCGGCCTGACTCCTTCCTCGCCGGCGAGGCAGCGTTACACCGGGCAGGTGGCCTTGCCGGGAGAAGACCATCGCTGTTTCGCCGTGCTCGCCGTGACTTCGCTGGGATTGACATGCATGTGCATGCATCACACCTTGCGGCATGAGAACCACCGTGGAGTTGCCCGATGAGATCCGGGCCCGACTGCTCGAGCTGGCCGCACGGCGCGGCGAGCGAGGCTTCTCCGGGCTGGTCCGGGAGGCGCTGGCTCGCTACCTGGACGAGGAGGAGGACCGGCGCCGGCGGGTCGGGGAAGCGCGGTCCGCCATCGGGTCGCTGTCGGACGAGGCGGGCGAGGCCTTCGAGGAATCCGTCCGCGCGGTCCGGGAACGGTGGCGGTGATCGTCGCCGATACCGACGTCCTTATCGACGCCCTTCGCGGCCGCGGCCCGGCGGCGGAACGGGTGCACCGGGAACTGGGCACCGGCGCGCTGGCCACCACGGCGGTCACGGCGTTCGAGCTGCGCAGCGGCGCCCGCCGGGAGAAGGAGCGGGACGCAGTGGAGAAGCTGCTGGCGGCCATGCCGATCCTGCCGCTGGACGACGAAGCGGCCGACCGCGCGGCCGAAGCTCGCCGGGAGCTGGAGACCGCCGGGGTTCCCATAGGGATGGCCGACTACCTCATCGCCGGCATCTGCCTCACCCGGCCCGCGGTCCTCCTGACCCGCAACCGGAGCCATTTCGAGCGGATCGCGGGATTGGAGGTCGGGGAGCTGAAGTGAAGCGGGTTGGGACCCCCTTATCTCGTAACGGCGCAGCGAGCGCGGCGGCGCGGCGGGTTTTCTCACGGCGGCACGGCGGGAACACGGCGACACGGTGGACGATCGTCGCGGTGGGGTCCGGCCCCCGAGGCGCCAGCACTCTCATTCTTGATGGTTGATCCGGTGAGGTCGCCTCGCCGGTGAGCCCCCGACTCGCCGGCCGGTCAGCCTCACCAAAAAGAAATCGCTGTTCCGCCGTGCCGCTGTGGTCCGCGGTGCCGCCGTGAGAGAATGGGGCATGCCGGCCCGCCTTTTGCCGTGCTCGCCGTGCCTCGAAGTGCCTCTACTCAACGCGGAAACCGCTTCTGAATTCCGAAGGTTGAGGCCGCCCCCCTTGACCGTCTGGCGCGACCCTGGCCCCGTGCCCCGGCTTTTCCCGTCGGCAATACCAAATGCGGGTCTTCTCCGGATTTGTTGATCGGTTTCCGGGAACCCCCGGGTTCGAGAACCCTTCAACGCGGAAGCGCGGCTGCTGCGCGGACCCGCGGAAACCCCGTTCGCGCTCGGAACCCGCCGTGGCAAGCCCGAAACGAACAGCAAGTTGAAGGCGGGCTTTCAACGGGTTCGTCGCGGCCCGCCGTGAACGTTCCGTGGTTCCGCGAAAGGATTCCGCGCTTCCGCGTTGAACCCCTCGCGATACACGTTGGGAGCCCCGGAAAGGGTGGGCCCACGCGCAATGTACGAGAGCCTCGTTCATCAACAAATCTGGAGAAGAGCCCCAAATGCATTGGTGGATCCAACAGACGTTCTTGCCTTTCATACGGGAGAGACCGGTACCACGTACACGGCTCGCGCCAGACGGACAGGGTAGGGCTGCCTGTGCCGCCGTGTTCCAATGGGACGCCCGACGAAGGTAGAAATCGCGCCCCGATGGCCGTAGCTTCCCACCCCATGTCCAATCCCCGCACCATCCTCGTCACCGGCGGCGCCGGGTTCATCGGCTCGGCGGTGATCCGGCGCCTCATGGC
>CAZSBL010000152.1:0-7753 GCA_964605205.1 uncultured Gemmatimonadaceae bacterium
TGCACCACACGGCCGCGGCGCTGAGCTTCATGGTCCAGAACCCGCCGGTGCCGGTGGTCATGGTGGGGAGCCAGCGGAGCTCCGACCGGCCGAGCTCCGATGCCGCCCGGAACCTCATCGCCGCCGCGTGGGCCGCCGGCCACGGCGATATCGCGGAAGTCCTGGTCTGCATGTTCGGGCCCACGTCGGATCTCTACAACCTGCTCCATCGCGGCACCCGCGTCCGGAAGATGCACAGCTCCGTCCGGTCCACGTTCCGGACGCTGGGAGACATCCCGGTGGGGATGGTGGAGGAGGGGAAGGTTACGCCGCTGAAGGACGACTACGCGCCCCGTCGCGACGACCGGGACGTCACCGTCCAGGCCGTCTTCGAGCGCCGGGTCACACTGGCCTACTACTACCCGGGGATGCAGCCGGATGTCATCGACGGGCTCATCGATGCCGGGTACAAAGGCGTCGTCATCGCCGGGACGGGGCTCGGGCACGTGAACCGTGCCATCTACCCGGCGCTGGAGCGGGCCCGAGACGCCGGCGTCCAGGTCTACATGACGCTCCAGACGCTCTGGGGCTTCGTCCAGATGCACGTCTACGAGACGGGCCGGGAGATCCTGGAGCTGGGCGTGGTGCCGCTGGCGAACATGCTCCCGGAGGTCGCCTACATCAAGCTCGGCTGGGCGCTGGGCGTGCACCCGGGCGACCCGGAGGCGGCCAGGGCGCTGATGCAGGCGCCCATCGCCGGAGAGATGACCGCCCGGGAGCCCCACGACGGCTATCTGATCCTCCAGGGCGGAGTCCCGGAGGTGGAGGAGTTCCTGACGGGGGCCTGGCGGTAGGTCGGCGGCCTGCGGCCGCCTCCCGGGTAGCGCGCGGCCGCTGCGCGGCCTCGCGCGGGTAGCGGCGCGCTGCGCTCGCCGCGGGTAGCTCGCGCCTTCGGCGCTCGCGGGTAGCGGCCTTCGGCCGCGGTGGGCTCGGCCCTTCGGGGCTCGCGGGGATGGGGGCTCGCTGCACTCGCCGGGCGCCCGGCCGTCGGCGGCGTGAATCGTGGACGGGGAACGCAGGGAGGGACCATGGAGCGAGAAGGCAGCCGGAAGATCGCTGTGCTGGTCGGCGGGATCGCGCTGCTCACGGCGGTCACGGCCGGGGCGGGGATCTTCCTGCGTGGGGGCGAGACGTTCATCACGGTGACCAGCGTGCGGGGCGAGACGTACGAGATGGCCACCACCGGGATCTACGCGTGGAACGCGAAGCGGCTGGTGGCGGAGGGGGTGGGGTGGGACATCTTCACCCTGCTGTTCGCGGTGCCGGCGCTGCTGTTCGCGCTGCCGGGGCTGGTGCGGGACCGGTTGGGCGCGAAGCTCTTCACCGTGGGGATCCTGGCGTACCTGTTCTACCAGTACCTGATGTACGCCCTGACGTGGGCGTTCGGGCCGCTCTTCCTCCTGTTCATCGCCATCTACGCGCTGAGTCTGGTGGCCATCGCGTGGATCGTGAGCCGGGTTCCGGTGTCGGAGCTGCCGGACCGGTTCGATGACGCGTTCCCGAACCGCGGGATGGCGATCCTGTCGTTCGTGCTGGCGGTGCTCCTCGTGGTCATGTGGCTGGGCCGGATCGTCCCGGCGCTCGGGGGTGACATCGAGGGAGTGCTCCTGGGGCAGACCACGCTGGTGGTGCAGGCGCTGGATCTGGGGCTCATCGTCCCGCTGGCGCTCTTCACCGGTGTGACGGCGTGGCGGGGCACGGCTGTGGGCTACCTGCTGGCGCCGACGGTGGCGGTGAAGGCGTTCGCCATGGCGTCGGCCATCTGCGCCATGCTGCTGGTGGCGTGGTATTACGAGGGCGTCCTGGAGGTGCCGCCATTGGCGATCTTCGGTACGGCGGCGGCCGTCAGCGCGTGGCTGGGCGTCCGGATGTTCCGGAGCCCGACATGAAGCTTGAGCCACTGCCCGCCGACCTCCGTCCGATCCCGGCGCTGATGAAGTACTACGCGCTGAGCTCGCTGCTGGCGGGGCCGTTCTTCCTCTTCCCGCTGATTCCCCTCTTCGCACGCTACCGGAGCCTCCGCTACCGGATCGACGACGAGGGGATCAGCATGCAGTGGGGGATCCTGTTCCGCCGGGAGGTGTCGCTGAACTACGCCCGGATCCAGGACATCCACCTGTCGAGCAACGTCTTCGAGCGCTGGCTCGGACTCGGCAAGATTCAGGTCCAGACGGCCAGCGGGAGCGCCAAGGCGGAGATGACCATCGAGGGCGTACCGGACCTGGATGCCATGCGCGACTACCTGTACTCGAGGATGCGTGGCGCCCGGCAGGCCGGTGGGGTCGGCGGCGAGGCCGAGGCCCGGGTCGGTGCGCCGGTCTCCTCGGGCGACGCCGTCGACGACGAGCTCTCCGCCACGCTCCGGGCGGTGGCCGCGGAGCTGCGGGCGGTGCGCCAGGCGCTGGAAGGCCGGCCGGGCGGGTCGCAGACCGGGACGCCGGACGGGCCCGGTCGTCCTGCATCGGGATCGGACGGGCCAGAGGGCCCGGCGTCGGGGCCCACGGGAGAGCGTTGACATGCCCGGACGGTTGAAGCGCCTCGTGGTCCGTTGGTTCCGGGTGCCGGCCGAGCCGGAGCCACCGGCGGGCGACCCGTCGTCGCTCCGGGTCTTCCGGGCGGCGCCCGAGTACTTCCGCTACAAGCTGATCGGGTGGGCCATCGCACAGCTCGGGACATTGACCGGGCTGCTGGTGGGGTTCGGGATCGGGTTGGCGTTCCTGGACCGCTGGTTGGGGAGCGGGCCGGTCGGGGTGATCGTTGCCTTCTTCGCCGGTCTCGCCTGGCTCGGTTTCCTGGCCCAGATCCCCCTGAGCTTCGGGGCGCTTTCCCTGGACTACGAGATGCGCTGGTACATGCTCTCCGACCGGGCGCTCCGGATCCGGGAAGGCATAGTCACGGTCCGGGAAAAGACCATGACGTTCGCCAACATCCAGCAGATCTCCGTGAAGCAGGGCCCGATCCAGCGGCTGCTCGCGATCGCCGACATTGAAGTCCGGACGGCCGGCGGCGGCGCCTCTTCGGAAGAGGGCGGACACGACATGCACCGGGGCTACTTCCGGGGCGTGGCCGACGCCGAGTCCATCCGGGACACGATCCGGGAACGAGTCCGTGAGTACCGGGACGCCGGGCTCGGCGATGGCGGGGAAACCGCCACCGGGCGTGTCGCGACCCCGGTCGCGTCCCCGGCGGGCCGGGGTCCGGCCGCCACGACCGGGTCCGCCGGGAGCACCGGTGCGCTGCGGGCGGCCCGGGAGGTTCTCCAAGAGGCCCGGGCGCTGCGGGCGGCGGCAGGCGGCTGACGTGGGAAGGTCGGAAGCGCCGATCCGGAAACGCTGACAACGGGGCGGCCGGTGAAGCGTCGCTGACGCCGCGCCCGTACCCCTTGCCGCGGCGGTCTCGCCACCCTCCATTGGTCCCGGAGCCCCGGAACCACAGCCGAGGAGTCGCCGCATGCGCGCAGTCCGTCATCCTTTGTTCTTCGCCCTCATCGTTGCCGTCACTGCCGCGGCCGCGGCGCCCGCCGCTGGCCAGGAGCCGGAAGCCGAGCCCGTTTTCACCGTCGATGACGTTCTCACCACCGAGGGCGTGAGCGTCTATGACGTGACGGCCGACGGCCGCTGGGCCGTGGTCAACGTGTCGGCGCTCGAGGACCGGCTTGGCGTGGACAACCACCGGTACGGCGACCCGACATACGTGGCGCCGAGGCAGGCGGAGATCCTCGTGATCGACACGGAGACCGGCGCCGTCGATCCGCTCTTCGACATGGAAGTGCACCTGGCGGCCGCGTCGTGGTCGCCCGACGGGTCGACGCTGGCGTTCCTGATCCGCTACCGGGACGGCTTCGAGTACCGGCTCTGGGAGCGGGCCCGGGACCGGTTCCGCCGGATCCGGCTGCCGGGCGGCCTGGTGCCCGCCGTGAACACCCGCCTGGACATGGTGTGGTCCGACGACGGCGCCACCCTCCTCCTCCCGCTCCGGGCCGGCGACTGGGCGCAGCGGGCCCACCGGGCGTTCCTCGACCTCACGGAAGCCGACGTCGTGGTACTGGACGGCGAGGAGCCGTTCCTGGCGTGGGAGGCCGTGCGCCGGATGGGTGGGCTCCAACTGCTGGGCACCTACGACGTGGCCTCCGGCCGCGTGTCTCAGATCATGGACGAGACGCTGCTCCTGGACGCCGAGCTTACCGCTGACCGGCGGCTGCTGTTCGAGCGGGACATCACCGAGGGCACCGACTACGACCGGATCTTCGGCACCGATGGTGAGCTGCTGGTCCGCGGCCTCGAGGGCGGCGAGCCCGTCGTCGTCATCGAGAACACCACGGAGCGGGGCCGGACGGTCTGGGCCGACGATGACCTGACCTACGCCTACGCCGACGCCGACGAGGGCGTGGTCTACCTGGCCCACGTGGACTCGGCCGAGGCCCGGCCGCTGGTGGGGCAGACCGAGGACGGCGACGAGGAAGCCGAGGAGGCCGGGGACGCGCCGGGTGACACGCCGGGCGGCGACGCCGACGAGGGCGATGATGAGCCGCTCCGCTTCTCGCCCGTCTCGTTCTCGCCCGAGGCCTCGCGGCTCATCGTGAGCGCCAAGGGCGACTACTTCTTCGTGGACGTGGCCACCGGCGACACCGCCCGGTTCCTGGACGTGGACGACGAGGCCGAGCGCGGCCCGTCGCACCGGATCCTGGGGTGGGCCGGTGAGGACGCCGTGGTCGTGCAGCGGGAGTCCCGGACCGAGTGGCACCGGGAGCTGCTGCGGTTCCCGGCCGGCGGCGAGATGACGGTGCTGTACCAGACCACGGACCTGCTGTCGAGCACGCGGCTCGCCGAGGACGGCTCGGTTATCCTCTTCGAGTCGGCCCCGGCCGGGCACCCCACCGACCTGTACGCGGGCCGGGTTCAGCACGACCGGCTGGCGGACATCCGCCGGCTGTATGACGTGGCGCCGTCGCTTACCGATGACCGCCTGGCCGAAGCCGAGCTGATCACGTACCGGGACGTGGACGGCGACGAGCTGTCCGGGATCCTGTACTACCCCCAGGACTACGAGGAGGGGACGGCGTACCCGACCATCTTCTACGTCTACGAGACCTTTTTCAACCCGGGCTTCAACAGCTTCGTCAACGTGATGACGGCCCGCGGCTACGCGGTCATGCGGCCCAGCGTGGACCTGGAGATGGGGTTCCCGGGCGAGGCGTGGATCAAGGGCGTGACGGCGGCGGCCAACGAGCTGATCCGCATGGGCGTGGCCGACCCGGACCGGCTGGCGGTGCAGGGCACCAGCTACGGCGGCTACGCCGTGGGGCTGCTGGTCACCCAGACCGACCGGTTCGCCGCGGCGGTGAACGTGAGCGGGAAGGTGAACATGGTCAGCTTCTACACCGACTCGCCCCGGCTCGCCACCCGGAACATCCACGCGCCGGAGAACTCACAGGACCGGATCGGCGCCACCCTCTGGGAGCAGCCGCAGAAGTACGTGAGCCACAGCGCCGTCATGTTCGCCGACCGGGTGGACACGCCGCTGCTGATGATCGGCGGCGACCAGGACCACAACGTCCCGAACCGGCAGCTCATGG
Organism: uncultured Gemmatimonadaceae bacterium; assembly: GCA_964605205.1. Lineage (GTDB taxonomy): Bacteria > Gemmatimonadota > Gemmatimonadetes > Longimicrobiales > RSA9 > JAWVYT01. Next base: position 5,615 of record CAZSBL010000152.1, read on the forward strand.
AGTTCTACTACGCGCTCCGGCGGCTGGGGAAGGACGTGACCTGGGTCACGTACACCGACGGCGGGCACGGGATGCCGACCATGAACGCCGAGCTGGTGCGCGACTACTACCAGCGGATCCTCGACTTCTACGAGGAGCATCTGTAGCGGGCGGCCTGCGGCCGCCCGCGTTTAGGTCGGCGGCTGCGCCGCCTCCCGGGTAGCGGCCTTCGGCCGCGGGTAGCTCGGCCCTGCGGGCCTCGCGCTTCGGGGGCTCGCGGGGCTCGCCGGGCGCTCGCCTGCGGCTCGCGGGCTATGCCCCCAGCGCCTCCAGGGCGGCGGGCACGGCCACGCCCGTCTCGATGTCGGCGCCCATCTCGCCGAGGACGGCATCGAGGGCGGTCAGGCACTTCAGTACGTTGGTGCCGTTGGCGCTGTGGCCCATGAGGCCGATGCGCCAGATCTTCCCGGCCATGGGGCCGAGCCCGGCGCCGATCTCGAGGTTGAAGTGCTCGAGGAGCCCCGCTCGAACGGCGGCCTCGTCCACGCCGTCAGGGACGGTCACGGCGTTGAGTTGCGGGAGCCGGTGCGGCTCGGCGACGAAGAAGCCGAGGCCCATGGCGTCGATACCGGCCTTCAGCGCGTCGTGCATGCGACGGTGGCGGGCCCAGGCGTTCTCGAGCCCCTCCGCCTCCAGGATCAGGAGCGCCTCGTGGAGCGCGTACAGCGGGTTGATGGGCGCGGTGTGGTGGTACGCCCGCTTGGTACCGCCGTCGCCGCCCCAGTAGCCGGAGACCAGCGTCAGGTCCAGGAACCAGCTCTGGACGGGGGTCTCGCGAGCCTCGACGGCGGCCAGCGCCCGGTTGCTGAACGTCACGGGCGAGAGGCCGGGCGTACACGAAAGGCACTTCTGGCTGCCGCTGTAGACCGCGTCCGCGCCCCATTCATCCACCTCGACTGGCGTGCCCCCCAGCGACGTGACCGTGTCGACGATGCTGAGGCAGTGGTACTCCCGGGCGAGCCGGCAGAGCGCGGCGGCGTCGGACTGGACGCCGGTTGACGTCTCGGCGTGGACGAAGGCCAGCGCCTTCGCGTCCGGGTGCTCCGCCAGCGTCTCCTCCACGGCCGAGACGTCCACGGGCGAGCCCCACGCGTCCTCGACCACGACGGCCCGCCCGCCGCACCGCTCCACGTTCTCCCGCATGCGCCCGCCGAACACGCCGTTGACGCAGACCACCACGTAGTCGTCGGGCTCCACCAGGTTGGCGAAGCACGTCTCCATCCCTGCGGTGCCGGGCCCGGAGACGGGGAAGGTGAGGGCGTTCTCCGTCCGGAACGCGTGCTGGAGCAGCGCCTTCACCTCGTCCATCATCCCGATGAAGGCGGGGTCGAGGTGGCCAATGGTGGGGCGGGCGAGGGCTTCGAGGACCCGGGGCGGAACGTCGGACGGGCCGGGGCCCATCAGCGTGCGCTCCGGCGGGTGAAACGATGTATGACTCATGGCTTCCCGTGGGATCGTGGTTGTTGGTCACGCCTGCAGGGATGAGTCTAGGGGCGTGAAGGGCCGGCGGCCAGCGTAAATGTGCCCAGGCCATCGGTGTTGCCGGCTGGCGGCTTATCGAGTCGGCGGGTCGGTGGCCGTATGTTGCGGGCGGGCGCTACGCGGCGAACCCGCCCAGCCGCTCGTTGACCACCCGGAAGGGCTGGCGCATGTCGTCGCCGAGCCTGTCGATACGCTCGTTGACTTCGGCTACCCCGTCCTCGAGGCGCCCGACCCGTTCCTCCAGGCGGCCGAATCCCCTGTCCAGGGCGCCGACCTGGACGTCCAGCGTGTCGAAACGGACGCCCATCTCGTCGAGCCGGCCGTTCACGGCGGCGAGTTGTCCGGTAACCCGGCCCTCGAACTGCTCGATTCGCAGGGTGAGCGTTCGGAACCGGTCGTCGACCGTGATGAACTTCTCGTCGAACTTGAGGTTGAGGGCATCGACGCGGCGTTCGAGGCCTTCCACCCGACCGTCGAGGTCTTCCATCCGGCCTTCGAGGCGGCCCATGCGTTCCTCAAGCCGGTCCATCCGGGAGTCAAGGCGCTCGAGCCGCTCGTTCGTCGCCTCGAACATCCTGAGGATCAGCTCCTCGAGGGCATCGAAGCGCTCGTCGATCT
>CAZSBL010000153.1:0-7750 GCA_964605205.1 uncultured Gemmatimonadaceae bacterium
CGTCAGAGCTTTAAGACGAAGCGGATCAGGACGGCGTTCTGCCAGCGGGTCTTCCGGTAGCGGGTGGAGGGATCGGCGGCGGTGAAGGCGCCGGATGTCAGGAGGTTGTCGTTGGTGCCGTCGCCGTCGCGATCGGCCTCCGGGGCCCAGAGGAAGACATCGTTGAGCTGGATCCGGACCATGGGGTTGATGGTCCAGTTCACCCCCACGGTCACCTCGTTCACGGCGTGGGCGCCCTCCAGGACGGCGGCGGTGACGGTGTTCCCCGCTCCCGGCGTGGTGCCGGTGTACCCGGCCGGGAGCGCGGGCGCCCCGGCCCGGATACCGGTGACGGGCGCGGCGTCGAAGAGGCGGGGGTCCGACTCGGTCCGGGAGTAGCGGGCGAGGAGCTCGATGGCGCCGGGGCCACCCTCCCCCACCCTGCGTTCCGGCCGTGCGGTCCGCCAGCCGCCGTCGGTCAACCGCTTCGACTCGCCGGTGAGGTAGTACGACACCCAGGTCGACCACGATCGGATGGCCCCGCTCCGTTCCAGGACCGGGAGGTGCGCCAGGCGGGTGCCCCCGGCGAGGAAGTCGTGGTGGATGGCGATGCCTTCGTAGCGGATCTCCAGGAGCTCGGTGGAGAGGGTCAGGGGGCCTCGGAGGTAGTGGAGCTCGAGGCCGAGCCTGCGCCGGGAATCCACCTCGGCGGCGATGCGATCGGTGGTGTGGCCGTCGGTGCCCAGGAGCTGCTCGGTCCGCCACCGCCAGAGGGCGGCGCCGAAGTCGGCGGCGCGCATCCCGGAGGTTTCGGCCCGGGCGGTGGGCGCGCTCATCCCCGCCCAGGTGGCGCCGGCCGCCACCACCAGCCCCTGGAGCGGCCCATCACCGTTCAGGAACGGGCGCAGGAAGAGACGGCCGGCCCACTCCTTCTCGCTGTCGATGTCGCCGGACGAGACATCGGCGTCGGTTCCCACGCCGGTGAACACGCCCATGTCGTACGTGATGGTCCGATCGAGGAGCTCGCCCCAGAGCACGAACCCGCGATCGAAGAAGGGGTGCACGGGGCCCGCGCTGCCTCGCTCCACGAAATTCACGTTGTTGCCCTGCGTCAGCCACGATGAGCTGAACGGCACCTTCATCTGCCCCCACCGGAGGTGCAGCGCGGGGGCCAGCTCCCAGTCGGCCCACGCGTTCCGGATGTAAGGCGCCCCCGACAGCTCGGGCTGGACCCGGAAGGTGAACCGCCGGTAGAGGCGGCCCATGAGATCGATGCGCGCGCGGCGGATGTCGAGGTTCTGGATAGCGCCCGGGTTCTCCGCCTGGTAGAGGCGGGTGTCGAGATGGAGGTTGCCCCGGATCCGGAGCTGGAAGGCGCCGTCCTCGGTCTCGAGGATGAAGTCGTCGTCGTAGTAGGCCCGGAGCGGGATCTGTCCGGACACGGCCACCGGGAGCGCGGCCAGCACCAGGACGCAGGAGATCAGGAGGGCGGACCACCGCCCGGATCGGATCCGTCGGAATCGCACGCGCGTTACCATGGACTCTTCCCTTCCGGGGGGCTTCATTTCGGAGTCGGGAGGAAGCAAGATAGGATGGCGCGCGGGGGTTCAGCCAGGATCTCCCACCGCGCTCAGCAACTCTGCGCATCCATGAAGGAGCGGACCAGCCCTTCACGAAAGCTCGATCCGGTGTCGCCCCGGATCCGGTACAGGAGCTCGTCGCCTTCACGGATCCCCCGGCCTTCGAGCAAGCCGTACCAACGCGCCGGTCTCTACCAGCGTCCGCACCCGGTCCGCCCCGTTGGAACCCCGCTTGCACGAAGGTCAATAACAGACAACACCCGTTAATCAACTGCGACGAGAAAGGGAGGCGGCGATGTCGGCACCGACTACGGCACAGGCGATTCACGGCAATATCCAGGACAACTACAGCGAAGCGTGGCACACGTGGATGGACGGGCTCGAGGAGACGCTGGACGAGGTGCACGAGTGCCTGAACCAGGCCCGTGATGTCCAGGAGGTGTGCACCGACGAGTGGTGCGAGGCCACCGACACCCTGCTGGACGATCTGCACCACGTGCTCTTCTCCATCAGCGAGCCCGGGTGGACCTCGGAAGAGGACTCCCGCAAGATCAGGGATCTGCGGAAGCGGGTACGGAAAGCGTACGAGCGATTCGAGGAGATCGTGGAGGACTGAGGCGATCCGAGTCCTCGGCGCACGCCTCTTTCCGGGCGGTGTGCTGCGCCGTGTTCAGATCCGCGGCGAGAGCGGCTAGCTGCCCGCCCGTTCCCGATCCGCCAGGGCTCCGGCGCCTCGATCCGGATCCGCTCCAGACGCCGGCCCTATTGCCGTCCGGCGGCCGCATCGGTATAGCTGTTACCATCGCCGGGGCGAGACCGTCCCGACTTCCGATCCCACCGTGCCGGAGATTCACAGTGCCGCGACCCCGACGCCGTGCCCCGTCCCGTTCCGTCCTGCTGCTGTTGGGAGCCGTGCTCCTGACCCCCGCCTGCGACGATGGCAGCGACCCCGCGGCCACCGCGGAGGTCACGGTAATGAGCCGCAATCTCTACCTGGGCGCGAACATCTTCCGGGTGACCGGAGCCACGGCGCCGGAGGACCTGCCGGTGATCGCGGCCGAGATCTTCGGCATCATGGAGGCCAACGACTTCCCGGCCCGGGCCGGCGCGCTGGCCGCCGAGATCGAGGCGGCGAACCCGCACCTGGTGGGGCTCCAGGAGGTGGAGATCTACCGGACCCAGGACCCCAGCGACTACGTCACCGGGACCACCACCGCCAACGCCGACTCGCTGCACTCGGACTTCCTCCAGATCCTCCTCGACTCGCTGGACGCCCGGGGCCTCGACTACGGGGTGGCCAGCCAGGTGGTCAACGCTGACACCGAGCTGCCCGCGGCCAGGAGCGAGACCGAGTTCTTCGACATCCGCATGACCGACCACGACGTCATCCTCGCCCGCGCCGATGTCCAGACCCGCAACGCCGGCGGCGCCGGCTACCAGTGGATCGTGCCGTACGAGCTGGTCACCGGAGACACGGTCTGGTTCGCGCGCGGCTACACCTGGGTGGACGCCACCGTCGACGACGTGGACTTCACCTTCGTCAACACCCACTTCGAGGTCAGCGCCGGCGGCCAGCTGGTCTTCTACCAGAACCGGCAGGCCCAGGAGCTGATCGACGAGTTCGCAGCCCGTGAGCCCGTCGTCCTGGTGGGCGACTTCAACACGAAGCCCGGCGAGAACCCCTACAGCCTCCTGACCGGAAGCTGGACCGATGCCTGGACCGCCGTGGGCTCCGGAGACGGCCTCACCTGCTGCCAGGGCGAGGTGCTGACCCAGACCCAGGACCTCTACGAGCGCATCGACCTGATCCTCTACGGCGGCGCCGTCAGTGCCCTCTCCGCCCAGGTGATCGGCGACGAGCCCGCCGACATGACGGGCGGCCTCTGGCCTTCCGATCACGCCGGCGTCGTCGCCACGCTGCGGATCGAGAACTAGCCTCCCGCGGAAGTCCACCGACGGGCCATCCGCCGATCGGCGCCGCCGCTGGCATCCGCCGCCCTGGAGCTCGGTATCGGCATCGTCGGATGCAACCTCGACATCCCGCCGGGCGAGGAGGACCTGCCCGCCGAACAGCGGGCCATATTCCGCGGCCAGGCCCTCGATGCGCTGCGCGAGTCCCGCCAGCGGATCGAGCGCCTCCGCAAACGACGCCAGGGCGATCAGGACGAGGTGGTCCGCGCCCTGGAGCTCCTAGATCGGGCCGAGATGTGGATCGCGGCTCCAGCCTCGCACGGGGCCCTGCACTGACGAGCGGACGCGGCCGGTCCAGCCAGGCTCCACCGGCCACCGTTGCCCCGCGCGCCCTCACCACGTATTGCTGAGGCGGAGGACCCCGTTCACGCCGGGCCGCGCACCCCCATCGAAAGGCCGTCCGTGCTCCCGCTCGCCCGCCGTTCCAGACACCGCGACCCCACCGGGCCACCTGCGCCGGGCCCCGGGCTCGACCGGGCCCGCAGCGCGCCCACCGCCCTCGGCCTCGCCCTGGCCGGCCTCCTCCTGGCGCCGATGGCGCCGGCCCCATCGCCCTGCGCCGCACAGAACCTCCGCACCCCCGTCCACGACGGCTGGGCGTTCCGGGAGGCCGGCGGCGACGACTGGCTCCCGGCCTCCATCCCCGGCACCGTACACACCGACCTCCTCTCCGACGGCCGCATCCCCGACCCCTTCCGCGGCGCCGTGGAGCCGGAGCTCCAGTGGATCGGTGAGCGGAGCTGGGAATACCGGACGCGGCTGACCGTTCCCGACGCCCCGGCGGCAGGCCCGGGCGAGGGCCCGACCCACGACGCCGGAACCTGGCACACCGAGCTGATCTTCGAGGGGCTCGACACGTACGCGGACGTATGGCTCGACGGACAGCGTATCCTTCGTGCTGACAACATGTTCCGCGCCTGGCGCGTCCCGCTCCAGGGCGCCCGGCCCGGCGCTGTGCACGATGTGCGCGTAGCCTTCCGCCCACCCGTCGCCATCGAGGACAGCCTCGCCGACGCCTATCCCCACCCGCTCCCCGCCGGGAACGACGCCCACGGCACCCGCGTCTTCACGAGGAAGGCGGCGTACCACTACGGGTGGGACTGGGGACCGCGGTACGTGACGGCGGGGATCTGGCGCCCTGTGACGCTCCATCGGTGGCGTGGCGCCACGATCCGGGACGCCTGGGTCTCCCAGGATACGCTGACCGACGCGCGGGCCGCGCTCACAGCGCGCCTGGAGGTGGAGAGCGACGGGGTCCGGGGAGCGACCATCGTGGTCCGGAGCCCCGAGGGCCGCTTCGAGCCACGCACGGTGGTCCGGGGGCTGGCGGATGGCCTGAACGCCGTCGTCGTCCCGTTCGAGATCGCGGAGCCGCGCCGGTGGTGGCCGAACGGGCTGGGTGAGGCGCACCTGTACAACGTGGTGGTGGAGGTCCGGCTCGGGGGCGAGGTGGTGGACACGTCCGGGGAGCGGGTCGGGCTGCGGACGGTGCGGCTGGTCCAGGAGGCGGACACCATCGGCCGGTCGTTCTACTTCGAGGTCAACGGCGCGCCGTTATTCATGAAGGGCGCGAACACCATCCCGCTGGACCACTTCTCCCCGCGGGCCGACAGCGCGGACTACCGGCGGATGTTCGAGGACGTGGTGGCGGCGAACATGAACATGCTCCGGGTCTGGGGCGGCGGGATCTACGAGCGGGAGCTGTTCTACGATCTGGCCGACGAGCACGGGATCCTGATCTGGCAGGACTTCATGTTCGCCAACGCCATGTACCCCGGAACGTCGGAGTTCCTGGAGAACGTGCGGGCGGAGGCGGAGCACCAGGTCCGGCGGCTGCGGGGCCACCCGAGCGTGGCGCTCTGGTGCGGCAACAACGAGATCCGGGAGGGATGGGAGAACTGGGGGTGGCAGCGTCAGCTCGGCTACTCGCCGGCGGACAGCGCCGCGGTCTGGCGGACGTACGAACGGATCTTCCACGAGATCCTGCCGGGCGCGGTGGCGGAGCTGGACCCGTCGCGTCCATACTGGCCTTCCTCGCCGTCCATCGGCTGGGGCCACCCGGAGAGCCTGCGGTACGGGAACAGCCACTACTGGGGCGTCTGGTGGGGCGAGGAGCCGTTCGAGGTGCTGACGGAGAAGCTGCCCCGGTTCATGAGCGAGTTCGGGTTCCAGGCGTACCCTCCGCTGGAGAGTATCCGGCAGTTCACGGAGCCCGGCGACCGGCGGGTCGGCTCCCCGGTGATGGAGGCCCATCAGAAGCACCCCCGGGGCGACGAGCTCATCGGCACCTACATGGCCCGTGACTACCCCGAGCCCCGGAGCTTCGCCGACTTCGTCTACCTGAGCCAGCTGGTCCAGGCCGACGGGATCGGGACTGCGCTGGAGGCCCACCGCCGCGCCATCCCCCGGACCATGGGCACCCTGTACTGGCAGCTCGGAGACACCTGGCCCGTGGTCTCCTGGTCCGGGATCGATTACTTCGGGCGGTGGAAGGCGCTCCACTACGAAGCACGGCGGGCGTTCGCCCCGGTGCTCGTCTCCGCCGTCCTCTCAGACGACACCGTCCGCGTCCATCTCGTCTCGGACCGACGGTGGCCGGCGGCGGGCACCCTCACCGTGCGCACCGTGGGGTTCGACGGCGGCGAGACGTTCCGGACGGAGCGGGCGGTGGAGCTGCCGGTGAACGGCGCCGCCGTGGCGGTGGAGCTGCCGGTGGCGGCGGTGCTGGGCGGCGGGCCCGGAGCCGATCCGGCGGCCTCCGACCACGACCGGTCGCTGGCGCAGTCGGAAACCGAAGGCCCGAGGGCGGACCGGCGGAGCGTGCTCGTGGCCGAGCTGGTACTGGACGACGGCGCGCGAGTCCGCGATCTCCTCTACTTCGTGGAGCCGAAGGCGCTGGCGCTGCCGGACCCGGAGCTCGAGACGCGCGTGCGCCGGGAGGGCGGCGGGTGGGTGGTGGACGTCTCGGCCGGGGCGCTGGCCCGGGCCGTGCACCTCACTGCCGATGGCGCCCACTTCCCGGACAACTGGTTCGACCTGCTGCCGGGCGAAACGCGGACCGTCCCCATGGAGATGGAGGCCGCCCAGGAAGCCCGGGTAGCGGGCGCCGCGCCGGTGGTCAGAGCGCGATCGCTGGCCGAGAATGGACCGGAAACCTGACCTGACCGAGTATGGACATCCTCGATTTTTCGAACACGAAGGCCACCCGCTGGGACATCATCAACGACGGCGTCATGGGCGGCCGGTCCAGCAGCGCTGTCGAGGCCACGGACCGGGGCACCCTCCGCTTTACCGGCCACGTATCGCTGGAGAACAACGGCGGCTTCGCCTCGACCCGCACCGACCTCGAGACGCTGGACCTGTCCGGGTTCGAGGGCATGGCGCTCCGGGTCCGGGGTGACGGCCGTCGCTACCAGCTCCGGCTGCGAATGCGGCCCCGGGACCGGATCGCGTACAAGGCCGCGTTCGAGACGGAGCCCGATGAGTGGACCGAGGTGCGGGTCCGGTTCAGCGACTTCCGGCCGACATTCCGCGGACGCCGCCCGCCCGACGCGCCGGCGCTCGACCCCGCCACCATCGGGCAGATCGGATTCCTGATCGCCGACCAGCGGGAGGGCCCGTTCGCGCTGGAGGTGGACTGGATCAGCGCGTACTAGCAGGGAATCCCGCGCCCTCGCAGCCAGTCGGTGGAACGTACCATGGCGGCCTCATCGTCGCGCCAGATCTCCGACTCGAGCTCCGGCCCCTCGTCCCCCTCCACGGCCACCAGCGCCAGTACCGTGAAGCGCCCCGCCGGAGTCTTGAACAGCGCTCGCGCGCACCGGTCGCTCTCACCACCGGGCGTGTCCACGCAGATCGAGTTGGCGCCCTCCGTCCTGGCGTGATGATCGATGAACTGGAGCAGAACGGTGGCTGTGGCGGTCACGATCTCCCTTTCGTTTCGGTGATCAACGGGGCTGACACCAAAACTAGGCACCGGGGCCCGTGCGCGCATGGGAAGTCAGCGCGGGCTGCGCCCTCCGCTGGAGGTTCGCGGCCCGGGGCAAAGAAAGAACCCGAAAGTGCCCGGGAAACCGACACTTGCGGGAATGGGCCTGGCCGGACTCGAACCAGCGACCTCACGCATATCAGCGGTCGCCAGGGTCGGCTCCCGGGGGCTTGGGCGGGGCAAACGCCCGGTCAACCGCGGAGACGCGAAGACGCGGAGCATACGCGGAGTG
>CAZSBL010000154.1:0-7749 GCA_964605205.1 uncultured Gemmatimonadaceae bacterium
TCGAGGGCACCTTCGAGATCGCCGACTCCCTCGAGGTGGAGTGCGAGATCGGCGGTGAGCTCAACGTCCGCGGCAAGCTGACCATCGGCCAGAACGGCGCCGTGAACGCCAACGTCCGCACCGTAGACGCCGTCATCAAGGGGACCTACGAGGGCAACATGATCGCCACCGGCAACGTGGAGATCGCCGCCACCGGCCGGGTCACCGGCAACATCACCACCGACTCCCTGGTCATCTCCAAGGGCGGCTTCTTCAACGGCAACGTCAGCCGCATCAAGGAAGAAGACAAGAAGGAGAACAAGATGCTGTTCGAGGAGGAGAAGAAGCCCTCCGCATCCACCACCTCCTCCGCGTCCACTGCCTCCACCCCGCCGCCCACGCCATCCACCCCCAAGCCCGCCACGCCCGGCGCCGAGAAGGAAGACGAGAAGAAGGGTGACAAGGGCGATGACGACGGGCCGGGCGAGCTCGAGCGGGTGGTGCAGTCAACAAGGAATGTGTGACTCAACACAGAGACACAGAGGAACACAGAGACACAGGGGAAGCGCCCGCGGTTGAAGTGGGCGCTTTTTCTACGGCCCTAGTAGCCGTTGATCACACGCTTGATGCCATCCTTCATCCGCGGCATCCCGAAGTTGAGGACCAACCCCACGCGTAGATCGAGGAGCTTCAGGTAGGTCAGGAGCTGTCTCGTGAACAGTGGAGAATTCCAGGGGCGCGCCTTGATCTCGACAACCACGCAGCCGTCCACGATCAGGTCGGGGCGGAAGGCCTCCCTGTAGCTGACCCTGCCCTCCACGAACGAGACGCGGCGCTGGCGGACCACCGACCGGCCCTGGGCACGAAGGTCCCACGCGAGTTTCTTCTCGTACGCAATCTCCGACAGGCCTGGACCCCATTCCGTGTGGATCCTGACCGCCACATCGATGATCTGCGCTGTAATCTCATTGATCTCCTCCAGATCCCTCGTCGGACGGGCTGTCCCTTTGTCTCTGTGGTCCCTGTGCCTCTGTGTCATCCTTCACCTCCCAACAACCCGGACTCCACGAACGAGATGTACCGCCCGTCCCCGATCACCACATGGTCGAGCACGGGGATCCCCACCAGCTCGCCCGCCCCGGCGATCTGGTTCGTCACGGCCCGGTCTTCCGCCGATGGCGTCGGGTTTCCCGATGGATGGTTGTGGACCAGCAGCACCGCTGCCGCCATCCACGCGATGGCCTGCTTGAACACTTCCCGGGGGTGGATCACCGACCCGTCCAGCACGCCCGACGTCACGGTCAGCTCCCGGATCACCTCGTGCTGGGCGTTCAGCAGCAGGACCCGGAACTCCTCGTGCTGCAGGTCCCGCATGGAGGGGCCACACCGCTCGTAGACGTCCCGGGGACCCTCGATCCGGGGGCGGTCCTCCGGCCCCTCCCGCGCCAGCCGCCGGCCCAGCTCCAGCGCCGCGGCAACCCGGGCGGTGACGGCGCTCCCCACGCCCGGCAGCCGCTCCAGCTCCGCCGCCGGCAGCGTCGACAGCCGCCGCAGCGACCCGCCCGCCTCCTGGAAGATCGCCCCGGCCACGTCCACCGCCGTCTGGCCCGTGGGCCCGCTGCCCACCAGGATGGCCAGCAGCTCCCTCACCGTGAGCGCCGCCGCGCCCACGTCCCGCAGCCTCTCCCGCGGCCGCTCCCGCACCGGCCACTCCCGGATCCCCGCCTTTCGCGTGCTCATGGCCCCACCATGCCATACAAAAGCGGGCATGCCCATAGCTGAATGGGTCGGATCGAGGAGGGGACGATCCGGGAAGGTTGGAACCGGCGCGAAACGCGGCGGTGCCCTTGTAGGTGCAGCTGTAATTGTAGTGGTAACGACGGTGGGAATGCTCGCCGGCGAGGCGGGTTCACGGCGAAGCCCGCTCGCCTCATTACAACTACGACTACGATTGCAACTACGAAATCCGGCGTGCGATCAGCACATTGCTTGACCCCAGCGCGGAGCCTTCTCAACAAATCTGGAGAAGACCCACCAAAACAAACCCTCGCCCGGAAGGCTGGTTCCGCCGGGCGGACGGAACCCACCCGACCGGCTGGATCAATCCGCCGCGCCGCCGCGCTCGCTGCGGCGTTGCGAGAAAAGGAGCGCGCCGTGCCGCCGCGAGAAAAGGAGTGCGCCCCAACGTCTGCCGTGTCGCGCCGGGACGGCTGTGGCCTGGCGTCTAGTTCCCCACCCGGTCCACGGCGATCAACACGGTGGCCAGGGTGCTCATGATGGTGAGGGTGCGGGTGAACACCTGGTCCCAGTTCACGCCGTCCTCCCGCGGCGGCTTGGTCGGGACGAAGATCTGGCTGCCGGGCTCGACCCGGGGGGCGCGGGTGAAGAAGAGGAAGCTCCGCTCCACCGCCCGCTCGCCGTTGGGGTAGGTGACCACGGCCCGGCTCGGGTCGGCGTTCTCGGTGTAGCCGCCGGCCCGCTCCACGTAGTCATCGAGGCCGCGGCTCCGGTCGTAGAGCACGCTCGCCTCCATGAGGACCGCGCCGCTGACGCGCACGGTGCCATCGTAGAGGGGGATATGGAGACTGTCGCCGGGCTCGAGGAGGAGGTTCTGCGGGCATTCGCAGTCGTCCAGCGCCTGGAGCAGGTCGACGGCCACCGTGCGGCCATCGCGGATGATCTGGAACCCCGGACGGTACGCGTCGTCGGTCAGGCCGCCGGAGCGCTCCAGGATATCCGTCACCCGGGTGCCCCGCTTCTCGAGGCGGTACTCGCCGGGGGTCATGACCTCACCGGTGATCTTCACCGACTGCGGCTCCTCGTAGCCGGGCGCCCGGCGGACGAAGACGTGATCGCCCCGGACCAGCTCGAACTCGTCGGCGGCCGGCGTCCACCGGGGCACGCCGTCCCGGCGCTCCTGTTGATCCATCCGCGCGACGCCGTTGTCCCCGCCGTCCGCACCGTTCGAGCCCATCCGGCCGACGCCGGCGTCGGTGGTCAGCGGCACCCGGATCACCTCGGCCACGGTCTCCGTGCGCGCTTCCGGGTACACCTGCCGGGCCACCTCGGCCTCGCCGGTGTGGGCGCCCTCGGCGAACCCGCCGGCGGCCAGGATGAGGTCCTCGAGGGTCATGTGGTCGGAGAGCCGGTACTGGCCGGGCTCCTTGACGTACCCGCTGATGCCCACGGTCCGGGGCAGCCGGAGCGTGTCCAGCGCGAACACCACCACCGAGTCCCGGTCCGCCAGCTCGAAGGCGTCCACGCCGCCGGTGTCACGGTCGAGGCTTACCCGTAGCAGGCGACGGGTGTTGTCTTCCTGGAGCCGGTGCACGTGGGCCCGGGCCGTGTACGCGCCCTCGTCGAGGCCCTGGGCGTCCCGGATCAGCGCGTCCAGCGTCAGCCCGGGCTCCCACTGGTAGACGCCGGGCCGCCGGACCTGGCCATTGATGGCCACGCGGTTGCGACGCTCCTCGGACACGGCGAACACCGTGACCACATCTCCGTCCTTGAGCCGGATCCGGGCGCTGTCCTCGTTCAGCACCCGGGCCACGTTCACGTCCAGCAGCACCCGCTCCTTGCCCGGCGCCCGCTCCTCGGGCGGCAGGATCCGGTCGATCTGGACCCGCTCCACGAACGCGTCGGCACTGATGCCGCCGGCGAACGACAGCGCGGCCCGGAGCCCCTCGTCGCCCTTCAGCTCGTAGATCGCCGGCCGCCGCACCGCGCCCCGCAGCGCCACCCGGGGGCCCGCCGGCGGCACGAACACGATGTCGCCCTGGTCGAGGCGGACGTCGCCCGACGCGTCGCCCGCCAGCAGGTACGGGTACAGGTCCACGTCGCCCACCTTCTCGCCGTCCCGACGCACGGTGACGGACCGGAAGCTGCCCTCCCGGTTCGGCCCGCCAGCGCGGTAGAGGGCGTTGAAGCCACGGGCCATGGCGCTGACCTGGTAGCCGCTGGGACGGTCCACCTCACCCACCACGAAGACGTGGTTCATCCGCAGCTCGCCCATGGAGACCTGGAACCGGGTGGTGGCCTCCGGGCCCCGCTGGATCCCGGAATACGCCCGGCCCAGGTAGATGTAGAGCCGGTCCTCGAGCTCATCCAGCGTCAGCCCGTTCACCGGGATCTGACCGACCTGGGGGATCACGATGAACCCCTCGCGGGTCACCGTCAGCGGGTACGCCTTCTCCACGTCGCCCGTCAGGATCAGGTACAGCTGGTCCCCGGGCCCCAGCCGGTAGTCGGCGCTCACCGGGCCCGTCAGCACCGGGTCGAACTGGCTCGTGGCCCGGGAGAAGAGAGACCGGCCGAAGATCGCCAGCCCGGTGTCCGACCGGACCCTCTCCGCCGGCACCGTGTCCACCTCCGTCCGCGAGGTCCGGGACCCGCTCCGCAACGTGACGCCCAGCTCCTCCAGCGCCGTGACCAGCTCAGACGACGGCTGGCCCTCCCCCAGCGCCGACCCGCCGCCCTCCATGGCGTCGAAATACCGGTCCGCCAGCCCCGGGTCGTAACCCAGCTGGCCCAGACGCGCCTGGACCTGGCTCCGGGTCAGCCCCGAGCTCCGCAGACGCTCCACGATCTGCGACTCAGACACATCCCGGCCCAGGCGGCTCTCCACATCCTGCCGCAGCGCCGCCGTGTCCTGGCTCCCCACGCCCTGCGCCGCCGCACCGGCCACGCCCACCACGCCCACCACGCCCACCACGCCCACCGACGCGGCCAGCACCAGCGCCACCGCCATCGCATACCTTCGGATCTGTTTACCGCACATACTCGCTTCCTGCCCCGGACGCCCGGAAGCGGCCGGCTTGTGATGACACGGGGAGCGGGAACATCGACTCGTTGTTACGCCTGTGATACGCACACCACGCCGGTTCGTTCCGTCCTGCCGGGGAGACGCGCAAGGTCCCCGGAATCTGTCACCTTCACCGCGTTCCGTACAACCCCCGTGCCCGGATCAGCGCCTCCACCGCCGCCGGCACCAGGTACCGGATCGGCTCCCCGGCGCCCACGCGCTGACGGATCATGGTCGATGACAGCTCGATCTCCGGCACCGTCACCCGCTCCGCCGGCCACCGCCCTCCATCACTGGACGCGCCAGGACGCCCGAAGGTAACCAGCGTCGCCAGCTCCACGATCTCGTCCGGCGCACGCCACGTCCCGAACTCCGCCATCTGGTCGGCGCCCATGGCCAGGAACAGCGCCGCGTCGGGGTACGCCTCCCGGAGCGACCGGAGGGTGTCCACGGTGTACGACGGCCCGTCGCGCTCCAGCTCCAGCTCGCTGACCTCGAAGCGCCCGTCGTCGCCCACCGCCGCCCGGAGCATGGCCAGCCGGACCTCGCCCGGGGAGACCTCCTCGTCCTGCTTGTGGGGAGGGACGGCGGCGGGAACCAGGAGGAGCCGGTGGAGCCCCAGCTGTCGGTACACCTCCTGGGCCGCAATGAGGTGGCCGATATGGGGCGGGTCGAAGGTACCGCCGAATATGGAAAGGCGCACAGAGACACAGAGGGGCACGGAGACACGGAGGTCGCGCTGTCAGGGGGCAAGGTAGTGGAAGCGGGTGGGGATCTCCACTGTCATCGCGGATTCGTATTCTCGCAACGTTGCGCCCGCAGCGCCGTTGCGAGAAATCGTAATGCAGACCCGGCCTTCCCGGGCCCCGCCCGGCGCGCCCCTACCCTTCCCGCTCCAGCAGCTCCAGGAGGTACTCCCGGTAGCCGCTCTCGCCGAGCTCATCGGCCAGCGTCCGGACCGCGTCGGCGTCGATCCAGCCCATGCGCCAGGCGATCTCCTCGGGGACGGCGATCTTGAGCCCCTGGCGCTGCTCGATGGTCTCCACGTACGCGGCGGCCTCGTGGAGGGAGCCGTGGGTGCCGGCATCCAGCCAGGCGAAGCCGCGGCCCAGCAGCTCCAGCTCCAGCGTGCCGCGCTCGAGATATGCCCGGATGACGTCGGTGATCTCGTACTCGCCCCGGGCCGACTTCTCGAGCCCGTCGGCGATGTCCACCACGTCGGCGTCGAAGAAGTAGAGCCCGGTGACCGCCCAGTTCGACTTCGGCCGCTCCGGCTTCTCCTCGATGCCGACCACGCGACCGTCTCCGTCCAGCTCCATCACGCCGTACCGCTCCGGATTCCGGACGTAATAGCCGAAGATCGTGGCGCCCCGGGCCCGGGCGGACGCGTCGCGCAGGAGGCCGCGGAAGCCGTGGCCGTAGAAGATGTTGTCGCCCAGGACCAGGGCCACGGGGTCGTCTCCGATGAAGTCGCGCCCCAGCGTGAACGCCTGGGGCAGCCCTTCCGGCTCCGGCTGCTCCATGTAGGCGAACCGCATCCCCCACCGCGCGCCGTCGCCCAGGAGCGCCTCGAACCGGGCCCGGTCCCGGGGCGTCGAGATCACCAGCACGTCCCGGATCCCCGCCAGCATAAGCACCGAGAGCGGGTAGTAGACCATGGGCTTGTCGAACACCGGCAGCAGCGCCTTGCCCACCACCCGGGTCAGGGGGTCGAGCCGGGTCCCGGAGCCGCCGGCGAGAATGATTCCTTTGCGTGACACAGAGACACAGAGGGCACAGAGACACAGAGTTCGCGGAAGACAAGCTAGCAGGTCCAGGCAGGGATCTCCAACCTTCGCGGTGGCGCGGCGAACGGCGGGTTGGTGTGCCTCATTTCTCGCGCCGTTGCGAAAAATGGAGCAAGCCACCCGCCGGTCCTCAGCCCCCCAGCCCCTGCCTCCGTCGCGCCGCCTGGTCATAGCGGTGGGCGTTCTCCATGTACCACGCCACCGTCTCCCGGAGCCCGTCCTCGAACGTCCGCTGGGGGCGCCAGCCGAGCTCCGTCTCGATCTTCGACGGGTCGATGGCGTAGCGGAGGTCGTGGCCGGGGCGGTCATCCACGAAGGTGATGAGGTCCCGGCGACGGGAAACGCCATGACCGGAGGCCCCGGGGGCGGTCGACAATGGCCCCGCCAGCTCGTCCACCCGATCGCAGATGCGCTCCACCACGTCCATGTTCCGGCGCTCGCCACCGCCGCCCATGAGGTACGTCTCCCCCGGCTCGCCGGCCTCCAGGACCCGGATCAGGCCGGCGGCGTGGTCGTCCACGTGGAGCCAGTCCCGGACGTTCTCGCCCTTCCCGTACACCGGCAGCGGCTTCCCCTCCAGCGCGTTCAGCGTCATGAGCGGGATGAGCTTCTCGGCGTGCTGCCACGGGCCGTAGTTGTTCGAGCAGTTGGTGACGACGGTGGGCAGCCCGTACGTCCGGTGCCACGCCCGGACCAGGTGGTCGGCCGCCGCCTTGCTGGCCGAGTACGGCGACGACGGGTCGTAGGGCGTCGTCTCGTCGAACCGGCCGCCATCGTCGGGGCCGTCGGATCCGGCGCCCAGCGACCCGAACACCTCGTCGGTGGAGACGTGGACGAACGTCGATACGTCGCGCCGCCGGGCCTCCTGGAGGAGGTTGAAGGTGCCGGTGACGTTGGTCTCCAGGAACGCCGCCGGGCCGTCGATGGACCGGTCCACGTGGGACTCGGCGGCCAGGTGGAGGACGGCGTCGGGGGCGTGGGCATCGAAGACGTCCCGGAGGCCGGCGGCGTCGCGGATGTCGCGCTCGACGAACGTGTACCGGGCGTCGTCCTCGACCCCGGCCAGGGCCTCGGGGGTGGCGGCGTAGGTCAGGGCGTCGACGTTGACCACCGCGTGGCGGGTGTCAGCCATGAGGCGCCGGATCACCGCCGAGCCGATGAACCCGGCGCCGCCGGTGACGA
>CAZSBL010000155.1:0-7690 GCA_964605205.1 uncultured Gemmatimonadaceae bacterium
TCCGCGGCTCCGCGGTTAACGATGCCTCCGGACCCACGACCCACTCGAAATGTCGAAGAGCCCTAAAAAGTAAAACCCGGTCCGTTAGGACGGTTTCCACACCCGCCCTTTCCCCCTACCTTCCCGCCTCATGAGCAACGCCAAGCCCCTGGTCCGTATCTACGCCGACGAATCGTGTCTCGGGAACGCCCGGGCCAAGCAGACACCGGGCGGCGCCGCCGGGCTCGTGGAGTTCTGGGCGGACGACGCCTGGGTCCGGCGGGACTACTGGATCAGCGCGCCTGCCACGACCAACAACCGGATGGCGATCCGCAGCGCGATTCAGGGGCTGCGGGGACTGAAGCAGCCGTGTCGCGTGGTCTTCACCTCCGACTCCCAATACCTGGTCAAGGGGATGCGCGAGTGGATTGCCGGCTGGGTCCGGCGAAACTGGAAACGCAAGGGCGGCAAAGTCGAGAACGCCGACCTCTGGAAGTCGCTTCTCGACTTCGCCCGCAGACACGAGATCGACTGGCGCTGGGTCCGAGGCCACGCCGGCCATCCTCAGAACGAGTATGCCGACCATCTGGCCGTGCGGGCCGCCAACGAGCAGGACAGCTCCCACGGCTTCGTCGAGTCCGGGTTCCGCGACTGGCTCGAGGAACAGCGCGAGCAGTACGAGAAGTACTTCGACTTCTTCGAGTTCCAGCCGCCGGACCACGACGGGTTCGACCCGGCCCCCGTCCCCGACGGCTGACCCGACGTCGTACGCCCACCGCGGCTCGGTCCACCTGAAGGGGTCTGCGGCGGCCCCACCATTCACAAGCCGCTCGGCGCCACGGCCGACCTCGGCACCACCGCCGACCTCGGCACCACCGCCGACCTCGGCACCACCGCCGACCCCGTGGAAGGTCCCCCGGGGCCGGCAGGGCTTTCTAGCTGCCTCGGTGGCCGGCGCGGGTGCCGGCGTCGGTGTCGCGCCCGAACACGGTGGCCATCTCGGCCACCACCGCATCCTCGACCTCCCCCAGCCCCACCTCCCGCCCCAGCAGCCGCGCCATGGACGTCACGCCGTGGTCACGGATCCCGCACGGCACGATGGCGCCGAAGAAGCTCAGGTCGGTATGCACGTTCAAGGCGAAGCCGTGGGAGGTGATCCATCCGCTGGAGACCCGGACGCCGATGGCCGCCACCTTCTCTTCGCCGGCCCAGACCCCGGTGAGTCCCGCCTTGCGGTGGGCGTGGAGCCCGAACGTGGCCAGAACCCGGATCAGCACTTCCTCCAGATCGCGGATGTAGCGGTGGAGGTCCTTGCGGTCGGGCTTGAGGTCCAGGATCGGATACCCCACGAGCTGGCCGGGGCCGTGGTAGGTCACGTCGCCGCCTCGCCCCGTTTCGTAGAGCTCGATCCCCATGAGCCGGCGCTCCCCTTCATCCAGCAGCACGTGGCTGTCGTCGGAAGCGCTGCCGAGCGTGATCACGTGGGGGTGCTCGAGGAGCAGGAGCGTGTCCGGGATCTCTCCGGCTCGGCGGGCCGCCACCAGCTCATCCTGGAGAGTCAGACCCTCGGCGTACGTCACCCGCCCCAGGCGCCGTACCTCCAGCGCCCGCGCATCGGGACGGGTCGTGGCCGGGCGAGTCATGGGATCCTCCGAGAATGGTTGTCGACGCACCGGCGAGTGCCGTCAGGCCCGACCTCCTACGCCGCCTCCTCCGGGAAGTTCTCCAGCAGCTCCTTGAGCCGCGCCAGGAAGCGGGCGGCGTCGGCGCCGTCCACGATCCGATGGTCGTAGCCGAGGCTGAACATGGACATGGTCCGGATCGCGATCACGTCCTCGCCGTCCATCTCCCGGACCACGGGCCGCTTCTCGATGCTGCCGAGTCCCAGGATCGCCGCCGTGCCCTCCGGGATGATCGGCATGCCCACGTAGGTGCCGAACACGCCCGGGTTGGTGATGGAGAACGTCGCACCCTGGATCTCGTCGGGCTTCAGCTGCCGGTCCCGGGCCCGGGTCGCCAGATCGATGATCCGCTTGCTGACGCCCACCAGCGTGAGATCGTCGGCGTCGCGGATCACCGGCACGATCAGCCCGGGATTCAGGTCCACGGCGATCCCCAGGTTGATATTGCCCCGGAAGATCAGGCTGTCGCCCGACACGGTGCCGTTCACCATCGGGAATTCCCGGAGCGCCTTTGTCACCGCCCACGCCACGAACGCCGTGTAGCTGACCTTGTTCCCCTGCTTCGCCCACTCCGCCTTGTTCTCCTTGCGGATCCGGGCGATACGGGTGAAGTCGATCTCGATAAACGAGTGGACGTGGGGAGCCACCCGCTTCGCCAGCACCATATGGTCCGCCGTCAGCTTCCGGATCCGGTTCATCGGCTCCACGTCGTCGGCGTCGCGCACCGGCCACTCCGGGTGCTGAACCTCACCGTAGAACTTCTCCCACAGCTCGTCGGCACCCACCGCCGCCGGATCGGCCGGCTTCTTCGCGGGCTTGGCCGCCTTCTCCTTCTTCGACGGCTTCGCTTCCGCCTTCTCCGGCTCCCCGGCCTTCGCCGGCTCCTTCTCACGCTCCGCGATGTAGGCCAGGATATCCTGCTTCGTCACCCGACCGGCCCGGCCCGAGCCTTCGACCTGCGCGATGTCGACGCCGTGCTCCTCGGCGATCCGTCGGACCACCGGCGTGGAGCGACGACGCAGCCGTTCATCCGCCGTCTCCTCCCGACCGTCTACGGGCTCCTCGGCTTCCGGCTCGGCTGCTGCCTCGGCCTCCTCTTCAGCCGCCTCCTCTTCAGCCGCCTCCTCTTCAGCCGCCTCCTCTTCAGCCGCTTCCTCTTCGGCGGCCTCCTCGCCGCCCTCGGTTTCTTCGTCCGCCTCCGGCGCCTCGGCCTCACCCGCGGCCTCGCCGGCACCGCCATCGGTGTCGATGTAGGCGACGATGGTGCCCACCTCCACGGTCTCACCTTCTTCGACCTGGATGTCCACCAGCGTGCCGGCCGCCGGGGCCGGGATCTCGGCGTCCACCTTGTCGGTGGAGATCTCGAGGATCGGCTCGTCCCGCTCCACGGTGTCGCCCGGCTCCTTCAGCCACTGCGATACGGTTCCCTCGGCGATGGACTCGCCCATCTGCGGCATCGGCACTTCGATCTTTGGCATCGGTTCCGTCGGTGTGGGTTGGTGGTGTCTAGTAGTCGGCCAGGTAGCGGCACGCCTTCACGATATCATCGGCGTGCGGCAGGAAATAGTCCTCCAGCGGCGGCGAGTACGGAACGGGTGTGTCCAGCGCGGTGACGCGCAGCATCGGCGCGTCGAGCCACTCGAAGGCCTTCTCACTGACCCGCATGGCGATCTCGCCGGCGATCCCGCCCGTGCGGGTGTCCTCGTGGACCACCAGGAGCCGGTTCGTCTTCTTCACGCTCTCGATGACGGCGTCGTGGTCGAGGGGGACCAGGGTCCGCAGGTCGAGGATCTCGATCTCCACGCCATCCTCGGCCAGCTGCTCCGCCGCGTTCTGGCTCTCGTGGACCATGTTCCCGTACGTCACGATCGTCACGGCCGAGCCCTCCCGGTGCACCCGGGCGCGGCCCAGCTCGATCACATCATCGTCCTCCGGTAGGACCTCACGCAGGAATGGGGCCCGGTAGAGCTTCTTGTGCTCGAAGAAGAGCACGGGATCGTTGTCCCGGATCGCCGCCTTCAGCAGCCCTTTCGCGTCCCGGGCCGTGCTGGGATAGACAATCTTTAGTCCCGGCGTATGGAAGAACGCCATCTCCGGGTTCTGTGAGTGGAACGGCCCGCCCCGCACCCCACCACCCACCGGGCCCCGGATCACCATGGGCAGGGCGCCGGCCTGGCGCCAGCGGGAGGTGGCGATGTAGTTGGTCAGGGGCTCGTAGGCGCAGCTCACGAAATCCATGAACTGCATCTCCACGATCGGCCGCAGCCCCATGTGCGCGGCGCCGGCCGCGGCCCCCGTGAAACCGGCCTCGCTGATCGGCGTGTCGAGGACCCGATCCTCGCCGAAATGCTCCAAGAACCCGTCGGTCATTTTGAACGCACCGCCATAGGCACCGACGTCCTCGCCGAGGATGAAGGTGTCCGGATCCCGGGCCATCTCCTCCCAGAGCGCCTCCCGGATCGCCTCGAGCATCGTCACCGGCTCGCCACGTTCGGTCTGCCGCACGTGATCGGGCTTCACCTTCGTCGCCATTCGCTACGCCTCATGGGGGTCGTACGGGGTTCGCCGCGTCCACGGCGTCCACCCGGGATCGTGCTCGTACACGTCGCTCACGCCGCTCTCCGGGTCGGGCATTGTCGAGGCCAGCGCCGCCTCCCTCGCCGCTTCCACCTCCTGGTCCACGCGCGCCCGGATCGCCGCCAGCTCGCCGTCCGTGGCCGCCTCCTCTTCCCGGAGCCGGGCCTCGTAGCGCTCCAGTGGATCCCGGGCCTCCCACTCCGCCAGCTCGCCTTCCGGCAGGTACGCCTGGCCGTCGTGCTCCGCGTGGCCCTTGCGCCGGTATGTGACCAGCTCCAGCAGCGTCGGCCCGCCGCCGGAGCGGGCGTGATCGACGGCCCGCCGCGCGGCGCCGTAGACCTCCAGCACGTCGTTGCCGTCCACGCTCTCGCCCCGCACTCCGTAGCCGTCGGCCTTGTCGACGAACGACTCCACCGCCGTCTGCTGCGCCGTGGGCGTCGAGTACGCGTACCCGTTGCTCTCGACCACCACCACCAGGGGGAGCTTCCGCACCGCCGCGAAGTTGAAGCCTTCGTGGAACGCGCCCGTCGAGGTCATGCCGTCGCCCGCGTACGCCATGGCCACCCGGTCCTCGCCCCGGAGCCGGAACTTCAAGGCCGCACCGGCCATCACCTCGATCATGACGCCCAGGTGCGAGATGAGCCCGATGAAGCCGCGCTCGTGGTCGGAGAAATGGACATTGGTCTCCCGCCCGCCCGTGGGGCCATCGGCCCGGGCCATGTACTGCTTCATCACGTCCGCCGCGTCGGCACCCATCATCAGCATGGCCCCGAGGTCCCGGATGGCCGGCGCCATCACGTCACCGGTGCCATCCGCCCGCCGGCGCAACGCGTAGGCGGTCCCCACCGCCCCGGCTTCCTGGCCGAGGGATCGGTAGAGACCGCCGATCACCTTGTTCTGTCGGTAGAGGTTCGTCAGCGCCTGCTCGACCTGACGGGTAAGCTGCAGCCAGTAGTACAGCGCGTGGAGGTCCTCCGGGTCGAGGCCGTACTCCCCCATAGCAGTTGGACCGCCCTTCACCATGTGTGCGAGCGTGTCCCCTACGGCTCGTCCGAGCCCGAGCCGCCTTCATCCCCGCCGGTCGGCTCGCCGAGCCCTTCCAGGGCTCCGCCCGTCGCTTCGCCCTCGCCCTCGCCCGCGCCCGGCAGGATCGGCTGCGGCTGCGTCTGCTCCGTTTGGAACTCGTCCTGCAGCAGCGGTGTGGTCTCCTGGCGGCGCGACGACAGGATCGACAGGACCACCGCCAACGCCAGGAAGATAGCGCCCGTGATCCACGTGGACTTGGTCAGCACCGTCGCGGCCTGCCGGCCGCCCATGAACGACTCCGTACTCGCACTGCCACCCCCCATCGCCGCCAGCCCGCCGCCCTTACCGGCCTGCAGGAGGACCACCACCATGAGCAGGATGCCGTCGAGAATCAGGAGCGTCAGAAGTAATCCGAACACCGCGTGCCTGTCTCCGAAGTAGGTTGAAAGTACAGCTTTATAAGGTCGCCGGGCTCCGACGGGCTGTCAATGCCGCCCGGGTTGCCCGGGCCGTCGCGCCCCGGGCTATCGTGCCCCGACCGCCGCGATCCTGGCGAAGTCGCGCGGGTCCAGGCTGGCGCCGCCCACCAGCACGCCGTCCACATCGGAGGCGTCCAGGAGCTCCGCCGCGTTGTGGGGCTTCACCGAGCCGCCGTAAAGGAGGGGGACCTGGTCCGCCGCGTCGCCGACCCGTTCCCGGAGCCGTTCCCGGAGCCGGCCGTGGGCGTCGGCGGCATCCTCGGGTGTGGCGGTCTCGCCGGTGCCGATGGCCCAGACGGGCTCATAGGCCACCAGCATGGAGGCCACCGCGGCGTGGTCGATGCCGGCGATCCCGGCCTCGAGCTGTCGCAGGATGACCTCTTCCAGCCGCCCGGCTTTCCGTTCCTCGAGCGTCTCGCCCACGCAGAGGACGGGCACGAGCCCGGCCTCAACGGCCGCGGCCACCTTCCTGCCCGTTTCTTCATCGGTCTCGCCGAAGACGTGACGCCGCTCGGAGTGGCCCACCAGCGCGTAGTCGGCGCCGGCTTCAGCGGCCATCGGGGCGCTGATCTCACCGGTGAACGCGCCCTGGCTCTCCCAGTGGACGCTCTGCACGCCCACCCCCACATCGTGCTCGCCCAACGCCTCCCGGACGGCCGTGACCGAGAGGGCCGGTGGGAAGAGGAGGACGGTCCGGTCCGACGCCGGCGGCGCCACCTGGACGAACTCCCGGCAGAAGCTCCGGGCCGCCTCCGGCCCCTTGTGCATCTTCCAGTTCCCGGCGATGACCGGGCTACTCACCGTGGCCGCCACTATGCCTCCTTGTCATCCAGGACCGCCACCCCGGGCAGGGTCCGGCCCTCGAGGAACTCCAGGGAGGCTCCGCCCCCCGTCGAAACGTGCGTCATGCGATCTTCCAGGCCTGCTTCCGTCACCGCTGCGGCCGTGTCACCGCCGCCGATAATGGTGGTCGCGCCGCCGTCGGTGGCCTCCGCCACCGCCTCGGCCAGCCCGTCGGTCCCCCCACGGAACAGCCCCACCTCGAACATCCCCATGGGTCCGTTCCACACCACGGTGCCGGCACCCTGCACCTCCCGGGCGAACGCGGCCACCGTCTCGGGACCGATATCCAGGATCTTCCACCCCGTGGGGACGGCGTCGCGGCTCACCGTGCGCGGCTCGGCATCGTCATGGGGCTCGATGGCGACCACGCAGTCCTCGGGCAGCACCAGCGTGTCGCCGGCCCGCTCCAGCAGCCCCCGCGCCATCTCGATCCGGTCTTCCTCCACCAGAGAGTCACCCGTCTCGAGCCCCATGGCTTCGAAGAACGTGTTCGCCATGGCGCCCCCGATGAGGAGCCGGTCCACCCGGGGCAGAAGGTGCTCGATCACGTCGATCTTGCCGCTGATCTTCGCGCCGCCGAGGATCGACACGAACGGCCGTGCCGGCGACTCCAGCGCTTCACCAAGGAACTTGAGCTCCGCCTCCATCAGGAGCCCACCCACCACCGGGCCACCTTTCCGACGCATCGCCTCCCCGGCACCCACCGTCGAGGCGTGGGCCCGGTGCGCGGCCCCGAACGCGTCGTTCGCGTAGACGGTGGCCAGCGACGCCAGCGCTTCGGCCAGCTCCCGGTCGTTGCCCTTCTCGCCCGGCATGAACCGCGTGTTCTCCAGGAGCAGCACGTCCCCCGGGCCCAGCGACTCCGCCGCCGCCTCGACCTCCTCCCCCACCACGGCGCCCGCGAACCGCACCGGAGCCCCCAGCAGTGCCTCGAGCCGTTCCCCAACCGGCGCCAGGGAGAGCGCGTCGTCCCATTCCCCTTTGGGCCGGCCCAGATGAGACATGAGGATCACCGCCGCGCCCCGCTCCCGCAGCGCCTCCAGCGTAGGCAGCGTGGCCCGGATCCGCCGGTCGTCTCCCACCTCACCGTCGGAGATCGGGACG
>CAZSBL010000156.1:0-7689 GCA_964605205.1 uncultured Gemmatimonadaceae bacterium
GCCCATGCGGCACCGGAGCCCCCACTTCGGCCACATCTTCAGCGGCGAGGGCTACGCCGCCGGCTACTACGGCTACATCTGGGCGGATGTCCTCACTGCCGACGCCGCCGAGGCGTTCCGCCAGGCGCCCGGCGGGTTCTACGACGATGAGCTGGCCGCCAGCCTCGTCGAGTACCTCTTCGCTCCTCGCAACTCCATCGACCCGGCGGAGGCGTACCGGATGTTCCGGGGCCGGGACGCCGAGATGGAGGCGCTCATGCGCGACCGCGGGTTCCCGGTCCCCGGGAGCTGATCCGCTTCGGCCCCGCCGGACGACGGGTCCGGACGCGGCGACGGGTCCGGACGCGGCGACGGGTCCGGACGGTACGACGGGCCCGGGGGAGCTCCCGGGCCCGTCGTGCATCCGGGCGCCTCCCGTGCTTGACGCGGGTCGGAGCCGGGCCCCATGCTTCCGACGCGAGAACGAGCCGTGTCGGGAGCAACCATCCCGTCCCCATCCCGTTTCAGGTGCGCCACGTGTCCATCCAGATCATCGAGGTCGCCGGCAGAAGGTCGCTCAAGCGCTGGATCCGGTTCCAGCACGACCTCTACGCCGGCGACCCGCTCTTCGTCCCCGAGCTCATCTCCGACGAGCTCGACACCTTCAACCCGGAGAAGAACCCCGTCTTCGAGGTGGCGGACATCCGGCTCCTGCTGGTCGAGCGTGACGGCGAGCCCGTGGCCCGGGCGTGCGGGATCATCCACCACCTCGAGGCCGACAAGCTGGGCTACAAGCGGGGGCGATTCGGCTGGTACGAGAGCGTTGAAGCCCCCACCGTCTCCGACGCGCTGCTTTCCGAGCTCGAGCGCTGGTTCCGGGTCGAGGGCTGCACCGAGATGGCGGGCCCCCTCGGCTTCACCGACCTGGATCCCGAGGGGCTCCTGATCGAGGGCTACGATGCCCTCCCGACCATCGCCGGCAGCTACCACAAGGCCTACTACCGAACGCTCCTCGAGGGCTACGGCCTCTCCAAGGAAGTGGACTACCAGGAGTTCCGGATCAGGATCCCGCCCGAGGATCATCCCGTGATCCAGACGCTCCGGAAGAAGGCGGCCCGGGACCAGGAGAAGCACGGCCTCCGCCCGCTCCGCATCGCGAAGCGGAAGAAGCTGATCGAGTGGACGCCCCAGTTCTGGCAGGTCATGGAAAGGTCGTTCGCCGAGCTCTACGCCGTGACGCCGCTCACCCGGAAGCAGATCGACTATTACACGAAGAAGTACTTCGGCTACATCGACCCGGACTTCGTACAGTTCGTGGTGGACGCCGAAGACAACCTGGTCGGCTTCTACCTCGGCATCCCCAGCCTCTCGCGCGCCTTCCAGAAATCCGGCGGGCGCCTCTTCCCCTTCGGCTGGTTCCACGTCCTGCGCGCCTTCCGGAACGCCGACACCGTGGACTTCCTCCTGGCCGGCGTGGACCCCGACTGGAGCGCCTCGAAGGTGCTCCCCACCCTGGCCGTCGAGATGCACCGGGCCCTCGTCCGCCGAGACGTCCCCTACGCCGAGACCAACCACGAGCTCGAGACCAACACCACCGTGACGGGGATCTGGTCGAAGTTCGAGGTGGTCAACACGCGGCGGTCCCGGATCTACTCCAAGGCGCTCTAGCCGTGGCGGTCGTGGACCGCCCACGCGATTCCACGCTGGGATAAGGCCGAACCGACAAGGTCCTCGGCCGGCGACGGCGCGCACACTACTCAGGGTGTCGCCCGCGAAGCTGCCCCGACCCGCACCGCGGCCCTCGTGGACCGAACCCCTGCCCTGGGCGCAGTCCTCATGGCCGCCAGCGTGCTCCCCGCCTGCACCGATTGGGAGGCCCGGAGCCAGAAGGACGGCGTCGTGTGGTCCAACCACGCCGACCTGGCGGGAGACCGGGCCATCACCGTCCTGGCCGACGGGTTCCTCCACGAGCTCTACTACATGAAGGCCGCCGGGTACCTGGTGGTGGGCGGCGAGTCGGACCCGTTCCGCGTGTTCGACGCCTGGCCGCTGTCGAGACCCGGGGGAGCTGTGCCATCGGTGTGCGCTTCTTCGCCGGCCCGCCCGGGTTCCAGCTCGTCGCCGGCGCCACCGTCCCGGCCCCGGATTTCACCCGGCTCGCGTGGCTCGACCCGGCCCGGATCATCATCGAGACCTGTGACGACACCTGCGGCAACGGGCACTGGGTGGTCGATCTCGACGGCACCGTCCAGGCTCTGCCCGCTGCCGACAACTTCTACGGCCCGTGCTACTCACCGGCCACGTCCAGCGGCCCGATCCGGCCGGACAGCCTGGAGGTCTACGTGGACTTCGAAATGCAGGAAGTCCGGGTGAGGAACGTCTTCGACAACCCCGACGACTGTGGCCTCGACGCCCTCACCCCGGAGCACTTCCGGAGCGGCTGCGGCCAGCTGTAGGCCGACCGCGAACGGGATCCCCTCATCGCGTCGAAAGCGCCTACCGCCCGACTCCTATGAGCGACAGCACCTCCGCCCGCAGCGCCCGGTCGTCCGCCAGCTCGCCACGGAACGCAGTGGTCAGCATCCGGGCCTCATCCTTCTTCGCGCCCCGGAGCCGCAGGCACGAGTGCTCGGCCTCCATGACCACCACCACCCCCCGGGGATCCAGGTGCTCCGCCAGCGCGTCGGCCACCTGACCGGTCAACCGCTCCTGCATCTGGAGCCGGCGCGCAAACACGTCCACCGTCCGGGCCAGCTTGCTCAGCCCCGTCACCCGGGCGTGGCTCGGCAGGTACGCTACGTGGGCCACGCCCGTGAACGGGAGCATGTGGTGCTCGCACAGACTCGTGAACTGGATGTTCCGCAGCATCACCACGTCATCCCCCGACTGCTCCTGCGGGAAGACCCGGCCCAGGTGCTCGCCCGCGTCCTCCCGCATCCCGCCGAGCAGCTCCCGGTACGCCCGGGCTGCACGCGCGGGCGTGTCGACCAACCCCTCCCGCTCCACATCCTCGCCCAGACCCGCCAGTATCTCCCGGACCCCCGCCTCGATGCGGGACAGGTCCACGTCGGGCGACGACGGAACCCCGCCGGCCTCGTCCCGCCGCGCCCGGCTCGTGGCACCGACCTCGTTCCCCGCGCCGTTCTCGTTCCGGGCGCCGTTCCCGTTGCCTACCCCCTGCACGCCGAATCCGTTTGTCGTCCTCAGCACCCGCAGCGTATCGCTCATCGCCCGCGCCTCTCGTTGAAGCCTCGTTGATCTGTTTAGCTTATGTAATAGCAATAACGGTGCCTAACCCGCATTTGTATATGATTTGTCCATGTATGGACAGAGTATCGGGGACGGAAGGTGGGAGTGTGGAAGCTGGGGACGGCCCAGGGGGATGAGGGTGGCGTACGCCGTCGCGTGGCGACCCCGACGGGACCGAGCCGTCAGTTCATGGACGGGTCGAACGGGATCCGGGCCACGGTGTCGTACGGCGGGCCCTTTCGCTCCAGGATATCGTGCCAGAGGGCATCCGGCGACGCCGTGAAGACATCGTCTTCGATGGCCGGCTCGAGGATCCACGAGTCGGCCTCCATCTCGGCCTCCAGCTGGCCGGGGCCCCAGCCGGCGTGGCCCACGAAGACCCGGGCCCGGGTGATGGACGGCCGGATGTCGGCCGGGATGTCGCCGGTGAGGAAGCCCACGGAGCCGAAGACGGGGACGTCGATGAAGCCGGGAACGGGGACCTCGGCCAGGAGCACGGCCTGGTTGGTGGCCACGGGCCCGCCCTCGTAGACCGGGTCGCCGGCCGCTACCAGGTCCGCGAGCGTCGGGATCGCTTCCGCCACCGTCGCGTCCAGGGGCCGGTTAAGGACCACGCCCGCGGCGCCGGTGGCGTCGTGCTCGCCGATGAGCACCACGGTGTGGCGGAAGTTGGGGTCGTACAGCCCGCCGCTGGAGATGAGGAGCTGGCCCTTCAGCCTTTCCACGCTGTCCTCCGTGCTTCGCGTTGCCCGTGCCCTCGAAGCTAACCCGTTCCCGGCCGGGACTCCAAGCCGCGATCCGTGATCGGCACCTCCGGCGTCGAACGGCCGGCCGCGCCGTGGACGCCAACCGTTCAGTCCATGATGGCGTCCTGGTAGGCGTACAGCCCCGGCGACCCTCCCGTATGGAGAAACAGGACCTTCTCGCCCTCCCCGAAGCGGCCCTTCCGGATCAGGTCCAGCAGCCCGGCTGCGGCCTTGCCGGTATAAACCGGATCGAGGAGGATCCCCTCGGTCCGGGCAAAGGTCCTCACCGCCTCCGCCATGGCGTCCGTCGGAATCGAGTACCCCGGACCGACGTAGTCATCGAGGACCGTCACCTGGCCGGGCTCGGGTTCGGTCGCGAGGCCGAGGAGCTCGCGGATCCCCCGGGCCAGACCCCTTATGAGCTCTTCCTGCTCGGCGACGGGCCGGCTGACGCTGATCCCCGTGACGGGGATCCGGCTGCTCATGGCCCGCAGCCCCACCAGGAGCCCCGCGTGCGTCCCACCGCTTCCGCTTGCACAGCAGACATGGTCGAGCTGGAGGCCCCTCTCGAAGGCCTGCCCGAGGATCTCCCGGGCGCACGACACGTAGCCCAGGGCGCCCAACGGGTTGGAGCCTCCGCCGGGGATGACGTACCCCGTCCGGCCCTCGGCGGCGAGCTCGTCGGCCTCCGCCTGCATGGCCGCCATCAGGTCGGTGCCCCGGTCCACCACCGTGACCTTTTCCACCCCCAGGAGCCGGAAGAGGAAGTTGTTCCCGCTGGCGTGGTAGTGGTACGAGCCCGGGACCCGCTCCTCCAGCACCAGGCGACACTTCATCCCCTCCTTCACCGCCGCCGCCAGGGTGAGCCGGCAGTGGTTCGACTGCACGGCCCCAACGGTGATGAGGGTGTCGGCGCCCTTCCTCAGGGCGTCGGCCACGAGGAACTCCAGCTTCCGGGTCTTGTTCCCGCCGGCGGTGAGACCCAGCCGGTCGTCCCGCTTGATGAAGATGTGCGGACCGCCCATGAGACGGGTCAGGTGGGGAAGGTGCTCCAGGGGCGTCCACCCCTCCGTGTACCGACGGCGAGGAAAGCGAGCGAGGTCCATGACGGGCCTTTCGTTGCGGGTCGCCTCGGCTCCCCCGGAGCGGGGGAACCGTGTTCCCAAACTATGGCCGTAACGATGGCGGGGGCAGCTCGTGGCGGAAACTCTAGCGTCTTCGACATATGGAGTGGGTGAAAACGACCCCGGCCTCCGTGATGCCAACGCAGAGCTTGGCCCGGCGATCACTCCTCCAGGATCTGCCGCACCCGGTCTCCGGTGATCTCCTCCGCATCATGGAGCACCTCGGCGATGTGGTCCAGGGCGTCGCGCTTCTCCTGGAGGACCCCCACGGCCCGCTCGTAGGCGTCATCGATGATACCCATAACCTCCTCGTCCACGATGCGGGCGGTCTCCTCGCTGAACTCCCGGCGCTGGGCGATCTCCTCACCGAGGAAGACCTGCTCCCGCTTGCTCCCCGAGGCCATGGGCCCCAGCCCCTCGCTCATCCCCCACTTCAGGACCATCTTCCGGGCCAGGCTCGTGGCCTGCTGGAGGTCGTCCTCGGCGCCGCTGGTCAGCGTGTCGAAGACGGTCCGCTCCGCCGCCCGCCCGCCGAGCATGACGGCCAGCCGGTCGAGCATGTGCTCCCGCTCGTGGATGTAGCGCTCGTCTTCCGGCAGCTGGTGGGTGCTGCCCATGGACCGGCCCCGGGGGACGATGGTGACCTTGTGGATCGGGTCGGCGTTCGGGAGCGAGGCGGCGACCAGGGCGTGGCCGCCTTCATGGTAGGCCAGGAGCTCGATCTGTCGATCCGAGAGGGCGATGCCCTGGCGCTCGAGCCCCATGAGGACCCGGTCGCGCGCTTCTTCCACGTGCGCCTGCGTGATCCGCTCCGCCTCGTCCCTCGCCGCCGTGAGCGCCGCCTCGTTCAGCAGGTTCTCCAGGTCCGCGCCACTGAACCCCGGCGTGCCCTTCGCCACCGACTCCAGGTCCACGTCCGGATCCAGTGGCTTGCCCTTCCCGTGGAGCTCCAGGATCGCCTCCCGCTCGCTCGTGGCGGGCAGATCCACGGTGATGCGCCGGTCGAAGCGGCCCGGCCGCAGCAGCGCCTGGTCCAGGATGTCCGGGCGGTTCGTGGCCGCCATGACGATCACGCTCTCGTGGGGCTCGAAGCCGTCGAGTTCGGAGAGGAGCTGGTTCAACGTCTGCTCCCGCTCGTCGTGGCCGCCTCCCAGCCCCGCCCCCCGCTGGCGGCCGATGGAGTCGAGCTCGTCGATGAAGATGATGGCCGGCGACGCCTCCTTCGCGCTCTCGAAGAGGTCGCGGACCCGCTTCGCGCCCACCCCCACGAACATCTCCATGAAGTCGGAGCCGGTGATGATGAAGAAGGGGACGTCGGCCTCCCCGGCCACGGCCCGGGCCAGGAGCGTCTTCCCGGTGCCGGGCGGGCCCACCAGGAGCACGCCCTTGGGGATCTCGGCCCCCAGCTCCCGGAACCGGGTCGGGTACCTCAGGAACTCGATGACCTCCCGCAGCTCCCCCTTTGCGCTCTCCACCCCCGCCACGTCGTCGAACGTGGTCTCCTCATCGGTGCGGTCGTACAGCTTGGCGCCGCTCTCCCCGATGTTCAGGATGTTCTGCCCGGGCGTACGCATCCGGCGCATCGCCAGCCACCCGAGCCCGAGGAGGAGGAAGAGGGGCCCGAGCCAGAGGAGCAGGGTCCACCAGCCGCCGTCGCTTTCCGGTCGGGTCTCGACCTGGACGTCGTGCTCGCGCAGGAGGGTGAACAGCTCCTCGTCGCCGAACGACGGGACGAAGGTGACGAACGCGGTGTAGCGGGTCGTGTCCCCCTGGGCCATGTGCGTGGCCGAGTCGGCCAGCGTGCCACGGATCCGCTCGCCCTGGACCACCACCTCGGTCACGTTGCCGGCGGTCAGCTGGTCACGGAATTCCGTGTAACTGATCTGTGGGCCGCCGGAGCCGGACAGGTCCAGCACCCAGTACCCGATGACGAAGATCATCAGCAGCCACAGCACCAGCCGCCACGACGGCGACGGCCTGGCGCCGTCGGCTCCCCCGGGGTCGGGTCCCATCCCGTCCCGCCGGTCCTGCGGCTCTTCGCTCAGCGTTCGCTCCCGTCCGGGTCACCCTCCCAGTGCCCACGCAGGGCGCGCAAGGCGCGTACCGGGGGGCGCCAGGATGACGCCCACGGGGACGCCCCGCGGAACGCCCTCGCGGGGTCGATCCTCCCGGGGCCCGAGTTGCCGCGACCGTTGACCCCCGGTATCGTTCCGGTGGCCGCCCGAGGCGAGGCCGTATCACGGCCCTGTCCGCTCCGGACGCTCGCACCGGCGGCCCGGGAACCGGAGGATTCACTCTGGGAAAGGAAGTCGCCCATGGCTGAAGTGGGCTGTGCCCGCCCCACCGGCGGGCCCGTCGGCGAGCCGCCGGCGGAGCAGGACGATTCGCAGGAGCTGTCAACCGCACCGAAGGAGCCGAGCATGATCAAGGTCGGCCAGAAGGCGCCGGACTTCACGGCGCCGGCATACCACGAGGGGGAGTTCACGTCGGTACAGCTGTCGGACTACCTGGGGAAGTGGGTGGTCCTCTGCTTCTATCCGGGGGACTTCACCTTCGTCTGAGCGACGGAAGTGTCTGCGGTCGCAGACAAG
>CAZSBL010000157.1:0-7660 GCA_964605205.1 uncultured Gemmatimonadaceae bacterium
AGCGGCATGTAGTACTCGATCTCGACCTGATCGCCGCCGATCCCGGTCCAGCGGACGGTGCCGGCGGCGCTGCCGTCGCCGGAGTCCACGGCACGGTCGAGGGCGAGGGCATCGAAGATGTCGCCTTCGAGGAGGATCCCCGGGGTGTAGTCCGGGTCCCCTTCCACCAGCCGGATCCCGGTGATGGTGCCCACGCCGGTCACGGGGCCCGCGGCCGGGAGCGCGAGATGGTAGTACGGCCCGTCCCACTTGTTGATGGACCCGGGGTTGTAGACTCCGCCCCGGAGGTCCTGTCCGCCGGACGGTGGCGGAAACACCAGTTCATCGAGCTCGGCGGCGCACTGGTCCACGTCGTTCAGGAACTGGGTATAGGCGCTCTCGACGCGGCCGATATCGCTCATGGAGCGCTCGACGCGCTCGGCGGAGGCGAAGGCGGCGGTGGCCGGGACCAGGATGGCGGCGAGGATGGCCAGGACGGCCAGGGCCACGATGGCCTCGATGAGGCCGAAGCCCGGGCGCGTGGCGGGTGGCGGGACGTGGACTCGGCTGGCGTGCATCAGCACCCCCGGATCGGGTAGTAGTAGTAGAGAGTGTCGGCGGAGCCGGTGATATCGGTCCATCGGACGGTGCCGGCGTTCAGGTCCACGGTCCCGTCGATCTCCGCGTCAATGGTCTCGGCCGCGTCCTGTGTGACGTCGGCGGCCTTGAGGATCAGCGAGGAGACGGTGGTGGCCGCGGGGTCGTCGCGCTCGAGGAGGTTGACCACGGTGGCGTCCCCCGCCGGGATCCCGTTGCTCACCTGTCGCTGAATGTACGGCCCGCTCCACCGGTTGAGTAACCCGGCCGGGATGGTGTTCCCGCAGATGTCCGTGGGTGTCCCGGCGGTGCCGCCGAGCCACTCGAGGCGCTGTGGGTAGCGGCGTACATCGGCCTTGAACTGGCCGATGGCGTCGGCCAGTGTGGAGATGGACGAGATCACGGCGGTGGGCGTTGCGTCCCGGGCCCGGGACGCGACCTGGGGGATGACGATGGCCGCCAGCGCCAGGATCACGGCGAGCACGACGAGGATCTCGACGAGGGTGAAGCCGGGGCGTCGCATCAGCAGTCGGGGAAGGGGATGAGGTAGTAGGCCGTGACGTAGTCGCCGGCGGCGGCCCAGCGGAGCGCGCCGGCGTTCTGGCCGTCGCTGTCGTCGATCCGGAGGTCGAGGGCCTGGGCGTCTTCGAGGAGCACGTCCTGGACCTCCACCCGGAGGTAGTCGATCCCGCTGGGGTCGGCCAGGACGGTGAACGTGATTGCGGCGGTGCCGACGCCCACGGGCACGCCGCTTCCTGACAGAGCCCGGTCGAGGTACGGCCCGGACCACCGGTTCTGCTCTCCGCCGTTGTACGTGTCACCACAGATATCGGTGTCGGTCCCGGTGATGGGGATCACCAGCTGAGACAGCGACGCGGGGTACTCATTGACCTGGTCGGAGAAGAGGTCGATGGCGTCTCCGATGGCCTCGAGGGAGTCTTCGGCGCCCTCGACGCGGGATCGATCGACGGTGGCGATGATGGTGGGCACGATCAACGCGCCCAGCACCACCATGATGGCCAGTGCCACCAGCACCTCGACGACCGTGAACCCGCGTCTCGTCATGGGGGCCCCTAGTTCAGTGCATCGAAGTAATCTGCGATGTTGAACCCCGTGGGGTCCACCTCGTAGTAGCGGCCGCGCCAGAAGTGGCCGGTGGAAGGGAAGTAGGGGGGCGGCGCCGTGAAGGCGCAGCTGTCGTGGCTGTAGCTCTTCAGGTTCCCGGTTCCGCTCCCGTAAGCGACGATGCCTCGCTCCCGCTGGATCAGCCCGCCGGTAATGGCGAGGCAGCCGCGGCCCCAGGGCTGCCCGTTGCACGCTTCGGCGCTGGTGGAGCCGGCCCACGGCTGGTACACGGTGAAGACGTCGAGGGCCAGGATCGAGGCGTGGATGAACTCGTCGCTGGTGTCGTCGTAGGTGCGGTACGTAGTGGTCTGCGGCGCCTGACGGGGCGCGTTGATGGTGTTGTTGGCCACCACCACGCTGTCGCCGCTGAAGAGGCCGAGCATGTCCTCGCAGGTGCCGGCGCCGGGGTCGGTGTTGTAGACCAGGTCGTCGCCGATGATGATGTTCCCGCTGGCCGCCAGGGTGAGCCGGCCCCGGACGGTGCCGCTGACCACCACCTTTCCGTCCACGTAGATCACGCCCCGGAACGCGGAGTTGAGCTCGCGGTCGATGGGGTAGAGCCACGGGCCATCGCCCAGCGGCTCGTTGGCCACGCTGTCGTGGACGGTGCCCGGATAGAGTACCCAGCCGCCGAACGGGTCCGTGTCATTGAAAACGCCTCCGGGGCTGGCGGCGGTGGCCCAGAGCTCGTCGGCGCCGCCCAGGTAGCAGCGGCTGTCGCCGTCGGTGAGGACGGTGTTCTGACTGTGGCCGAGGGTGTCGTTGGTGACCTGGCTGAAGCTGCCATCGCTCTCGCTGTGCCCGCAGTTGGGCGTGATGCCCAGGCTGTCGCCCGCCGGGATGGTGGCGGTGACCCAGTCCGGGTCGGACGACCGGTAGACCCGGATGAAGCCCTCGTCCACACCGTCGCTGTCCACGTCCCGGGAGATGAAGTGGATCCGGAAGGTGGACTGCCCGCTGTTCCCGCCCGTGCCACCGGTGAGCGCCAGGTTCGCCGGCGAGGCCCGGGCCTCGAGCTTGGTGAGCTGGCCGGTGGTGGGCATCAGGATCTCGGTGACCCCCGACGTGGTGTCACCGAGGAAGGTGGCGTATTCGGCGCCCTGGAAGACGCCGGCGGTGGTCACATCGCCGTGGAAGGTGGCGCCGGTGGAGTTGACCTTGATGTCGGAGTTGCTGTGGACCAGGCCGTACAGCTGGTCATTGTTGCCGAACGCGATGTTGCTGGCCTCGTAGTCGGTAAAGTAGCCGTAGATGGCGAACGACTCCTGGATCAGGTCGAGGCGCCGGATCGCCTTGGTGCCCTCGGCGTCCTGGGCGATGGAGACCAGCGCGGCGAAATTCCCGTACTCGCCGAGTCCGCCGCCGAGGGGCAGGGAGTAGACGGTGCGACTCACGCCGGGGATAACGTCGCCCGAGGCGCTGTAGATGGCGGCATCGAATTCGAGGGTGGCCACCGACGAGTCGCTGTAGAGGCCGGGGTTCGCGTTCAGGCGGGCGCGCCCCAGTTCGAGGCCGGCGTCGGCGACGGACTCGAGGAGGCTCGCCTTCTGGTCATACTGGTTGATCAGGAACGAGTTGGCGCCGATGAGCGCCGCCCCGGCGGCGATGGCGGCCACCACCATCGTCAGGAGCATGACGATGAGGAGGGCGATACCGTCTCGGTCGGTGCGGGGGCGGAGGTCCATGGGCCTAATCGTCCTCCGGGGCGCCCGCGAAGCTCACGCCCCCCGTGACCGAGAGCTCGCTGTACTGGGGCGTGCAGTCCATGGCGGAGAGGGCGTAGCTGTAGGTGGTATCCGCCACCGCCGTGCGGTCGTCGTACGAGTAGCTGGAGAAGCCGGGCGAGATGCTGACCAGCGGGTCTCCCCAGGCCCCGGACGTGCCCTTCCTGCGCCAGATGACGTAGCGGAGGATGTCCTGCTCGCCGGTGTACTCGTCGGTGGCGCGGACCCACTCGAGCTCGATGTAGCCCCTGTGCTCGGCCGATCCGTTCACGGGCGAGGCGCTCAGCGTGCTGCCGAGGATCGGCTTGTTGCCGCAGTTCGGCTGGGTCTCGACCCCGGCGTTGGGGAGCCGGATCAGCCGGGTGATCTGCCGCATGTTCTCCGCGGAGCCCGTGAGCCCGTTGGTGGCGGCGTAGCTGACGCGGACGGCCCGGATGCTGTCGACCAGCGCGACCCTGCCGGTGTCGGCCACGGAGCCGTGGATCGGCGCGGTGTGGGCGGCCGGCAGATCCGTGGACGGGATGGCCGCGATGGGGCTGGCGGCTACATCGTTGCGGTAGAAGGTGAAGAAGGCTGAGTCGGTGGCCAGGAGCCGGCGGGCCACCACTTCCGGCGCGAGGTCGTTGACCTGTCGCCATAGGACGTAGTCGTCGGTGCGGGTGGTGCTGGTGTCCGGCTGGAAGTAGAGCGTGATGGTCTCGGCCGGGCTGTTCCCGCTCCCCTGGTAATACGAGGTGTCGGGGTAGGTGAAGCTGGTGGTCGGAACGGTGAAGGAACGTGACTGGGTGACGGCGGTGACGGCCTCGTCGGGGAGCCGGAAGTCGTAGAAGACGGCGAAGAAATCGTTGTCGAGGTTGGTGGCGTAGTCGGCGTTGAAGGCGATGATGTGGTCGTCGGCGTAGACGACCACGGGCTGCTCGCTGGGCACGCCGACCCCGGCGGTACGGACGTTCTGCTCCACCACGTTCACACCGTAGCGGAGGTTCTGCATCACGGCCATGCGGTCGTTGCCCTCGGTGAATGCGTCGCCCTGGCGCTTGTAGAAGGCGAGGGTGGTGGCCAGGAGAACACTGAAGATGGCGAGGGCCACGATCAGCTCGATGAGGGTGACGCCGGGGCGGTTGATCATGGCGCCCCGATCGCTATGGTCCGGGCCACGGGGCCGCGGAGGCTGGCGCCCTCGACGGTGACGGTCACCTTGAGGTAGTCGAGGATGCCCGTGGCCTGCTCCTGGTAGGTCCGTGCGATCTCGGTGGTCCGGGTGAGTCCGGGGTAGTTCGTGAGGTCCGACTCCACCGCTTCCCAGCGGCTCTCGATGTTGTTGTAGTCGGTGTCGAGCCGGATCAGGTCGAGACGGTCTTCCACGAGCTGGACGGCCACCGCTTCCCGGTCGCTCTGCGCTGCGTAGTGGATGATTTCGCCGGTGGCGGCCTGGAACCCCATGACCATGAAGCTGAGCAGGAGGAGCGCGAGGAGGACCTCCACGATGGTGAAGCCGTCGCGCCGGGATGCCCTCCTTTCGGCCCGCTTCCGCATCAGAAGCCCTCTTTCCATTGATCGGGTTTGTAATAATACCACGTGACACGCCCCGTCGCCCGATCGACTTTCACCGCCCGGGTGTCCTTCGGATAGTCGCTGGTGGTGGCGGTGCGGCTCGATGTCAGGTAGATGTGCCCCTCCTCACCGGCGCTCCCGGACCGGATGAATCGGACCACCGGCATCCCGTCCTGGGTGTCGGTGAATCCGAGGGTCGCGCCGCCGAAGAGGGCGGGCGCGCCGTCGAGGCCGAAGACCACGCCGTCGTCGAGGGGGACCTGGCGGATCGGCTCGTCGGCGTCGATCTGGCCGTTGTTGTCCCGATCCTGGTGGATCCGGAGCCGTCGGTTCACGGTGTCGATGGCCACGATCACATCGTGCTGGCGGACCACGGCCTGGCGCTGGGCGGAGACCAGGGCCGCCACGATCCCTCGGGCCGCGCCGTCCATCTTGAACTTCACGATCTCCAGCTGGGGCACGATCAGGTAGCTCAGCACGCTCACCAGGAGGAGCACGATGAGCAGCTCGGGGATCGAGAACCCCGTCCGGATGTCGAGACGCGCCGCCCCCCCGACGGGGACGCCGACCGTCCTCTGGAACCGACCCTTCCTGTCCATATGCCCGGGGAGAATAACCCATTTCTGCGCACGCACTCCCGTGTGTGCGCTACCGACCATCCGTCGTTCAAGTTGTGGGCCGCAGCCCAGATTGTTGTGCCCCAGGAACTTACGTGTTCGCGGGCACCGGTCGGCACGAAAAAACTTCACCCCACTGCACCCTTTTATCAAGTCTCCTCGCCCGCTTGCCGGGGCCTCCGCTGCGTGCTACCTGTAGTCGCGGAGCTCCCTCGACCCGCCGATACGCCCACAGACCATCGATGGCGGACGACTGATGGATTTCAGTGCGCACCCGAAAGACGCGCAGGGCCGTGGCGGCGTTGCGCCGCGGTGACGGCGGCGGCCTCGAGGCTCACAGCTGGTCATTCGCCACATCCGTCGGGCCGGCGACGTCCCGGGCGGCGCAGCTCGACGTCGTTGTGGGTCCGGAGGCGAAGGGTCCCGGCAACGGTGGCGTGCAGTTCAATGACGGTGCCACCCTAACAGGCCGAGGGGCGACGGACAAACGGACAACGGAGGAAGACAATGCGCGATGCGGTGAAACGACTGTGGCCGGAGCTCGAGTGGATCGAGGACGAGACGCTGCGGGACCAGGTCACGGAGACGTGGGTGCGGGCGCTGGAGCGGAGCCCGCTGGACCCGGCGGACCTGGAGGAAATCCCGTTCACGCTCCTGGTCCCGGACTGTCCCGCGACGTTCATGGAGCACAAACGGTGCGTGGTGCACATCGCCCGGCGGGGTGCCGAAGCGATGGACGAATTCATGGGGACGTCGCTGGCGATCGACATGGATACGGTGATCGCCGGGGCGATCCTGGCGGACGTGGGGAAGGTGCTGGAGTACGAGAAGGTGGACGGCGAGGTGCGCCAGAGCGCCCGCGGGAAGGCGCTTCGGCACCCGTTCACGGGGGTGGCCGTGGCGCTGGAGTGCGGGGTGCCGGACGCCGTGTGCCACATCATCGCCGCACACGCCGGTGAAGGGGACATGGTGCAGCGATCCACGGAGGCGATCATCGTCCATCACGCCGACTTCATGGCGTACCTGCCGTTCAAGAACCTGTAGCTCCGGGGGCGCGAGCGGGGCCGCCCGTCGGAGAGCCGGACGATCTCAGGGGAACCGGGCCGCGAGGAGCCAGCTTGGCGGTGTACGGGCCGGCCCGTGGCCAGCGCGGTGGAGAAGGCGGTGCCAGGCCAGGTAGTTGGGGAGGTAGCGGGTTGCGACGCCGCGGAACCGGCGGGCCCAACGGTGGAGGTCGAGGGTATAGGCCTGGCTCGCTCGGACCTCAGGCGCGTTGTACGCGGCCCGCCGGTGGCTGCGGAGGATTCGCTCGGCCATACGGGCGGCGGCGCCGTAGTGACCGGTGGTGGAGATGAGCTCGGCTCCGGGGCTCAGCCGGTGGCCGAGGGTCGCCAGTAGGTCGTCGGCGTTCGGGCGTCGCCGGCCGACCACGCCGCTGGCAATCCACGCGTCGGAGTCCCGCGCCACGATGACCCATACCGGCGTGATCTCGCTGCGATGCAGTGCTTTGCGACGCCGTGGCGGGCGGTGGAGCCGACGGCTTCCCTTCTCCGAATGGGTAAACCAGGTCTCGCACAGCGCCACCGCTCCATCGAGCACGGTGGCATCGGCCGCGTCGACACCGGAGAGCAGGCGGTGGCGCCAGCGAAAGGCGGTGTCCTTGTCGACGCCGAGGATCCGGGCGGCGTCGCGGACGGTCAGGCTCTCGAGGACGCAAAGGCAGAAGCCCGGCCAGCGCTCAACGAGCTTGAGGAAGGCCAGCGGGGTGCCGGTGAAGTCGCTGAACGTGCGCCCGCAGGCGGTGCACCGGTAGCGCTGGCGGCCGGAGAAGGTGCCCCAGCGTTGGGCGCGCGGGCCGCCGCAATGGGGGCACGGCGGCCGGGCTGTCCCGAAACGAAGGCGGCGGAACCGGTCAAAGGGGAAGGGGGCGGTCGGTGCGTGGGAGATGTCCATGCCCGGATGGTTGGGTTGTGACCCGGGGCATGGGAATGGCGGGTTGGGACGAGTTGGCAGCGAGGCGAGAGCCGAGAGCGGCCGGAGAGCGGCCGGAGGGCGGCTGGAGGT
>CAZSBL010000158.1:0-7623 GCA_964605205.1 uncultured Gemmatimonadaceae bacterium
CCAGCCCTGGAGATCCGACCCCCGCCCCCGCCCCCGCCCCCGCTCCCGCCAGCGCCACGAACCCCGCGGCCACCAGCAGGAGGATCGTCCCCACGTTGAGCCACGCCAGCGCCTGCTGGGTGATCCGGCCGGCCACCAGCCCCCGGGCGTGGACGGCGCTGAAGCCGGCGATGACCAGGATCGCCACCAGCGCCCGGGGCGTGACCGTCACGCCGAAGCTCTCCGGACCCAGCCGGGCCAGGACCTCGGTGGATCCCGCCCACGGAAGCAGCCGTCCCAGGTAGAGCGCGAACCCCACCGCCGCGGCGGCGATGGCGCCGGAGAAGCCGGCTACCAGGGAGGTCCAGCCGGAGAGGAAGCCGGCCAGCGGCCCGAACGCCTCGCGGATGTAGACGTACTCGCCCCCGGCCTTCGGGCGCATGGCCGCCAGCTCCGCGTACGCCAGCGCGCCGATCAGCGCCAGGACCCCGCCCACGAGCCAGAGGCCGAGGAACCCGCCGGCGTCGGGCACGCGCCGGGCGATGAAAGCCGGCGTCAGGAAGATCCCCGTCCCCACCACGTTGGCCACCACGATGGCCGCGCCGTCGAGGGTGCCCAGGCCTCGCCGGAGGTCGCCCGTCACTGTCCGGAGTCCGGCGGCTCCCCGGCGGTGTCGGGCGGCTCGCCGACCATGGGCACGAACCGGACGGGCATGGAGGCCTCCTCCCGGAGCGCCTCGGACGTCTTCCGGAGCACCCGCAGGTTCTGGACGGCGCCGCCCACCGGCACCACCAGCATCCCGTCGACCCGGGTCTGGGCCACCAGTGCCGCCGGGACTTCCTCGGGGGCGGCGGTGACCACCACGGCGTCGAACGGGGCGTGCTCGGGCCAGCCGAGCCAGCCGTTGCCGGTCTTGACGTACACGTTGTCGTAGCCGGTGCGGGCCAGGGCGGCCCGGGCCCGGTCGGCCAGCTCCGGTACGATCTCGATGGTGTAGACCTCGGCGGCCAGCTCGGCCAGGACGGCGGCGCCGTAGCCGGAGCCGGTGCCGATCTCCAGCACCCGGTCGCCAGGCTGGATCCGGGCGGCCTCGGCCATGTACGCCACGATGTACGGCTGCGAGATGGTCTGGCCGTGGCCGATGGGGAGCGGCCGGTCGCTGTACGCCGCCTCCGGCGACGCCTCGGGGACGAACGCGTGGCGCGACACCGTGCGCATGGCCCGGAGCACCGCCGTGTCGCGGACGCCCCGGCTCACCACCTGGCGCTCCACCATCCGATCCCGCAGCTTCTGGTGCTCGGCGGCCTGCTGCCCGCCGGATCCCCCGCCCACACCCACCAGGAACGCCCGGACAACCCGCCGGAACTCCACGGGCCGCTCGACGAACGGGAAGTGGCCGGCATCGGCGATGGCCACCGCCGTAGTGTGGGGGATCGCCGCCACCAGGGCGTCCCGCCCGACCCTCGCGCCCACCTCCTCGCCGCCGTAGACCAGGAGCGTGGGTACGTCCACCTCCGCCAGCGCCTCCCGGAGGTCGTAGCTCGAGAGGTCGCCCATCATATGGCCGAACTGCCGGCTCCGGGCGGCGTAGTCAACGGGGATGTGGAAGTCGAGACCGGCGGCCAGCGACGGGTCGTGGAACTGACCCCGGTACGACAGCCGGAGCATCGCCTGGATGGTGGCCGGGTCCCCCTTCGCCATCCCGCCCGACGACCGGAGCGCCCCCATCCCCGCCGTGTCCGCCGGCTCCGTGGCCGCCGCCTGCGCTCGCCGCTCCTCCTGCCACAGCTCCGACGACGGCGGCATGGGGCTGAGCAGGACGAGGGAGCGCAGCTGCTCGGGGTAGAGCGTCGCGTACCGCATGGCCAGGAGCCCGCCCCACGAGTGGCCGAGCAGATGGATCGGACCCAGTCCCAGCTCCCGGCGGAGCGCCTCGATATCGGCCACCAGCGTGTCCAGCCGCACCGACGCGCTGTCCACCACCCCGGCTGACCGGCCGCTCAGCCGCTGGTCGTGGAAGACCAGCCGGAACGATCCCGCCAGCGGGCGGAGCGGCTCCACCAGGTAGCCGTGGTCGAGGACGGGCCCGCCGTGGACCACCATGACCGGCTCGCCGGTGCCCTCGGTGTGGACGAACAGCTCCGTGCCGTTGATGGTGAGGACCGTGTCCCGGGGGAGCGATCGGTCGGACCGGTCTCCGGACGACGAGGCGCAGCCGTGCGTCACGGCGACGAGCACCGCCATGGTGCTCAGCGCCACCACGGCCCGTGCAGCAGCGGGAACGCGTTCGGGGATGCGCATGGCATCAATATGGACAGCCCCCGCCGGCATCGACAGGCCGGGGCGTCCGGGACACCGCGGTTCCGCGGGCCATGCGCACGGACCGGGGCGACCGGCCTCGGGCTCAGCTCAGGGCCCGGAGCACCACCCGGTTCCGGCCGGCCGGGACCCGAACCACCGGCGCCGACCACTCCTCTCCGCGGCCCCCCACTTCCACCGGGAATCGATTCCCGGACAGGTGCGCCCGCACCGTCAGCTCCGTCTCGCACGCCACCTCCATGGCGATCCGATCGGCCTCCAGCTCCAGCCCACGCAGCACCGCCGGCGCGTCGGTCTGGAGCACCGGCTCGCCGTCCACCCGGAGCGCGAGCCCCTCGGGCCCCACAGCCAGGTCGAAGACTCCCCGGGGGCCCAGCTCCAGGTTGGTCAGCTCCGTCCGGCTCTCCGGCCGCAGCCCGCCCACCCGGAGCCCGTCCCACGGCGTGACGTCCACCAGCTCCTCCAGCGCGGCCAGCGCGAAGAGGGGCCCCCAGCTCTGGTGCCGCTGCCCGCCGCCCTCGCCGGTCCGGCTGTCGAAGTTCTCCCGACAGAGCCCCGTCCGGCGACGATCCGCCAGGAACATCCGGGCACCCCGCTCCGCCACCGTCGCCGCCTCGGCGTCGAACCCGTACCGGGCCAGCCCCATATGCACCAGGTAGTTGATCGGCGGCCAGATCGTGCCCCGCCAGTACTGCTGCTCGGCGAACCGCGGGTCGTCGCGGCTCAGCGTCGGGACCACGAAGTCTCCCCAGAAGAGCGACGGTTCGGTCAGGTGCCCGAGCATGCGCCCGGCCCGGTCCTCCGGCGCGACCCCGGCCGCCAGGACCAGGAAGTGGCCCGCGGTCCGGGCGGGCGTGAACGAGCCGTCCCAGCGCCGGTCCGCGTATGTTTCCCGCTCGGCGTCCCAGAGGTGCTCGTTGATCCGGCGACGGAGGTCGGCGGCGGCGGCGAGGTGGGCCGCGCCCTCGTCGTCGAGCCCCAGCTCCCACGCGATCTTCGCCAGGCACTCCAGGTCCAGCACCCGGTACGCGTTCAGGTCCACGGGGTCCACGGCCAGGCAGTGATGCTCCGGCGACTCGTGGGCCTCGTCCCACGTCGGCAGATCGTCCTGGCCCGACTCCCACGCCGCCAGCTGGCGGATCCCCACGTCCCGCTCCCACGGCGGCGCCAGCGGATCGATCCGGTCGGGGTCCGAGCCCCAGGTGAACAGCCCCCGGGGGCCGGGCGCGCGGCGAGGGCCGCCGCCGTCTGGTCCGACGGCCTCCCCCGACTCCGGGCCCGACCTCGGGTCGCCCCACCAGTCGCTCCACGCCTTCAGGAGCGGATACGCCTCCTCGAGCATGGCCGGGTCAGGGCGCCGCAGGTGCAGCTTCAACGCCGCCAGCGACCCCATGGGCGGCTGCGACCGGTCGGGCGTGCCGCCGTACCGACCCCGCCAGTTCGGTACGCACCCGTTCGGGTACGCGGTCCGCAGCCCGGCCAGGAGCGTCTCCCTGGCCGCGTCCGGCGCCTCCACCGCCAGCTCCAGCGCGTTGAAGTACGAGTCCCAGCCGAAGACGGTCCAGTGGTCCCGCGCCCCGCCCCGCGCCTCGGCCCGGGGGAAGATCCAGCGCCGGCCCGCGGGCGTGTAGCTCCGACCGGTCTCCGGCTGGAGCAGCACCGTCCAGTGGATGGCGTCGGTGACCGCGGCGGCGAGGCCCTCCAGCCCGCCGGTGACCCGGGTCCGAAGGGCCTCGTACGCCTCGGCGGCGTCCCCGAGCCCGGCCGGCACGGCGCCCGGGTCGATGGCCTCCACGAGCTCGGCCGCGCCCGGCAGGTCGGCCGCGATGGCGGCGGCGAAGACCGCGTCGTCGCCGGGCATGACGGGGATCCGCACGGTCACCCCTTCCCCGGGGCCGGGTCCCGCGCCGGGTCTCGCGCCGGGTCGTGGCGCCACCCCGGGCCGGGCGCCCGTC
Source organism: uncultured Gemmatimonadaceae bacterium (assembly GCA_964605205.1). GTDB lineage: Bacteria > Gemmatimonadota > Gemmatimonadetes > Longimicrobiales > RSA9 > JAWVYT01. The sequence continues at coordinate 4,254 of CAZSBL010000158.1, forward strand.
ACCCACGCCGCCAGCGCCGACCCGCCATCCGCCGACTCCGCGGCGAGTAGCCCCTCCCCCAGCGCCTGCCACTCACCGGCCCAGTCCCACGGGAACCAGCCGCGCAGGAGGAGCGCGCCCTTGAACGCCGCCCGGGCGCGACCCACCACCACCCCCTCACCTACCCGGGCCCACTCGAGAGTCAGCCCGGGCTCGCGCCCGACCCGCGGTACGACCGGCGGATCCGGCGCGCCGTCGACCCCGTCGGCACCGTTGGCACCGGCGGCACCGTTGGCGCCGTTGGCGCCGGCGCCGACGCTGCCTGGCAGCGGCAGCGCCAGATCGAAGGACACACGGGCGTAGCGGCCGTCGGGGTCATGGGGACCGACCTCGTGCGTGAGCCAGAAGAAGTCGTCGAGGTCGAGGATCTCGCCCGATCTGGCGGCCCCGGCCAGCTCCACGGCGAACCGCAGCCCGAACCCGGTCCCGGGCCGGTCCGAGAGGACGAGCCCGGTCCACGCGTCGGCGTGGAGCGCGCCGATCCGGGTCATCGAGCCGCCGCTCCGGCCGCCGGCCGAGCCGCGTCCCCATCGGCCCGCTGCGCCGCCGCTCACCGGCGTTCCAGCTCCATGGCGTCGCGGCTGCCGGGCTCCAGGCGAATGACCTGGAGCGACCGGGTGCCATCGGCCTCCGGGAAGGTCACGCGGAGGGTGGAGTGCGCGATCGCGGGGCCGGGCACGATCACGGCATCGCCCTCCGCCACCCGCACGGGCACGCCGTGCAGCGACAGCGTGTACGCCCGGCCCGGCTCACCCTCCACGGTCAGCTCCCAGGCGTCGCCCGCGGCCACGAAGTCCACCACCCGCAGCCCCCGGCTCGGCTGCCCGTACTCCAGCGTGACGGTCGGGTGGCCGGGCGCCAGGCCGCCCTCCCAGTCCACCTGGATCTCCTGCGGGCGCTGGCCCGGGAGGACCGGCACCCGGACCATGACGTCGTGGCGGCCCTCCTCCACGGTGAAGTCGGTTACCGGCTCGCCGTCGATCCCCACTTCCACGTTCCTCGCCCCGGCGGGAAGCGACTGGACCAGCTCCAGCGTGATGGACGGGCCCCGGGCCGTGACCCGGGTCCGGACCGACTGCGGGACCCGCTCGATCCCAACGTCCAGCTCCGTCTCTCCCACCCGGAGCCGCTCTACCCGGGCGAACGGCCACCCCGCCGGCAGCTGGGGCGCCAGCGTGGCCCGGCGGTTCGGCGCGTCCGGATCCCAGCCCATCACGCCGCGCATGAGAGGGAGCGGGAGCTGCGACGCCGCGAAGAACTGGTGCGGGACCGTGGCGTCCAAGACGCTGTAGTACGCGCCGCTGAAGTTCTCCGGGAACCGGCCGCGGCTCCAGTTGAACGCGTGCTGCTTCACCGCGTCCACCAGCTGCCACCCCGCCCACGGCCGCCGGTACTGGTACTGCCCCCACGCCACGAACCCGGTCATGAACGGCCAGACCGCGCCGTTGTTGTAGTGTGTCGGATCATAGAGGTCGGAGCCGAAGCTCAGAAGGCGGGCGCCCCAGTCGGCGGTAATGGAGTCGGTGGCCAGCTTCCGGAGCGTCCGCTCGGCCCGGGCCTCGTCCAGCACCCGGAACGACGCCGCCGTGCCCGGCCACGCCGTCAGGTTCGGGTTCGTCTCCCGCCCCATCATCAGTCCGAACGCGTGCTGGTCGTGCTCCGGCAGCCAGTAGTCCTCGTTCAGCGTGCGCAGCGCCCGCGCCCGGATCTCTGCGGCCTCACGGGCCAGGTCGGGCTCCCCCATGTGGGTGGCCAGCGCCTCCGTCGCCTCCAGCGACGCGATCCACACCGCCGCCAGGTAGATGTCCTGGTGCAGGTCCTCCCCCAGCCCGCCCACCTCGATGGCGCCGTAGCCGCCCACGCTGTTCTCGATGATGCCGTCGCCATCGGTCTCGGCCGTCAGGCACCAGCCGTACGCCGCCTTGTAGGCGTCCCAGAGCTCGGCCACCAGCCCGTCGTCGCCGCTGGCCCGCCAGTACTTCCACACCGCCGTCATCCAGTACGGCGTGGTGTCGGCGTGGTAGTACGGGTACGGGTACTCCTCGAACCACGGGATGTGGGCCGCGGCCTGGCTGACCTCGTGGGGGATCTTGCCGTCGACGCGCTGGTAGCGGGCCAGGAACCGGAGGTCCTCCGCCACCGGCGCCCACTGCCCCGTCGCGTCCATGGCCAGACTCGTGATGGCCGCGTCGCCGCCGAAGTACCAGCCGAAGCCCGGTCGCGTGCTCGTCCCGCTCATCCCCCACCCGGCGACGAACCCGCACCCCAGCTCCGGGTTGCACACCCGCTGCTCCTCCAGGTTGATCTTCGCCCACTGGAAGGCGAGGTCGAGAGAGTCGTCGGGAGTGTCCAGCACGGTGGTCGATCGCAGGACGCCCTCCGCCCACTCGCGCGACTCCTCGTACAACGCAGGCGCCTCTTCCATCAGGTGACGCCAGCTCGCGAACACCTCGTCGCGGCTGGCCGTCCCCGCGGCGATGGCGATGGGGATGAACTCCGTCGTCGCACGGGCCGGGTCCACCGGGATCACGAACGTGGCCGGCGCCTCCGCCAGCCGGTGCGCCGGGTGCGCCTCCCCCTCGCTCGGCCAGCTCGTGCCGACCACCGCGTTCCGCCGCTGCGTGCTCTCGCTCAGCACGAACGCGCTGTGGTCCTCGTCCCAGAAGACGTACTGCCCCCCGAACGACCCCGGCCACATGTACTGCAGCACCGGTCGGAACTGGACCACCACCTCGAGCTCCACGAACGTGTCCACGTCCAGCAGCACCACCAGCCCCGCCGCGTCACGGGGCGCCATGATGTGCTGCTTCACCGTGAAGTCCTGGTGGACATATGTGATCGTGGTCGCCTCCGGCCGCACCGTGACCGTCCGCGCCACGTTCGCGCCCGGAACCGGCTGACGGTACGCCGGTACCTTGAAGTGCAGCTGGAAGCCCGTCGCCACCTTCAGCGGGTGGACCCACAGCTCCGCCGGGCCCGTCTCCGTCCCCAGCCACGCGCTCCGCGGCCCCGTCACCCCCACGTACTCCCCCGGCCGAACCTCGCCTTCCAGCTCGATCGACGACGACGCCACCTCGAACTTCGCCACCGCCGCACGGTCTCCAGCCGCGGGAACGTCCGTCCGGGTCTGCTGGGCATGCGCCGGCGCCGGGGTGAAGAGCACCGCGCCCGCGACCGCCACCGCGAGGACCGGCACGGCCGCGATGACGAGCCGGGCGGCCGCGGCAGGCTGGGCGGCGGCGATCTGCTGGCCGGCCGCGACCTGCTGGCCGGCCCCGACCTGCTGGCCGGCCCCGACGTGCTGAGCGGCCGCTACCTGCTGAGCGGCCGC
>CAZSBL010000159.1:0-7504 GCA_964605205.1 uncultured Gemmatimonadaceae bacterium
CGAGGGCGGCCGCACGGTGGGCGCCGGCGTGGTCACCGAGATCATCGAGTAGAGCTGAGAGCTAAGAGCTAAGAGCTAAGCAGTTCCGGGCTCGGCAGGGTCACCGGCGGAAGACGACGCGCCGCGAACACGGCCGCCAGGACGAACCACCTAGCTCTTAGTTCTTAGATCTTAGATCTCGAGTCCCGGAACTCTGACGGGGCCGCGGAGTAGAACAAAGGCTCGGCACCAAAACGTAGCGACGAAAGCAGACCAGAATGGCCCGCGACAAGATCATCCTCGCCTGTACGGAGTGCGAGGAGCGGAATTACCACACGACGAAGAACAAGCGGTTGCACCCGGAGCGGCAGGAGTTCAGGAAGTACTGCCCGCGGTGTGACGCGCACACGGTCCACAAAGAAACGAAGTAGGGCCCATGGCATTGATGGCCGACATCCGGCAGTTCACCGACGAAACGGTGGACGAGATGAAGAAGGTCACGTGGCCGGACTGGGACCAGCTCCGGAACTCGACCTTCGTGGTGCTCGTCTTCGTGGTGATCGTGTCGGGGATCATCTGGCTCATGGACGTCACGGTGCGTGGCATTCTGGGCGTGGTGCTCGACATCTTCGCGGGCTGACATGAGCGAGGACGCACGCTGGTTCGCCCTGCAGACCTACTCGGGTCACGAGAACAAGGTCAAGAAGCTGATCGATATCCGGATCGGCGAGGAAGAGGGCGAGACGCCGGAGGAGAAGGAGATCCAGGAGGTTCTGGTCCCGACGCAGGAAGTGACGGAGATCAAGAACGGTCAGCGGGTCCAGGTCACGAAGCGACTCTACCCCGGCTACGTGCTGGTGAAGATGGTGTACAACCAGCGTACCGGGCACGTGATCAACAACATCCAGGGCGTGATCAAGTTCCTGGGTGGGGGGCAGGACCGGCCACAGCCGCTGCGCGAGGAGGAAGTCGCGAAGATCCTCGGGCAGGAGCCGGAGGTGGTCGAGGAGGAACAGGAAGAAGAGGTGCCCTTCAAGATGGACCAGGTGGTGGAGGTCACCGAGGGGCCGTTCAAGGACTTCAGCGGAACGGTCCAGGAGGTCTACCACGACAAGGGCAAGGTGAAGGTGGAGGTCAGCCTGTTCGGCCGGCCCACCAGCGTGGAGCTCGATTACACGCAGCTGAAGGGCTACTAGGCCCGGCGGGTCCGACAATTCAGGGCTGTGGGAGCTTAGGCCGCTCCCGGGCGCAACCACGGCCGAGAGCACACGGGGGCGAAAGAGATCATGGCTAAAAAGCAGATCGGGTTTATCAAGCTGCAGATTCCTGCGGGGCAGGCGAACCCCGCGCCGCCGGTGGGGCCCGCCCTGGGCCAGCACGGCGTCAACATCATGGACTTCTGCAAGCAGTTCAACGCCAAGACGCAGAAGCAGGCGGGGATGATCATCCCCGTGGAGATCACGGTCTACGCAGACCGCTCGTTCAGCTTCATCACGAAGACGCCCCCGGCGGCGATCCTGCTGAAGAAGGCGGCGGGCATCGAGTCCGGGTCCGGCGAGCCCCACATGGAGAAGGTGGGGATGGTGCGGCGGAAGGACCTCAAGGAGATCGCTGAGCTCAAGATGCCGGACCTGAACGCGTCGAGCATCGAGAGCGCCATGCGGATGATCGCGGGCACGGCCCGTTCCATGGGCCTCACGGTGGTGGACTGATGCCGAAACACGGAAAGAAGTATCGGCACGCGCAGTCGCTGCTGCCGAAGGGGATCAAGTTCGAGCAGCCGGAGCGGGCGCTGGAGCTCGTGAAGGACTCGGCGTTCGCGAGCTTCGACGAGACGGTGGAGGTCAGCGTGCGGCTCGGGGTCGACCCGCGGCACGCGGACCAGATCGTGCGAGGCACGGTGGTGCTCCCCCACGGCACGGGGAAGGAAGTGACCGTGCTGGTGCTGGCGGAGGGTGCCCAGGCCGAGGCGGCGGAAGCCGCCGGCGCGGACTACGTAGGCATGGAGTACGTCGAGAAGATCGAGGAAGGCTGGCTCGAGTTCGATGTGGCTGTGGCCACGCCCAACGTCATGGGCCAGGTCGGGAAGCTCGGCCGGGTGCTGGGCCCGCGGGGGCTGATGCCCACGCCGAAGGCCGGCACGGTGACCATGGACGTGGGCCCGGCCGTGGAGGAGATCAAGGCGGGGAAGATCGAGTTCCGGGTGGATCGGACCGGGAACGTGCACGCGCCCATCGGGAAGATCTCCTTCGAGCTGGAGCAGCTGGTGGAGAACATGAAGGCGTTCATGGACGTGATCATGCGTCAGCGGCCCGCGTCGGCGAAGGGCCAGTACGTACGCAGCGTGACGGTCTCGAGCACCATGGGGCCGGGCGTGGGGATTGACGAGAACCTCTACCGGCGGGTGGCGGCATGAGCGCAGCAGTCGAGCGGAAGAAGGAGGTCGTCGCCGAGCTCTCGGAGAAAATCGATGGCGCGGTGGCGTTCTACCTGACGGACTTCACGGGCCTGGACGTCCAGAAGATGACGGACCTGCGCGCACGGATGCGCGCGGAAGGCGTGGAGTACCTGGTGGTGAAGAACACGCTGGCGCTCCGGGCCATCGAGGATCTCGATATCCCGGACATCGGCGAGTTCTTCACCGGGCCGACGGGGCTGGTGATCGGGACGGAAGACCCGGTCATGGCGGCGAAGGTCCTGGACAACTTCGCGAAAGAGAACGACTCGAAGCCGTCCGTGAAGGTCGGCGTCGTGGACCGACGGCAGGTCAGCGCCGACGAGGTCGGCCGTCTGGCCAAGCTGCCGCCGCGGGAAGAGCTCCTCTCGGAGCTGGCGGGCGCCATGCAGGCCCCGCTTGCGGCACTGGTCTTCCTCATGGAAGGCAAGATGCGGGAACTCATGGGTCTGCTCAAGGCGCTCCGCGCCGAGCGGGACGGCGCTTAAACTCTAGGGAACAGGGAAGAAGAAGATGGCGAATCAGGAAGAGCTGCTGGACGCGATCGGCAACATGACCGTCATGGAGCTGGCGGACTTCGTCGACGCGTTCAAGGAGAAGTTCGGTGTGGAGGCCGCAGTGGCGGCTCCGGCGGCGGCCCCGGCGGCCGGCGGTGGCGCCGAGGCCGAGGAGGAGAAGGACGAGTTCGACGTCGTCCTGGCCGAGATCGGCGGCAAGAAGATCCAGGTGATCAAGGTGATCCGCGAGATCACGAGCCTGGGGCTGAAGGAAGCCAAGGATCTGGTGGATGGCGCTCCGAACACGGTGAAGGAAGCCGTGACGAAGGAGGAGGCCGAGCAGGTCAAGGCGAAGCTGGAGGAGCAGGGCGCCACGGTCGAGCTGAAGTAGCGGCCCGCCACCTTCCCGCGCGTCGAGGTCGGCCGCGTGCCGGCCCCGACGGCAGGGGAGGAGTTGGCACCGTTCCTTCTGCTTGAACCGAGGCGTAGATGAGGGTTCGAACAAACCTACAATTCAAGGTCCGTCGTAGCGTCCCCGCCACCCGCTCGCGGTGGCCGGGGCTTCGTGCGCCTGTGCATCTGCACACGCGTCGGACCACGAGTGTCTGAGGAGGATCCGTCTTGGCTACCAAGATGAATGGAAAGCTGCCGGTGGTCGGCTTCGGGAAGCTGGACCGGCCGATGCCGATGCCGAACCTGCTGGATGTGCAGGTGAAGGCGTTCGAGTCGCTGCTGCAGCCCGACGAGTCTGCGGATGACCGCAAGGACGTGGGGCTGGAGCGCGTCTTCAACGAGATCTTCCCGATCGCGGACGTCAACGACAAGCTGTCGCTGGAGTTCGTGGCGTACTCCCTCGGCGAGCCGAAGTACACGGTCGAGGAGTGCATCGAGCGGGACATGACGTACGCGGCGCCGCTGAAGTCGACGCTGCGGCTCGTGGTCTGGGAGGACGCCGACGAGGAGACGGAAGAGCGGCGTCCGGCGGATATCATCGAGAAGGAGGTCTATCTCGGTGACCTGCCGCTCCTGACGGAGCTGGGCACGTTCATCATCAACGGCGCCGAGCGGGTCATCGTGAGCCAGCTGCACCGCTCGCCGGGCGTGGTGTTCGAGGAGAACATCCACCCGAACGGGTCGCGGCTGTTCAGCTCCCGGATCATCCCGTTCCGGGGCTCGTGGGTGGAGTTCACCATCGACATCCACGACGTGATCCACGTCCATATCGACAAGAAGAAGAAGTTCCCGGCCACGGCGCTGCTGCGCGCCTTCGGGTACGGTACGGACGAGGAGGTCCTGCGGCTCTTCCTGGACACGAAGGAGATCGAGCTCGAGGATTTCGAGGACCAGGGCGCGCGCCGGGACGTGGTGGGCGCGGTGCTGGCCGAGGAGATCGTGGACCCGGACAGCGGTGAGGTGCTCGGCGATGTGGCCGAGGAGCTGACCGAGGAGCTGCTGGAGCAGCTGCTGCGGGCCGGGATCGACAAGGCCACCATCTTCACCGCCGGCGAGAGCGGGACCACGCGGGGCGAGAACCCGCTGCTGAAGAACACGCTGCAGAAGGACCCGACCGACGATGAGGAGAGCGCGCTCAAGGCCATCTACTCGCTGCTGCGGCCGGGCGACCCGCCGAACATGGAGACGGCCCGGGAGGCCATCGAGCGGATCTTCTTCAACCCGAAGCGCTACGACCTCGGGCGCGTGGGCCGCTACAAGATCAACCAGCGGCTGAAGCTGGACACGCCGGCGAACCACACGGTCCTCACGCAGGAGGACTTCATCGCCATCATCCGCTACCTCATCGAGCTGAGCGAGGGGCGGGGCTTCATCGACGACATCGACCACCTCGGCAATCGCCGGGTGCGGACGGTGGGCGAGCTCATCGCGAACCAGTTCTCCGTGGGGCTGAGCCGGATGGCGCGGCTGGTGAAGGAGCGGATGAGCATCAACACGGACGTTGACAAGATCAACATCGACGACCTGGTGAACGCCCGGACGGTGAGCGCGGTGATCCAGGCGTTCTTCGGCTCGAGCCAGCTGAGCCAGTTCATGGACCAGACCAACCCGCTGGCGGAGATGACGCACAAGCGGCGTCTGAGCGCGCTGGGGCCGGGCGGCCTGACCCGTGAGCGGGCGGGCTTCGAGGTCCGGGACGTGCACTACTCGCACTACGGCCGGATGTGCCCCATCGAGACGCCCGAGGGTCCGAATATCGGGCTGATCACCTCCATGACCACTTTCGCCCGGATCAACGAGCTCGGGTTCATCGAGACGCCGTACCGGAAGGTGGAGGACGGGAAGGTCAGCGACGAGGTCGTGTGGCTGGACGCCCTGGCCGAGGAGGAAGGGAAGATCGCCCAGGCGAACGCGCCGGTGCAGGAGGACGGCACCTTCGCCAACGAGTTCGTGCTCTGCCGCTGGCGGGACGACTACCCGCTGCTCAGGCCGGAAGAGATCGACTTCATGGACGTGGCCCCGGACCAGCTGGTGAGCGTGGCCGCGGCGCTGATCCCGTTCCTGGAGCACGACGACGCGAACCGCGCCCTCATGGGCTCGAACATGCAGCGGCAGGCGGTGCCGCTCCTCTTCCCGAAGACGCCGCTGGTGGGCACGGGGCTGGAGGAGAAGGTCGCCCGCGACAGCGGCGCGGTGATCCTGGCCCGGCGGGCCGGCGAGGTGGTGGAGGTCACGGCGGACATGATCATCGTGGACACGGGCGCGGTGAAGCCGGGCGCCAGCGATGAGCCGCTGGCGAAGCTGACCCAGTTCGACCGCTACCGGCTGCGCAAGTTCTGGCGGACGAACCAGGACACGGCCATCAACCAGCGGCCGCTGGTCCAGAAGGGCCAGAAGGTGAAGAAGGGCGACATCATCGCCGACGGCCCGAGCACGGACCACGGCGAGCTGGCGCTGGGCCAGAACCTGCGCGTGGCGTTCATGCCGTGGTACGGGTACAACTTCGAGGACGCCATCGTCATCAGCGAGGAGCTGGTGAAGGACGACACGTACACCAGCATCCACATCCAGGAGCTGGAGCTCCAGGTCCGGGACACGAAGCGCGGGATGGAGGAAATCACGCGCGAGATCCCGAACGTGAGCGAGGAGGCGCTGGTCAACCTCGACGAACGGGGCATCGTGCGGATCGGTGCCCGGGTCGGTCCGGGTGACATCCTGGTGGGGAAGATCACGCCGAAGGGCGAGACGGAGCTGTCACCGGAGGAGAAGCTGCTGACGGCGATCTTCGGCGAGAAGGCCAAGGACGTGAAGGACTCGTCGCTGAAGGTGTCGCCAGGAATGGCCGGCGACGTGATCGATGTGAAGATCTTCAGTCGCCGGATCGATGACCCGGTGCTGGAGAAGGAGCGAGGTGAGCGGATCGGACAGCTGCGGACGTGGGAGCGGGAGGAGATCCATCGGATCACCGAGGCCCGCGACGAGGAGCTGCGGGAGCTGCTGAAGCTGAACACGGTGGCCCTGATGCTGAAGAAGGGGACCGTGGAGCCGCTGGTGGAGGAGGGGACGAAGCTGCTGGTGGACGTCCTCGACGACATCGACTTCAACGAGATGGACCTGACCACGCTGAAGGTGCAGAACAAGGCCGCGAACGAGCGGATCCGGAAGCTGGTCGACACGGCGAAGGAGCGGATCGAGAAGGTCCGCGAGAAGACCGAGGAGCAGATCGACAAGGTCTTCCAGCCCGATGAGCTGAGCCCCGGCGTGGTCCAGCTGGTCAAGGTCTACCTGGCCGAGAAGCGGAAGATCAGCGTGGGCGACAAGATGGCCGGTCGCCACGGCAACAAGGGGATCATCGCCCGGGTGGTACCCGAGGTGGACATGCCGTTCCTCCCGGACGGGACGCCGGTGGAGATCGTCCTGAACCCGCTGGGCGTGCCCAGCCGGATGAACGTGGGCCAGATCCTGGAGACGCACCTGGGAATGGTGTGCGACCTGCTGGGCTTCGAGGCCAAGACGCCGGTCTTCCAGGGCGCGACGGAGGACGAGGTGGGCGTGCTGCTGAAGCTGAGCGGCGTGCTCTGGGCCCACGACGCGCTGGGGATCCAGAGCGTCGAGCCGCCCGCCTTCGCCGAGAAGGAGTCGCTGGAGGTGATCCAGGGGATCCAGAAGGCGCCGGGCACCGCCGGGGTCACCGACGTGTCCGGGAACGGGCAGGACCCGAACGAGATCGGGCTCGGCCACTCCATCGACACGTTCCTCGACCACCTGCCGGACAAGGTCTTCGACAAGCTGGAGGCGTTCAAGGAGTACGTGGTGGAGGCCGCCAAGGAGCTGGCGGAGCGCAAGGACGGGAACATGACGGAGCTGTACCCGGCCATCGGCGCGCTGGCCCGGAAGCGGACCAACCTGGACGGCCTCGACGAGGCGCTGCGGGAGTTCGCCGCCGAGGCGGGCTTCCTGCCCGCGGGCAAGATCTGGCTGCGGGACGGCCGCAGCGGGCAGAAGTTCGAGCACCCGGTGACGGTGGGCTCGATCTACATGCTGAAGCTGAGCCACCTGGTGGATGACAAGATCCACGCCCGGAGCATCGGGCCGTACTCGCTGGTCACGCAGCAGCCGC
>CAZSBL010000160.1:0-7498 GCA_964605205.1 uncultured Gemmatimonadaceae bacterium
CGCCCCTCCCACCTTTACACCCCCCGACTCCCGCATCACTTTGCGGCGATTCCGTCGCCCGTCACCCGAAACCGGATCGGACAGCCATGCATGCATCTCGGATCCCCCGGGGAGTCTTCCTCGCGACCCTCGCCCTCGCCGTTCTCGCGCTGCCGGCAACCTCGCCGGCGGCCGCCCAGGAGCGCCACGACCCGGCGCTCTTCGAGGCGCTGGAGTACCGGATGATCGGGCCGTTCCGGGGCGGTCGGGTGACCACGGTGGACGGGATCCCGGCGTCGCCGGACGTGTTCTTCATGGGGACCACGGGCGGCGGCGTGTGGAAGACGGTGGACGCGGGCGAGACGTGGACGAACGTGAGCGACGGGTGGTTCGACGTGGCGAGCATCGGGGCGGTGGAGGTGGCGGACGCCGACCCGAACGTGCTGTACGTGGGGACCGGGTCGGCGTGCATCCGGGGGAACGTGTCCACGGGGCGCGGCTTGTACCGGAGCCGGGACGGCGGGAAGAGCTGGTCGTTCATCGGGCTGCCGGAGGCGGGTCTGATCGGGAAGGTGGTGACCGACCGGCGGGACCCGGACGTGGTGTTCGTGGCAGCGCTGGGTCACCCGTTCGGGCCGAACGGGGAGCGGGGCGTGTACCGGAGCCGTGACGGGGGCGACAGCTGGGAGCGGGTGCTGTTCGTGAGCGACAGCACCGGCGCTGTGGACCTGGCCATGGACCCGTCGAACCCGCGGACGATCTACGCGGCCATGTGGCGGGCGGAGCGGAAGCCGTGGACGCTCATCGACGGGGCCGACGAGGGCGGGATCTACCGGAGCCGGGACGGCGGCGACAGCTGGGATAAGCTGACAGACGGGCTCCCGGACGGTCCGATCGGCCGGATCGGGCTGAGCGTCCCGGCGTCCCAGCCGGACCGGGTGTGGGCGCTGGTGACGGCGGAGCCCGGGGGCGGCGTCTTCCGCAGCGACGACGGGGGCGACAGCTGGACCCGCACGAGCCGGGACCGGCGGCTCCGGACCCGGGGCTGGTACTACTCGCACATCACGGCGGATCCCACCGACCCGAACACGGTCTGGGTGCTGAACGCCGGCTTCTACCGCTCCATCGACGGCGGCGAGACGTTCCACCGGCGGCCGGTGCCCCATGGCGACGTCCACGACCTGTGGATCCACCCGGAGGACGCGGCCGTGATGGTGGTGGGGAACGACGGCGGCGCGCAGGTGACGCGCACGGGCGGCGAGAGCTGGTCCACCATGCACAACCAGCCCACGGCCGAGATATACCGGGTGGAGGTGGACAACCAGTGGCCGTACCGGGTCTACGGCGCCCAGCAGGACAACTCGACCATCAGCGTGCCCAGCGCGTCGGTGGGCGCGCTCACGCCGGAGAGTGAGTGGTACAGCGTGGCGGGGGCGGAGAGCGGGCACATCGCCGTGCACCCGGAGGACCCGAACACGGTCTATAGCGGGAACTACATCGGTCGGATCGACCGCTACGACCACCGCACCGGCCGGAGCCGGAACGTGATCCTCTACCCGGAGATGCAGGACGGGGTGGCGCCGAAGGACCTGAAGTACCGGTTCCAGTGGAACGCGCCCATCGAGATCAGCCCCCACGACCCGGACGTGGTCTACCACGCGTCGAACTACGTGCACCGGACCACCGATGGCGGGATGACGTGGGAGACCATCAGCGGCGACCTGACTACCGACACCGAGTGGCAGCAGGCGCTGCCCGGCGAGCCCCTCCAGCACGACCATACCGGCGTGGAGGTCTACAACACCGTCTTCGCGCTGGCCGAGTCGCCGCTCACTGCCGGGGAGCTGTGGGCCGGGAGCGATGACGGGCTCGTCCACATCAGCCGCGACAACGGGGCCACGTGGACGGAGATCACGCCCCGAGCCATGCCCGAGGGCGGGACGGTGAACGTCATCGAGCCGTCGGCGCACCGGCCGGGCCGGGCGTACATGGCCGTCTACCGGTACCGGGAGGACGACTGGCGGCCGTACATCTTCCGCACCGATGACTTCGGTGACCGCTGGCGGCTCCTGACCGACGGCCGCAACGGGATCCCGGAGGACTACCCGGTTCGGGTGGTGCGGGAGGACCCGGAACGCGAAGGGCTCCTCTACGCCGGGACCGAGTTCGGCCTCTTCGTCTCCTTCGACAGCGGAGAGCGGTGGCAGCCCTTCCGGCAGAACCTGCCCGTCACGCCCATCACCGACCTGGCCGTGCACCGGGGAGACCTGGTGGTGGCCACCCAGGGGCGCAGCTTCTGGATCCTCGATGACCTCTCGCCCGCGCGGCAGATGACGGAGGCGGTGGAGGAGGCCGTGGCCGAGGGTGTGCACCTCTTCGCGCCCCGACCCGCGTACCAGTTGAACCTGCGGGGCTTCGGGGGTGACCGGGCGCCGGACCGGCCGCCGTCAGGCGCCATCGTGGATTTCGGCGCCAGCGAGGCGGTGGCGGGGTCCGACGCGGTACGGCTGGAGCTCCGGAACGAGGCCGGCGAGGTGGTGCGGGTGTTCGCCGAGGACCGGGAGGCGGCCGCGGCCGCGCTGGAGGTGGAGGAGAACGGTGTCTGGACCGGCGAGGTCGACCGGCTGGACGTGGCGCCGGGGATCAACCGGTTCGCCTGGGACCTCCAGGTGCCGGGGCCGGAGGTGATCGCGGGCTCCATCATGTCGCTGGGCTACACCGGCGGGATGTGGGCGCCCCCGGGGCGCTACACGGTCCGGCTCGTGGCCGGTGACGCGGTGCGGGAGGAGGCGCTGGAGCTGCGTCCGGATCCCCGGATGGAGCTGGAGCCCGGCGCGTTGGAGGCCCGGTTCGAGCTGACGCTGGCCGTGCGCGACGAGGTCACCGAGGTCCACGACGCCATCGCCCGGCTGCGCTCGGTGCGGGAGCAGGCCTCGGGGATCGTGGACCGGATCCGGGCCGCCGGGGTGGACGCGGGGGTGGTGGGGTCGATCGCGGCGGAGGCCGACAGCCTGGCAGATCGGCTCACCGCCATCGAGGAGGCGCTGATCCAGACCCGGAACGAGGCCGGGCAGGACCCGCTGAACTTCCCGCCCAAGCTCGACAACCAGCTGGTTTACCTCTACGGCCACGTGAACGCGGCGTACGGCCGGCCCACGGCGGGCTCCTACGAGCGGTGGGAGGACCTCCGGGCCGAGGTGGCGCCGTACCTGGCCGAGCTGGGCGCGGTCCTGGGCCAGGCGGTGCCCCGCTTCAACGCGCTGCTGGCCGAGCACGAGGTGGCGGGGATCGTGGTGCCGTGAGCGCGCGCACCCCGGTTGACCGTTCGGGACAGCGTCGGTACCTTCCGAGGCTGTTGCATTTCGGCCGAACAAACGCAAGGCACGGATGCCGGTAGACTACTTCCACGGACCGATGATGCTCCTCTCGGGGACGGCCAACCGGCCGCTCGCGGAGGAGATCGCAAGCTCGCTGGAAATGTCCCTGAGCGACGCGACGGTGTCGCGGTTCGCCGATGGCGAGATCTTCGTCCGGTTGAACCAGAACGCGCGGGGGCGGGATGTGTTCATCATCCAGCCGACGCCGCCGCCGGCGGACAGCATCATGGAGCTGCTGCTGCTGATCGATGCGGCGAAGCGAGCATCGGCGGCGAGAGTGACGTCCGTGATGCCGTACTACGGCTACTCGAGGCAGGACCGGAAGGACCAGCCGCGGGTGGCCATCGGCGCGAAGCTGCTGGCCAACGTGATGGAGGCGGCCGGGGCGGATCGGGTGCTGGGGATCGACTTCCACACCCACCAGCTGCAGGGGTTCTATGATGTGCCGGTGGACCACCTGTACGCGGCGCCGGTGCTGACGAGCTACTTCCAGCAGAAGGGGCTCGAGGATGTGACGGTGGTGTCGCCGGACGTGGGCGCGGCGAAGATGGCGCGGGGCTTCGCCCGGCGGATCGACGCGGCGTTCGCCATCATCGACAAGCGGCGCCCGGCCCACAACGTGGCCGAGGTGCTGACGGTGGTCGGTGAGGTGGAAGGACGGAACTGTATCATCGTCGATGACATGATCGATACGGCCGGGACCATGACGAGCGTGGTGGAATCGCTCAAGGAGCGAGGCGCGGACGATATCTATGTCGCGGCCACACACCCGCTGCTGTCGGGACCGGCGGTGCAGCGGTTGCAGGATTCACCGGTGACGGAAGTGGTGGTGACGAACACCCTCCACGTTCCGGAAGAGAAGCGGTTCGAGAAGTTGAAGGTGCTGTCGGTGGCCAATCTGCTGGCACGGGCCATTCGGTACACGCACTCGAACGAGTCCGTGAGTCAGCTGTTCGATTAGGAGAAGGAGAGATGGCGGAGAAGGCGACATTGAAGGCGGAGCTGCGAGAGACGACGGGGAAGGGAGCCGCGCGTCGCATGCGCCGCGATGGGAAGATCCCGGCGGTGGTCTACGGTCGGGATGAGGAAACGCGTCCGCTGACGCTCGACGCCCACGACTTCCAGGTGCTGGTGAAGGAGCACTCGCTGGACACCACGCTGGTGGACCTGGAGATCAACGGCGACGGTGAGGCGGTCCAGACGCTGGTGGTGGAGGTGCAGGCGCACCCCTACAAGCCCGAGGTCATGCATGTGGACTTCCAGCAGATCCACGCCGGGGAGCGGGTCACCGTCGAGGTGCCCATCAACCTGATCGGCACGCCGGAAGGCGTCCGGGAGGGTGGCGTGCTCCAGCACGTCATGCACATGGTGGAGCTGAGCTGCGCCGTGGAGGTGATCCCGGAGGCGTTCGAGGTCGATGTCAACGAGCTGACCATCGGGGACTCGATCCAGATCTCCGAGCTGGACGTGCCGGAGGGCGTGGAGCTCCACGTGGACCCGAGCCGAACGATCTGCACGGTGGCGGCGCCCACGATCCTGGAGCTGCCGGAGGAAGAGGAAGAGGAGCTGGAGCCGGAGCTCATCGGCGAGGATGGCGAGCCCATCGAGGTCGAGGAAGGCGAGGAAGCCGAGGCCGAGGCCGGCGAGGAAGGCGAAGCCGAGGCCGAGGGCGAGCCGGAAGAAGAGTAGGTGAAAGTCGTCTGCGGGCTGGGAAACCCCGGTCCGGAGTACGAAGCCACCCGGCACAACGTCGGGTGGTGGCTGGTGGATCGATTGAGCAGCGATTGGGACCTGGGCCCGTTCCGTCGGGACGGGCCCGCCCTGACAGTGCAGGGGGGGGTCGGGGAGGAGTCCGTCGTGCTGGTAAAACCTCTCACGTTCATGAACCGCAGCGGTGCGGTCCTCGCACCGTTGCGTAACGTCTCCGATTTCGACATAACAAGGGACCTGCTGGTGGTCGTGGACGACCTGGCCCTCGATGTGGGCCGGGTCCGGCTCCGGCCATCTGGCGGCACCGGCGGCCACAACGGGCTGAAGTCGGTGCAGGCGGCGCTCGGGACCCAGGACTACGCCCGGCTCCGGATCGGGGTCGGGTCGCCGCCGCCGGAAGTGGACGCGGCGGACTGGGTCCTCTCGGCGTTCGAGCCGGAGGATGAGGATACCGTCGTCCAGCTCCTGCCGGAGTTGGTCGACGCGGTGAGGGTGTGGATGGAGGATGGAGCGGAAGCGGCGATGAGCCGCCACAACCGATAAACAAACGGAGGCACAGGTGACTGAATTGGTAGCTTGGACCTCATGGGCGCCGTTACTCGGGCTCGTGGGTCTTCTGGTCGCGCTGGGCTTGTATTTCTACGTCCGTGGACAGTCCACGGGCACGGACCTGATGCGCGATCTGGCCGACCAGATCCACAGCGGAGCGATGGCCTTCCTCAGGAGGGAGTACACCGTTCTGGCGGTGTTCGTGGTGGTGGTGGCCGTGCTCCTATGGTGGGCCATCGGGGCGTACACGGCCGGAGCGTACCTCACCGGAGCCCTGAGCTCGGTGCTGGCGGGGCTCTTCGGAATGGAGGCCGCGACCCGGGCGAACGTCCGGACGTCGGCGGCCGCGTCGGAGTCCGGGCAGGGCAAGGCACTGCGCGTGTCGTTTTTCGGCGCGTCCGTGATGGGGCTGGCGGTGGCGTCGCTGGGCCTGGTCGGCGTGGGGCTCTGGTACTGGCTGATGGGCGCCTCGGCCACCACGGCCCTGGAGTTCCGCACCTTTGCTGAGGTCATCAGCGGGTACGCCATGGGCGCAAGCTCCATCGCGCTGTTCGCCCGTGTGGGCGGCGGGATCTACACGAAGGCCGCCGATGTGGGCGCCGACCTGGTCGGCAAGATCGAGGCGGGGATCCCCGAGGACGACCCGCGCAACCCGGCTACCATCGCCGACAATGTGGGTGACAACGTGGGCGACGTGGCCGGGATGGGCGCGGATATCTTCGAGAGCTACGTGGCCAGCGTCATCGCCACCATCGCCATCGCCGCGACGAGCGCCATGTTCGCGGAGTACCGTGTCGAGGCCATCGCGCTGCCGATCCTCATCATCATGCTCGGGCTGGTCGCGTCGCTGGTGGGGATCGCGCTCATGAAAATCTTCGAGCGGAGCGACCCGGCGGCGGCGCTGCGTAACATGACGTTCGTGGCGGCGGGCCTGTTCCTGATCATGGCCTACTTCGCGGTCAAGGCCATGGGCTTCGATCTGTACGACCCGGCCACCGGGCGGCAGCTGAGCTCTGTCGGGCCGTTCTGGGCCATCATAGCCGGTACCCTGGTCGGGATCTTCATCGGGCTCGCCACCGAGTACTACACGGCGGCGAAGCCGATCCGGAAGATCGCGGAGGCCAGTGAGACGGGCGCGGCGACGAATATCATCCGCGGCCTGGCCGTGGGGATGGAGTCCGCGGCGATACCCGTGCTGCTCATCGCGGCGGCCATCGGTGTCTCGTACTACTTCAGCGGCCTCTACGGCATCGGGATCGCCGCCGTGGGCATGCTGGCCACGGTGGGCGTGACCATGTCTGTGGACGCGTACGGCCCCATCGCCGACAACGCCGGCGGGATCAGCGAGATGAGCGGGCTAGGGCCGGAGGTTCGAGCCATCACCGATAGCCTGGACGCTATCGGGAACACCACGGCGGCCATGGGGAAGGGCTTCGCCATCGGGTCGGCGGCGCTCACGGCGCTGGCGCTCTTCAGCGCGTACGCAACGGCCGTGGGCCTCGACGAGGTCGGCCTGAACATCGTGAACCCCGAGGTGGTCATCGGGCTCCTGATCGGCGGTACGCTGGTCTTCTTCATCTCGGCGCTGACCATGACGGCGGTGGGCCGCGCCGCCGCCGGGATGGTGGCCGAAGTCCGTCGCCAGTTCCGGGAGATCCCCGGGATCATGGAGGGGACGGAGAAGCCGGACAGCAAGCGGTGCGTGGACATCTCCACGCGGGCGGCGCTCCGTGAGATGATCCTGCCCGGCCTGACGGCCGTGCTGGCGCCGGTGATCGTGGGCTACTTCAGCATCCTGGCGCTGGGTGGCCTGCTGGCCGGGGCCGTTGTGACGGGCGTGCTGATGGCGCTCTTCATGGCCAACGCCGGCGGCGCGTGGGACA
>CAZSBL010000161.1:0-7383 GCA_964605205.1 uncultured Gemmatimonadaceae bacterium
CAGCCGAGGGCGGCCTTCTCATTCCAACTCCGCGGTTAATGCGGTTAACGATGCCTCCGGAGCCCACGACCCGCTCGCAATGTGGAAGAGCCTTTCGAGGAAGGTACGACCGAGGCGAAAACCGATGGAACGCCCTACTATGAGGAAGCCCCTATCGACGAACCCTCACAGGACGGCTGTCTTGGGCGTATTCCGAACACGACGTACGCGATCCGCCGGCTCCGGGCGATTCCACTGCCCGGGGTGTCACGCCGACCGCCCGTACGAGCTCATCACCGAGCTGGAGCAGCGCGCCGTGCTGGGCGTCCCCCTCGGACGGCTCCGGGAGCGCGGGCGCCGGGTGGTGTGCCGGGAGTGCGGCACCCGCTTCGCTCCGGACATCCTGTTCGGTGACGAGGAGCGGTTCGCGCACCGGGTGGAGGCCGCGCTGCGGCAGGGTCTCCGCGGCCTGATCGTGCGGATGGTGCTGCAGGACGGCCGCGTCGCGCCGCAGGAGCGGGTGGTGCTGGCCCGGGTGCACCGGGAGCTGCTCGGCGAGCCCCTCGACGACGACGCCCTCGACGCGGAAGTCCGGGCGGCCCGGGAAGACGGGCGCCCCGCCGGCGAGTTCGCCGGCGATATCGCCGGCTATCTGGCGGACGCGGAGAAGGCCACGGTGTTGCGGGCGGCCCGGCGAGTGGCCATGGCGGACCGGGAGTACGCGCCGAGCGAGCGGCACCTGCTGGCCGAGATCGGGGCGGGGCTGGACATGTCGACCGACGCGATCCGGGCCGTGCTCGAGGGGCCCGAGGGGCCCGACGGGGCGGAGGGGGCGGCCGAGGCGTGAGTACCGGGCGGGACCGCCCCCGCGAAGAGCGGCTGGCGGAGCTGCGGCTCCGGCTGGAGGAGGAGCAGGCCCGGCGAAAGAGGACGGGACGGGACGTGCCGCCACCGGAAGAGCGGCGGGTGGATTCCGACTTCGCCCGGGAGGTGCTGGCGGACCTCTACGCCTACCGGCGAAAGAGCGTCCGGGTGGCCTTCGTCCTCTGGCTGCTGTTCGGCTGGGCCGGCGGCCACCGGTTCTATCTGGAGCGAACCGGCACGGGGATCGCCATGCTGCTCACCGGGGGCGGCGCGCTGATCTGGTGGCTCCTGGACGGGAGGCGGCTCCGCCGCATGGTCCGCTACCACAACCTCGAGCAGGAGCGGCGAGAGCGGGACGGGTGCCCGCCCATCGAGCTCTCCTTCATGCCACCGCTGGCGGCGGATGTGCTCGAGGAGCCGCCGGCGTGGACCGGGAAGTGGCACGCCCGGGGGCCGGTCCGGCGAGGGGTCCGGTACGTCGGCGATCTGCTGGTCGTGCTCGTGGCCGGATCGGCGCTGGGGGCCCTCACCGGCATGGACGGCGGGCTCGAAGGCGTGTTCGCCATCACCGCCCTGATCGCCGTCATTCTGCTGGGGGGCGCCGCCGGCTGGCTGGAGCGCGTGCCGGTGGCGGGTGCCCTGCTGCGCTGGAGCCATCGGCTGCGGCTGTTCTACTACTACAACCGGCCGGGCCCGCCGGCGGCGCTCCTGCTCCGGGGGGTCACCGGCCTCTTCGTGGCTCCGTTTCGGCGGAAAGTCCGGGAAGAGGCCCGACTCTACCTCGAGGTGGGGGCGGTGTTCGCGCTCCTGTTCCTGGCCATCGACATGGTGGAGAACGTGGCCGCGCCGCTGGTGGGCGCCCAGGGGCTGGCCGCGCTGGCGCCGGCGCGCCTGGTGGAAGTCTGGATCCAGGAGGTCTTCGCCACCTTCATCGTCATCTACGCCTTCGCGGCACCGATCGGGGCCACCCTCACCCTCCACCTCCTGACCCACCGGACGCATTCGGTGCCCCGGCTCATGGGCGGGCTGGCGCTCCTCTCCATTGCCCTCACCGCCGGCTGGCTCGGCTGAACCCCGGCGCCGGGCCAAAAGTGTTGTGCGGGCCGGCTCCGGAAGCGACCTTGGACGCTCCGAACCCATGCCCTGAGAGACGGAACGCTCCCCATGATCGACCTCCGCCGCATCGCCGGCCTGGCCATTCTGCTGATCCCGGCCACGGCCACCGCCCAGAACCCGTACGCCGACCAGGTGATGCAGTACCTGGACGGGACGTACGACACCCGCTACGCCCCCGCGTACACACTGGAAGGAGAGAGCTACGGCTGGATGATCGCCGGCGCCGAGGGGGCTTCGGCGGTCCGGCTCCCGGCGGGGAGCTACGTGGTCATCGGCGCCTGCGATGACGACTGCTCCGATATCGACCTCTACGTGCGCCGGATGGACTCCGACGGCATGCTCGATGTCGATGAGGAGCTCGACTCCTTCCCGGTGCTGGAGTTCTCTCTCGCCGAGGAGGCCGAGGTCATGATCGGGATATCCATGCCCGGCTGCGCCACCGCCCGCTGCTACAGCGGGTACCGGTGGTATCGAAGCGAGGAGGGCGCCGGGATGTCCGCGGAGGAAGGCGGTGGCTGGGAGCGCCAGGTCGCCATGCTCCTCGAGCAGGCCGCCCTCGGGGATCCGAGCCTGATCGTCGACGAGCGGGCCGAGCTGATCGAGGTCGGCGGCTCCCACCGCTTCTCGGTGAATCTGGGCCCCGGCACCTACGCCGGCGTGGCCGTCTGCGACTTCGACTGCTCCAACGTTGACCTGGTGGTCTACGACGCCGGTGGCTCCACCGTCTCCAGTGACGTGCTCGACGACGACGTGCCGCTGGTGGAGTTCGACATCCTCAAGGGTGGGGGCACGTACTACTTCGAAGTCCGCATGGTGGAGTGCTCCACCCCGGGGTGCGGTTTCGGCTTCCGCCTCTATCGGGACAGCGGGCGGTAGCGGGGCAGGGGGTCAGGCGGGCTGGCCCGGAACCGGCGCACTGGAACGCATCTCCTCGGAGCGGTGCCGGCGCAGGCGGATCCCATGCCCCGTCCCGTACTTCCGGCGCAGCCCCGGGCAGCAGCACTCGCGGCGGGCCCGGAGCAGGGCGCCCCGGCACCCCGAGCGCTCCGGGGCCGAGCCCCGGTCCGCCTCCGGTGGAGTGCCGAAATGACGGCACGGGTCGCCGCGACGGCGCAGGACCGAGGGCTCGGGGGCTCGCACCACCATCCGGAGCGGCGGCTCGCGGCGGGAGATCAGAAGTCCGGCTTCCATGTCGTGCCTCCAGTACCGGGGGACCGGGTTGGCGCGTGCGGGGGCACCTACACCGTACGGTGAGTCTGTAAGCTCGGCAATGACGATGGCCACCGCCCCGGGGACAGCCCGACGCCACCGTCGCCAGCGAGCCCGGCGTCCACGGCGTGCCGGAAGGTCGGCCGAGCCGGCGCTCAGTCGGCGGTGGCCAGCCGGGCGCGCAGCTCGTCACGGGCCACCCGGATCCGCTCGTGCACCCGATCCCGGACGTTGGCCACGTCGGCGAGGGTCAGGCCGGTGGTCTCCACGGGCTCCAAGACCCGGGCAACCGCCCGGGCCCGGTTGAACACGCCCGAGTGCTTCGCCATGGCGCCCCGGGTACCCGCGACCACGATGGGAAGGATCGGAAGCTGACGCTCGATCGCTACCCGGAACGCACCGTTCCGGAAGCGCTGGAGCCGGCCGTCCGGCGAGCGCGTCCCCTCCGGCAGGATCATGACCGTCACCTCCTTGTCGAGCCGGTCGTGGATTTCCCACAGCGATTCCACTCGGCTGCTCCGGTCCCCGCGGCGGACCGCAATGTCCCCGGCCATGCGCATCATCCACCCCATGACCGGGATCCGGAAGATCGCCTCCTTCGACAGCCACTTCATCTCCCACGGGAGGTGGCTGATCAGGAAGATGTCCGCGAACGACTCGTGGTTCGCCACCGCAACGTACGGTCGCCGGGGATCGTCGATCACCACACCCTCCGTCCGGAAGTCCCAGACCGGGATCAGCTTCACCGCCAACACCGCGCTCCGACGGAACCAGCGACCCGCCACGTACCGGCCCGGGTCGAACGGCGCGGTGAACAGGAAGATCACCGCCAGCAGCGGCAGCCAGAAGAGCGCCAGCAGCCCCAGCACCGCCCACAGCCCGTACGAGTAGAGTCTCCGCATCGGCGGAAACAGAACCTCGCCGGACAGCACCGTCAAGACCGGCGAGGCGGGAGCGTCTCCAGGCGGGCTGGAGCAGCGCCGGATCGCCGGGAAACCGGCTGCCCCCGGGTGTGACCGGGGTCGACGCCGGCCGCGATCCGCACCGCCGCCGGCCATCCCGGCCCGGTATCGGCCTCTTGACAATTCAATTTGTATGCACAATTTGTTTTGTATGAACCAATCTGCGCAGTCCTTCGAGGTGGTCGGCGAGCGGGACCGGGCGGAGGTGTTGCTGCACCCGCTCCGACTCCGGATCCTGGAAGCCGCACGGGAGGCGGGCTCCGCCTCCGAGCTGGCCCGGCGGCTGGAGGCCAAGCCCCAGAAGATCAACTACCACGTGCAGCGTCTGGCGGCGCACGGGTTTCTGCGGCTGGTGGAAGAGCGGCGGGCGGGGAACGTGGTGGAGAAGGTGTACGTGGCGACGGCCGACAGCTACGTTCTGGCGTCGGACGTGCTGGGCGGGCTGTCGCCGCGGACGGCGGACACCGATATGGTACCGGCGGCGCGGTGGTTGGCCCTTCAGGCGCGGGCCGAGGCGGAGCTGGGTGAGGTGGTCCGTACGGCGTCGGAGTCGGGGCAGGGGATCCCGACGTTCACCATGGATGCGGACTTCCGGTTCGAGACGGCGGAGCAGCGGGCGCTGTTCGCCCGGGCGGTCCGGGAGCTGTTCCAGGCGATCGTGGTGAAGTACACGCTGCCGGCGTGGACGGAATCCGGCGAGGCTGGCGCCGGCCGTCGGTACCGGCTCCTGCTCGGGTGCTACCCGATCCCGGAGCGGCCCGGGTCCGGCCGGGGCCCGCGCCTGGTACGGGACGGGGAGCGGAGATCGGAGCGGTCGATGACGGACGGCTCAACGGAAAAGGATACGGAAAGAGGGGATGACGGTGAGCGAACGGATTGAGGCGGAGGTTCAGATCGATGCGCCGGCCCACGCGGTGTGGGAGGCGTGGGCGGACCCGGAGCGGGTGGCGAGCTGGTACGTGGACCGGGCGGAAGGACGGATCGGGCAGTCGCCCAAGGTGGAGTGGACGTGGGGACAGATGGGGATGGCGGTGGAGTACGAGGTGGTGGAGGCGGAGGCGGACCGGCGGTTCGTGCTCCGGACGGAGACGCCAGAAGGGGCGGTCCGGGAAACCGAGGTGGAGCTGGAGGAGGAGAGGGAGGGGGAGGGGACCCGGGTCCGTGTGGTGGAGAAGGGCCTCGAGACCGATCCGGAGGCGGTGCGATCGGGGTGGAAGATGGCGCTGGGTCTCCTGAAGGTGTACGTGGAGGTCTACTACGGCCGGTACGTGCGTTCGCTGCTGGTGATGGGGAAGACGGAGGCGTCACCGGAGGAGGTGGTGGCGGTGCAGCGGACGGCGGAGGGTCTGGAACGGTGGACGGACTCGGCGTCGGGGGCGATGCCTGAGGAGGGCGGATCGATCCGTCTCGAGCTCGAAGGCGGCGTGGTGGTGGACGGTCAGGTGGTGCGTCGCACGAGCACGGAGACCTCGGTGATGTGGCCGTCGATCCAGGGGGTGCTGGAGCTGAAGCAGTTCCCGGTGGGGCGGGAGCGGGCGGTGGCGTTCCGGGTATTCACCTGGGACGATGAGCTGGATCTTGAGGATCTCCAGAACGTGCTTTCCGATTCGCTGAGCCGGCTCGTGGAGGCGCTCAAGTAGGGAGGCCGGCGGGCCGGGAGGGCGCCGGGGCGACACCAACGAGCCGGCGGTGGCGCCGCCGACCGTCCCGGCTTTACACCTCGGGGGCGGACCGGTAGCTTGCGCGCGTCCCAACCCGAGTCGAGAGAGCGAACACCGCATGGACCGCGTCGACGAACGCCGCGCAGCAGAGCTTCTGGACCGCCTGTCGGAGCGGAGGATTCTGGTGGTGGGCGATCTCATGCTGGACGTGTATCTGCGAGGTGGTGCGTCGCGGATCTCGCCGGAGGCGCCGGTCCCGGTGGTCCACGTCGACGACGAGTGGCACGCGCTGGGTGGCGCGGCCAACGTGGCCGCGAACCTGGCGGCGCTGGGGGCCACCGTCGAGTTGATCGGCGCCGTGGGCGAGGACTGGGCGGGGGACGTGTTCCGACGGGTGGCCGGGGAGGGCGGGATCGACATCGAGCGCGTTCTCACCCTAGACCACCGCCCCACCACGGTGAAGACCCGGGTCCTGGTCGGGCACCAGCAGGTGGCCCGGTACGACCGCGAGGAGACGGCCGACCTCGGGGAGCGCACGGAGGCCCTCGCCGAGGGGGTGGAGGCCGCCGCGGCCGAAGCCGATGCCATCGTTCTCGAGGATTACGACAAGGGCGTGCTCCTGCCGGCGGTGATCGATACCGCCCTCGACATGGCTCGCCGGCACCGGATCCCGGTGGTGGTCGACCCGAAAGCGCGCCACTTCTTCGATTTCCCCGGCTGTACCGTTTTCAAGCCCAATCAGCCCGAGCTCGCCGCCGCGCTCCGGGCGGAGGTCCGCCCCGATGACGCCGCGTGGATGGAACGCACACGGAAGCACCTGGCGTGCGAGAACCTTCTCCTGACCCGGGGCGGGCAGGGGATGTCGCTGGTTACCGCCGAGGGGGAGTTCCTGCGTGTCCCCGCCGTGGCCCGCGCCGTTTACGACGTTTCCGGTGCCGGTGACACCGTGACCGCCGTAATGGCGGCCACGCTGGCGGCCTCCGGATCCGTGGTCGAGGGCGCTATCCTGGCCACCCACGCCGCCGGCATCGAGGTGGGGAAGGCCGGCGTCGTCACCGTCAGCCCCGATGAGATCACCGAAAGCGTTCGGCGCCACAACGGCGCCGCGGAATGAACCCAGGAGCAACATTATGAGCGCCAACCGAATCCAGACCGACCGCGCCCCGGAAGCCATCGGCCCCTACAGCCAGGCCATGACGCTCGACGGGATGGTCTACACCGCCGGCCAGATCGCCCTCGATCCCGCTACCATGGAGATCGTCGGCGACGACGTGGCGGCCCAGACCCACCAGGTCATGAAGAACCTCACGGCGATCCTCGAGGAAGCCGGAGCCGGCCTCGATACCGTCCTCAAGACCACCGTCTACCTGGCCGACATGAACGATTTCGCCGCCATGAACGAAGTCTACGCCGATTACTTCGGCGACCACCGCCCCGCCCGCTCCACCGTGGCCGTGCGGACGCTCCCGAAGAACGTGCGGGTGGAGGTGGACGCCGTCGCCTACGCGGGGTAGGCGCCGGGGGCTCGGCCCTGCGGGCCGCGCAACCGGCGGCGCGACGGGCGCTGCGGCGACATTCGTTCGGGGCGCGGG
>CAZSBL010000162.1:0-7355 GCA_964605205.1 uncultured Gemmatimonadaceae bacterium
CCAACGACACTTCCGCCCGCAGCTGGACCGCCGTGAGGGCGATGGACGGATCCGGAGCGTAAGAGAGGGTGTAGAGCAGCGCTTCGGCACCGAACGCCACACCGCTCACGACCAGGAGCAGGTGCACCGACGGCCGGCGCAGGTGCACCGCGATCTGCAGATGGTGCCACGCGGCGTAGAAGCAGATCCCGGCGAGAACGCCGAGGAAAAGGGAGCTCATGGGGTATTGATTGGAGTTTCCTCCTGCGATTCTGTAAGCCGGGCCTGCACCGCAATCGAGTGCTCATCCCGGATCCTCGCCATCGATCGGACGCGCTCCGTGCCGACACGGTTGCACCCGATTGCAGGATCGGCATCATCTGCCTCGACCTTTAGCCGGCCGCTTGCGACATCCCGCCCGATGGGGATTCACACCCGGCCCCGAACAGGACGACGCGTTCCGGAGCGAGCCGCCGGGCGACACGGTGGGCCAAGAATAGCCCCGCGGAGTCCGGGCCGCCGCGAGGGGCCCGCCAGCCATCGCCTGAAACCGTGGCCCGGCGGCTCCCGTAGGTCTCTGCGACCACGGCACTCGAACCGATCAGGAGCCACACCCATGGCCCGCTCCCGCACGATGCTTCTCTGCGCCGCCGTCACGGCGGCTCTCCTCCACCTGACCGCCGGCGCCCTCCACGCCCAGGGGCTCAAGATCGCCGCGGGCGACGTGGGGATCGGGATCGGCCCCGTCCCCGAGCTGACCGGGATCCGGATCAATTTCCGGGATGACCATCGGCTCGAGCGCGTTACGGGGCTGAACGCCACCGTCTGGGCGCCGTACGACGATGTCCGGGGCAAAGTCACCGGACTCGCCCTCGGGCTGCCGTTGACCGGCGCCGGCCGCCTGACCGGGATCGGGATCGGGGCCGGCCTCGCCGTGCACGGAGACTTGAACGGGATCGGGATGGGCGTCCTCGGGATGGGCGCCGGCGGAGACATGAACGGTGTCATGATCGGCGGGCTCGGCGCTGGCGGCGGGGGCAGCGCCACCGGGCTCCTGGTCGGCGGGCTCGGCGCGGGTGTGGGCGGCGACGTGTCGGGCGTCATGATCTCCGGCTTCGGCGCGGGCGTGGGTGGCGAGATCCGGGGGATCGCCCTGGCCGGGCTCGGGGTCGGCGCCGGGGGCGGGTTCCGGGGGATCGCCTTCGGCGGCCTGGGCGTGGGCGCCGGGGGCGACATGTCGGGACTGATCGCCTCGCTGGGCGGGATCGGCGCCGGCGGCGACCTCACCGGCGTGTCGCTGGCCGGACTCGGTGTGGGCTCCGGCGGCCACTTGAGGTACGTCAGCGTGGCCGGACTCGGCGTGGGCGCGCCGGAGATCACCGGCTTCGCGGCGGCACTGGGTGTGGGCGGCATGGACATTACCGGCCTGGTCGTGGCCCCCGCCTACTTCCGGATCGGCGACGATCGCCGTCGGCACGGCTCCATGCGCGGCGTGGCCTTCAGCGCGTACAGCGACGTGCGAGGGTCCATGAACGGCCTGCAGATCGGCCTCATCAACCTGGCCGACGAGCTGCATGGCCTTCAGGTCG
This sequence comes from uncultured Gemmatimonadaceae bacterium, assembly GCA_964605205.1. Taxonomy (GTDB): domain Bacteria; phylum Gemmatimonadota; class Gemmatimonadetes; order Longimicrobiales; family RSA9; genus JAWVYT01. Next base: position 1,569 of record CAZSBL010000162.1, read on the forward strand.
GGCTGATCAATATTGCCCGGAACAAAGACCGCTTCCCGGTGCTGCCGCTCCTGAATTACCACCCGTAGACGGCGGCGGCCTCACGACGGACGGGTGGCGGGAACACACCGTCCGCGCCCGCCCCTTCTTTGCGTGGCGACGGCGTACCTCCTATCTTCGCGGCGCCCTCCGCCGGGGAGAACCGAACCGGCAGCAGCCCACCGTTACGAAGCACGGCATGTCTTTCCAACCCTTCCGTACGCCCGCTCTCGCCATTGCCGCCGGCCTCGCCGGCATCGGCTTCCTCGCCCTTCCGAGCGTGGCCCACACCCAGGGGGCGGAGCCGGGCGCCACCGCGAACGACGCCGAGCTCCGGTTCGTGGAGATCGATGGCTCCTGCGGCGTGACCGAGGGCCGGAAGGCGTGGTGCTGGGGGAGCGGCCAGTATGGCCGGCTCGGCGTGACCGACACGGCGCTCATTGACGAGACGTGCGACCCGTGGGGCCACGGCGCCGTGCCGTGCACTTCGCGGCCCGTCCGGGTCGCACCGGACCGCGAGGTGGCCGGAATCGAAGGAGCGGGGATGCGCTGCCTCCTGACCACCGACGGGGAGACGTACTGCTGGGGGAACAACCACTCCGGCCAGCTCGGTACCGATCACGATCGCAGGCCCCGCAATCGCACCCCGCGGCCGGTACGCGGCGAGGTTGCGTTCGAGCGGATCACGACCGGGTTCGCCCACGGGTGCGGCCTCACGGTCGATGGCACCGTGTACTGCTGGGGTGCGAACGCCGTGCGCCAGACGGGTACCCGGCCGAGCCCCCAGGACATGATCCACGGCCACCTCCGGGAGGAGCCGACGCCGGTCCGCGGCAACGGTCGCTATCACGAGCTCGCCGCCGGCCGCTATCACAGCTGCGCCATCACCACCGCCGGGTCGGTGCACTGCTGGGGGATGAACGAGCACGGTCAGCTCGGACGGGCAACCAGCGGGAGCTGTTTCATGCAGAGGAACGAGTTCCCGTGCGACGCCACGCCCCGCCCCGTGCCCGTGCCCGAAGACCCGCCCTTCGCGGATCTCGCCGCCGGCAACGCGTTCACGTGCGGGATCACCGACGCCGGCGAGGCGTGGTGCTGGGGGAGGAACGCCCAGGGCCAGCTCGGCACCGGCGAAGCCTACTACGGAGACAGCGACGGCCCCGTCCGGGTGGCCGGCGATGTGCGCTTCACCGAGATCGAAGCCGGGACGTTCCATACCTGCGGGTTGGGTGCCGAAGGGCGCGTGTTCTGCTGGGGGTGGAACGAGAGCCGGCAGGGCGCCGTGGCGGTCCCCTCCGCCGAGGTCTGCTCCCGCAACACCCCTCGCCGGAGTCGAGACTACACCGACGCACTCTGCGCCCTCGTGGAGCCCACCGTCGCCGACACCGAGCTCCGGTTCACCGATCTGGCCGTCAACGGCGCCACCACCTGCGGTATCGCCACCGACGGCCGCACCTACTGCTGGGGCGCCGAAGACTTCAACCGCCTGGGCACCCTGGTGGAGGAGCGGGACTGCGACTGGCGCGCGGACTGCTCCCTCACTCCGCTCCCCCTGAGCCCCGTGGAGCACACCGGCGTCCGTGGCGACGAGGTGGTCTTCTTCGCCGCCATGGACTCCGACCTCCTCGAGCGCGTCTACGACCTCCTGGGGGAAACCGGCTACCGGAGCCTCGGGGCCCGGAACCCGGCGGACCTCCAGCGCCGGCTGGATTACTACGAGATCGAAGACCCGATCCCCGTCGCTTACATCCTGGTGGACGCCGGCTGGCGGTCCATCGAGGAGCCCGCCAAGCTGATCGACGCGCTCCGGGAGGTCACACCCGGCATCCGCGTGACCCTGGTGGACGGGACGCCCGACTCACCGCTTCCCGACGCGCTGCGGGCCGTCGACGTGGAGGTCATGCCCGTCACCGCGGTGGAAGGCAGAGATTTCCTGCGACGGGTCCGGGCAACCATCGACGCGAACTCGGCGGAACAGGGCGGGACCTGAGCGGTCCGGGTCGGGCCGCGAGAGCCGGCACCCCGGTGTGGCGGGTGCGCAGGACGCGCCGCGCTGCCCGCTAGCCCTCTTCCCGGTGCCCCTCCAGCAGCCGGCAGGTCTCGTCGTCGAGGATCCGCGGGTAGTGGTGGCCCAGGTCCCGGGCCACCGTCCGCGCAGCCTTGCGGAAGAGCTCGATGGTGGCATCGAGGGCGCGGCCGTGGCTGGCCAGGGTGTCGGCGGCGTAGGTGCGGTCGAGGCACTCGCGGTCTTCGAGGTCGAGGAGCCAGCGGAGCCCCCGCCCGCGAATGCCCACCGACTGCTCCCACCCCCGGGGCACCTGCACGTACCACTCGAGCATGGGGACCAGGCAGCCGTAGCGGAGCACGGCCTCCAGGCTGTAGCGGGCCGGGAGCAGCTCGTTGCGGGAGACGTACTTCCCCACGTAGAGCACCTCCCACCAGAACTCGTTCACGAGCGCCGCGTACTCCTCGGGCGTGGGTGGCCGGGGGACGTACGCGTCGACGGAGGGCGGGAGCAGCTTCTCGGCGTCGCCGTCGCGGTCCAGGAGGACCCGGTAGCCGGCGGCGAGCCAATCGGGGAGCGCCTCCTGATCGGCGATCCGGTGCAGCAGGTCCACCCGGGAGAGGGTGAAGTCGATCCGGTGCCCGCCCCGGTACTGGACCAGCCGCGTCGGGACCGTCTCGCCCCGGTGCTCGGTGGTCTCCTTCAAGACAATCAGCGGCCGGCCGAACACCTCGAGCCAGTCCTCACGGCGATCGAGGCGGGCGGCGGGCTCCAGGAACAGCACCACGTCGTGGTCGCTGAAATCGTCGCGGGCACCCGCCGGCGTGGCCCGGGAACCGATGAGCAGCGCCGCCCGGACCCCGGGCTGGCTCCGGGCCCACTCCTCGAGCTTCGCTTCCAGCGGACTGATCGACGGTTCTTCGTGTTCTATCATCGCTGCTCCGGCGCGATGCGCGCTCTGACGTTTTCCGGGCTCGGGTCGAACGTACGATGCCAACGGGAGCCGGCCAAGGGGGACGGCGACGCTTCCCCCAGTCCGGGCCCGGCTCGTCCACCCGGGATTCCTGTATCAGCCGCGTAACAGAGCTGTAGCGATCCCCGGAACCGCCCCATCACGGGGTGGTCACGCCCCCGGGCCGATGCCATCATCGAGGCGGACGGGGGTCCCTACCGGCTCGACCCTTTCGGACCTCACTTCACACTGCCTGGAGGCCGAATTGACGCAGCAGTACGAAGTCTACTTCCGGCGCCCGGACGATGCCGTGGTCTACGCGGCCGTCACCGGCCACAACGAGGTTTCCCTGGTCCACCACAACGGCGACGGCAGCTGGCACTGCGCGCTGTGTGACGCCACCGAGTGCAAGCACATCCAGGCGGCGCGGGCGGCGAAGGAAGGCGAGGAAGCGGCGTAGCACGACGCAGCGCGCTGGGTGCGACCGACAGTGCGAACGGTGTTTGAATTGCCAGTTGATGTCCCCATGCGGCATGGCGATGTGCCGGACGAGCATGCGGGAAGGCGCAGAACCGTCCATTCCGGAGCAATGCCCGGCACCTGGGCCCGGTCCCTCAGCCCGGGGAGCGTCAACTGTCAAGTGGAACACCGTCCGGCTCCGGGGTTATCTTTCCGCCCCATGATCTCCGTCTCCAATCTCGCGAAGCAGTACGGCGACCAGGTCCTGTTCGAGGACGTCTCGTTCCAGCTGAACCCGGGCGAGCGGTACGGGCTCGTGGGCGCCAACGGCTCCGGGAAGACGACGCTGCTGAACATCCTGGCCGGTGGAGAGCCGGTCTCCGGTGGCACCGTCAACGTTCCATCGCGTGCCGACCTGGGCGTGCTCCGCCAGGACCAGTTCGTGTACGACGAGGAGGAGATCCTGGGGGTGGCGATGCGGGGCAACCCGGAGCTGTGGGATGCCGTGGTGGAGAAGGAGGAGCTGCTGGCTGCGGCCGAGGCCGATCCGGACGCGTTCGACACCGAGCGGTACGGCCGGCTGGAGGAGACGATCCAGCGGCACGACGGCTACGCGGCGGAGGCCCGGGCCGCCGAGATCCTGGAGGGGCTGGGGATCCCCGGCGAGGTGCATCGTCGTCCCATGTCCACGCTGTCGGGCGGCTTCAAGCTCCGGGTGCTGCTGGCGCAGGCGCTGGCGGGGACGCCCGACGCACTGCTCCTGGACGAGCCCACGAACCACCTGGACATCCTCTCGATCCGGTGGCTGGAGAAATTCCTCCGCCAGTTCGAGGGCCCGGTGGTGGTGATCAGTCACGACCACCGGTTCCTGGACAACGTGGCCACCCACATCCTGGACGTGGACTACCGCACGGTCACCCTCTACCACGGCGACTACTCCCACTTCAGCGAGAAGAAGCAGCTGGAGCGGGAGCGGCGGGAGAAGGAGATCGAGCAGCGGGAGAAGGAGATCGCGAAGCACCAGCAGTTCGTGGACCGGTTCCGGGCCAAGGCCAGCAAGGCCCGGCAGGCCCAGAGCAAGCTGCGGCTCATCGAGAAGCGGGAGGAGGAGCTGGACCCGCTCCCGCCATCGTCGCGCCGCTACCCCACCTTCCGGTTCGAGCAGCGGCGGCCCAGCGGCCGGGACGTGCTGAGAGTCAAAGGGATCGCGAAGTCGTACGGCGAGAACCGGGTGCTGCCCGGCGTGGACCTCGAGGTCCGTCGCGGAGACCGGCTGGCCATCATCGGCCCCAACGGGATCGGGAAGTCCACGCTGCTGAAGATCATCGTGGACGAAGTCGAGCCCGACGCCGGCGTCATCGAGTGGGGCCACGAGACGTACCCCGGCTACTTCGCCCAGGACCACCACGAGCAGCTGGACGGTGAGACCATCAGCGCCCAGCAGTGGCTCCGGAACCACTTCCCCGGCGTCACCACCACATGGCTCCGGGGCGCCATGGGGCTCGTGCTCTTCAGCGGCGACGAAGCGGCCAAGCCCCTCGGCGCCCTCTCCGGCGGCGAGGCGGCCCGGCTGAACTTCTGCCGGCTGTCCATGGAGAAGCCGAACGTGCTGATCCTCGACGAGCCCACCAACCACCTCGACCTCGAGTCCATCGAGGCGCTGGTCCACGGGCTGAAGGCGTTCGACGGCACACTGGTCTTCGTCTCCCACGACCGCTGGTTCGTGGGCGAGCTGGCCGACCGGATCATCGAGATCACGGCCGACGGCCTCCGCGACTACCGGGGCACCTACGAGGAGTACGTCCACTCCCTGGGCGACGACCATCTCGACGCCGACGCGGTGCTGGAGCGGGAGCGGAAGAAGGCGAAGAAGGCGGGGTCAGACGGCCGGAGACCGGGGTCCGGGGACCGGGACCCGTCCGACGACGGGGCCCGGGGCGACGGGGCCCGGGGCGACGGGGCCGGCTCGGTCCCGGCCGCCGCTGGAGCCCCGACCGCCGGCGCCGGGTCCGGCGCCACTGGCGAGGCTGCGGACTCCGGCCGGGCGCTGAACCCCGAGCTCTCCACCAACCCGTACCGGCTGCGGGAGCGGCGCGACGCGCTGGAGGCCCGGATCGGGGAGGTCGAGACGCGGCTGGCGGAGATCGAGGAGGCGTTCGCCGACCCGTCGCTCTACGGCGGCACCCGTGTGGACGAGGTCAAGGCGCTGGGCGAGGAGCGGGAATCGCTCCGGGCCGAGCTGGAGCGGGCCATGGGTGAATGGGAAGCGGTGGAGCGGCAGCTGGAGGCGGTGGGGTAGTGAGGGAGCGCTTGACACGCGAATCCGATCCTTACACCTTGTGGCAAGGCGAAA
>CAZSBL010000163.1:0-7221 GCA_964605205.1 uncultured Gemmatimonadaceae bacterium
TGGGCGCTCTACAACCTCCGGGCGTCTCCGTACTTCCAGGATGTGCTGGAGGCATCGGAGCCGTCTCCCCAACCGCTCCGGTCGCTGTTCGTGGGTCGGGAGCAGGAGCTGGCGGAGCTGGAGGATCGTGTCTTTGGAGCGGGCGACCACGGCACGAGGCAGGGGGTGGCGGGACCGCCGGGGGTCGGCAAGACGACGCTGGTTCAGGAGCTGAAGGCGAGGCTCGTGGACCGGGGCTATTTCGGTACGGACTCCTGGGTGCCGCTCTACCCGGAGGACACGAGCGAGCGTCTGTTCGGGCGGGTCCTCGGCCAGGTGTACGACACGGTCCTGGCCAACCGGCCGCACATGGCCGCCCACCCGGCCATGCGGGACGCCCAGCTGCTGGTGCGGGTGAGTCGGATCATCGATCGGGGCGGAAGCGTCACGGTGGCCGGGTTCGGGCTCGGCGGCCAGTCGGGGGAGACGCCAAACGTCCCCACGGACCTGCTGATCGACGGGCCGCGAGTGATGCGGGACCTGATGCGGGCGCTGGCGGAGTCGGGGGTGGAGGGGCTCATCGTCCACGTCAACAACATCGAGACTCTGACGGAGACGGAGACCCGGAGGGCGGCGGAGCTCCTGCGCGCGCTGCGGGACCCCATGATGATGCACCCTCGCCTCCACTTCGTGTTCGTCGGAACCGGTGATTCGCTCCAGCGAACGCTGACGACCTTTCGACAGCTGCGGAACGTGGTCAGCGTGCGTACGCTGGACGCGCTGGATCTTCCGACGGTTGAGGACCTTCTGCTCGCGCGTTACGAGCATCTGCGAGCGGATCCGGCGGAGCCGATGACCGCGCCGGCGGCCCCGGAGGTGGTGGCCGCACTCCACGAGCTCTACCGCGGGGATCTGCGGGGGCTTCTGAAGTCGCTGGAAGACGGGGTGCGTCCGCTGCTTGGACTGGCAGGACTGGATGAAGAGGGGCGCCCGGGGCCCCTGCCTCTCGATGCCATCCTGCCGGTGCTTAGGGAGCGCTACGACAGCGAGCTCGACGCGCTGCCGGAGCAGGCGCGTGTCGAACAGCTCCGGGTCTGGGGCGACACGGACCCAGCCGTCGCAATGACGCAGCAGCAGCTGGCGGAGCTGTGGGGGGTTTCGCAGCCCACCGTCTCCCGCGCGCTTCAATACCTGGGCGATGCGGGGTACGCGGTGGGTCTCCCCCGGGAGGGCCGCGAGGAGCGGCGTTACGTGCTTTCGGGGACCGCGCGCCTGATCTTCCGGTAGGTGCCCGCCATGCCGCTCCCGTACCTGACCGCCGACCACCCCGGCCTCCGGGCCGTCTTCAAGGCCCGGTGGGAGGACTTCGAGGTGGAGGAGATCCCGGAAATCGAGCCGGAGGGCACGGGCGACCATCTCTGGCTGGAGATCGAGAAGCGGGGGCTGGCCACGCCCCGGGCGGTCTCGGAGGTGGCCCGGGCGCTGGGGGTGAAGCCGTCGAGCGTGGGGTACGCCGGGATGAAGGACGCCCGGGCCGTCGCCCGGCAGTGGCTGAGCGTGGAGCACGTGGAGCCGGCGCGGGCGCTGTCGCTCGAAAATCCGCGGATCACGGTGCTGCGGGCGGAGCGGCACCCTCGGAAGCTGCGGCGCGGGTGGCATGGGGGGAACGGCTTCGTGATTCGGCTCCGGCCGGGCTCGGGGACGGAATCCGAGTTCGCGGCGCGATCCGCGCGACTGGGGGATGCGGGCGCGGCTGGGCTCGAGGCGGATGCCGAGACATCCGGCGAGTCCGGACTGGGGGACTGGGGGATCGCTCACCCGCTCGACCACGTCCGGGGTGTGCTCGAGTCCCTGGAGGCCCTCGGCGTGCCCAACTACTACGGGCCGCAGCGGTTCGGGACGCGGGGCGACACGTGGGAAGTCGGCCGGGCGCTGGCCCGGGAGGAGTGGGACCTCGCGGCGGGGCTGATCGCGGGACGACCGCTCTATCCGGACGACGACGCGGTGGACCCGGCGGCCGGGGTCTTTCCGGACTCCGGGGGCATCCTCCGGGCCCGGGAGCTGTTCGACGAGGGCAGGTACGCCGAGGCGGCGGAGACGTGGCCCCGGGGGTTCGGGCAGTGCGCGCGGCTGGCGGAGGCCATGGAGCGGACAGGCGACCCGGCGCGGGCGATCCCCGTGGTCGGGAAGCGGATGCTGCGGCTGTACGCGTCGGCGTACCAGTCGTGGCTCTTCAACGCGGTGCTGGCGGAGCGGATCCGTGCCGGGACCATGGCCACACTACTCGAGGGTGACCTGGCATGGAAGCACGACACTGAAGCGCTCTTCCCGGTGGAGGACCCGGCGGCGGAGCAGCCCCGGGCCGGCGCGTTCGAGATCTCGCCCACGGGGCCGCTGGTGGGCCGGCGGATGAAGGAGCCGGCCGGCGAGGTGGCGGCGCTGGAGGCGCGGGTGATCGACGAGGCCGGGCTGCGGCCAGAGGCGCTGGAGTCCCGGGCCATGGCGCCCCTCACGGGCCGGCGGCGGCCGCTCCGGTTCGCGCTCGCGGACGTCGGTGTGGAGGCCGGCTCGGACGAGCGCGGCGCGTACCTGGAGCTCCAGTTCGCGCTCCCGCCGGGGTGCTACGCCACGGCGGTACTCCGGGAGCTGGGCAAGGACGGGATGGAAGAGGGCTCCAACGGGTGAGGGCGGTGCGACGACGGTAGACCCTGCCGTCGTCGTCGATCCGAGAGCAGCGGGCCGCGCTCACTCGCTCCCGGTCCGCTCCTGGCGCTCATCCTCGGCCGGGTCATATCCTCTCGGCCGCACTGTATCCTGGCCGCTCATCCTCGGCCGGGACGACCCGGGTCCGGGACGTCCCCTCCCCGCCGGGCCCCGTCCCGGAGCCGGCGCTCGTTCTCCTCGTTGAGGGCGATCTCCAGCGCCTGCGCCTGGGCCCGGCGGTCCTTGGCCAGGACGGCGTCGAGGCGGAGCCCGGTCTTCGACAGCTCCCGGGTCACGGCGCCGGGCGCGCCGAGCCGGTCGATATAGTCGGTGGCGGAGCGGACCTGCTTCTCCGACGCGCCCTGGAACTGGTGGTACGTGACGACCCGGCGCGGGGTGCCGACCGGACGTCCGACCGGACGCCGACCGGACGTGGTTCCATTATCCATCAAATCCCTCTCCCGACCCCCTGACGTGGGTTCTTCCCATGGGGGATATCACGGAAGTGCGGGCCCCGACATCGCCAGTTCGTGGATATTGGAACCACGTCCGATGGCTCCTACGTCCGATGGCTCCTATTTTTCCGGGCATGCCAAACCACCACGCGGAACACGATCCACTGAAGGCGGCGGGCGACGCCGCAAAGGCCACCCTCAAGACCGCCAGCGCCATCCCTCGCGGCGTGGCCTGGTCCGCGCTCTGGGGGATCCGGAAGATCGGGAAAGGGCTCCGGCGCGCCGGAGCGCCACTCCCACGGGTGCACAGCTTCCGGCGACGCTCCCCGGTGGGGGCCGCGCCCGGCACGCTCATCTCCCACCCCGACGCGCCGCCGCCCGCGCTGCACGTCATCGGCTACGGGCGGGACGGGCTGGAGGAGCTGCGGCCGGAGTCCATCGGGGAGCTGGCCGGGCTGCGGGGTCGCTGGCCGGTGCTCTGGATCGACGTGGTGGGCGTTGGACACGCGGACTCGGTGGAGGCCATCGGCGAGCTGTTCGGGCTGCACCGGCTGGCGCTGGAGGACGTGATGAACGTGCACCAGCGGCCGAAGGTGGAAGAGTACCCGGACCACCTCTTCGCGGTGACCCGGAGCGCCACGCTGGAGGACCGGGTGGACACGGAGCAGCTGAGCCTGTTCGTGGGCGACGACTGGGTGCTCACGTTCCAGGAGCGGGCGGGCGATGCGTGGGAGCCGGTCCGGGAGCGTCTCCGGGCGGGCCGGGGCCGGATCCGTGGCGGCGGCGCCGGCTACCTCTTCTACGCCCTCATGGACGCGGTGGTGGACGGGTACTACCCGCTGCTGGAGGATTTCGGGCACCGCCTGGAGCTCCTGGAGGAAGCGGTCATCGACGACCCGCAAGAGGAGCTGGTGGGCGTGATCCACGCCGCCCGGCGCGACGCGCTGGCGCTGCGCCAGTCCATGTGGCCGATGCGGGAGGCCATGGGGCAGCTCCACCGGGAGGAGTTCGTCCACATCGATGACACCACCCGCCTCTACCTCCGGGACGCGTACGACCACACCATCCAGGTCATCGAGCTGGTGGAGAGCTACCGGGAGATGGCCAGCGCGCTGCACGAGGTCTACCTGTCGGGCGTGAGCCACCGGATGAACGAGGTTATGAAGGTGCTGACCATCATCGCCACCATCTTCATCCCGCTCACGTTCATTGCCGGGATCTACGGGATGAACTTCGACCCCGGGGCGAGCCCGCTGAACATGCCGGAGCTGGGTTGGTACTACGGCTATCCGGCGGTCTGGGCGGTGATGATCGTTATCGGGCTCGGGCTGGTGTGGTTCTTCCAGCGGAAGGGCTGGCTCTGAGGGGGTGCGTATGAGGGCGTTGGTGCTGATCGGGCTGCTGGCGCTGGTCTTCGTCGTGGCCGGTGTGGGCGGGTGGTTCACGTCCATGGGGATGCCGGAGTGGTACATGTCCCTCCGGAAACCGTCGTGGCAGCCGCCGTCGTGGCTCTTCGGGCCGGTATGGACGGCGCTCTACATCGCCATGGCGATGGCGGCGTGGCTGGTATGGAAGGAGGCCGGTTTCGACGGCGCCACCGCCGCGCTCACGCTCTGGGGCGTCCAGCTGCTGCTGAACCTGGCCTGGTCGGGGGTCTTCTTCGCGCTGCGGTCGCCGGGGTGGGCGCTGCTGGAGATCGGGGTACTGTGGCTCGTGATCCTGGTCACAACAGTGCTCTTCTTCCGCCACTCCAGCTGGGCCGGCGCGCTCATGGTGCCGTACCTGGCGTGGGTCACCTTCGCGGCGGCGCTCAACACGGCCATCGTGCGGCTGAACTGAGGGGGCGCCAGGACGGGCCGGTGGCCGGAGTGCTCTGATCAACCGCGGAGACGCGGAGGCGCGGAGCATGCACGGAGAACTTCTTTGGAGTTGATCCGGCGAGGCTGAATCCGCGGCAGGGATCCGAACGCGCGGCGTGGCAGGGCTCCGGGGGCTGAGTCCCGAACCCAGCGGGCATCCAGCGGCACCGCCGCCCTCCCGGACCCCGGCAGAACATTGACGTACCCCGTGCGAGCACGACGAAGCTGGCCCCTCCACCCCGAGCCCGGCCCCGCCCGGATCAGAACTCATGCAGCTCTCCGCGTGCACTCCGCGCCTCCGCGTCTTCGCGGTTAGCGAGACGCCGACATGCGTGCCCGGAGCGCGGCCGGCGCCAACGGTTCGGCCGGTCGAGGCGTCTCACCACTGTAGCCGGTCAGCCCCGCCGGCCGTTTCCGGACGGCCGTTCCCCTGACATCCGAATAGCTGGAGGCGGCATGAAGCGCATGTTGACGAGCGCCGTGGCCACGGCGGCCCTGGGCGTACTGACGCTGGTCCCGACGGTGACCGCGCAGGTCGCGCAGGAGGCGGTGGACCTGGACGTAGTGGAGCGGATCCGGGACGAGGGGCTGAACCGGTCGCAGATCCCGGAGATGGCGGGCCACCTGACCGACGTGATCGGCCCGCGGCTGACCAACTCCCCCGGGATCTGGCGGGCCCAGGAGTGGCTGACCGCTACCTTCGGCGCCTGGGGCCTCGAGAACATCGAGGTGGAGCCGTGGGGCGAGTTCGGCCGGGGCTGGGAGAACGTGGAGTTGACGTTCCGGGCGCTGACGCCGTACCCGCAGCCGCTGTCCGCCTGGCCGATGGCGTGGACGGGGAGCACGGAGGGCACAATCCGGGGTCCGGCCGTGGTCGTCGAAGCCGAGACGCCGGAAGATCTGGAGAGGTACCGTGGGAAGCTGGCCGGCGCGTTCGTGCTGATGCAGCCGTACGAGTGGATCGAGCCGGACTGGGAGCCCCGGGACCGGCGCCAGACGCTGGAGTGGCTGCTGGAGCCGCCGGTGGAGCGGGAGCGGCCGGAGATGACGGAGGAGCAGCGGGCGGAGCGGGAGCGGATAGTCGCCGAGTGGCGAGCCCGTCGCGCGCTGATGACGCAGGTCAACGAGATTGTGGCCGAGGAGGGCGCAGCGGCGATCCTCTCGCCTTCCGGCTGGACGGGCAACGTGATCCGTCTCGGCGGAACCCGCGCGTACCAGGCGGACCAGCCGATCCCCGGGCCGCAGCTGGTTCTCTCACACGAGGACTACGGCCAGATCTGGCGGAACGTGGAGCGGGGCGTGCCGGTGGAGCTGGAGCTGAACGTCCAGAACCGGTGGTACGACGACGACCTGCGGGGCAAGAACGTGCTGGCCGACCTGCCGGGCACCGATCTGGCCGAGGAGTACATCATGATCGGCGGCCATTACGACTCGTGGCACGCCGGCACCGGCGCGGCGGACAACGGGGCGGGCACAGTGGTGATGATGGAGGCGCTGCGGATCCTGAAGGAGCTGGGGCTCGAGACCCGTCGCACGGTCCGGATCGCGCTGTGGAGCGGCGAGGAGCAGGGGCTGTACGGGTCGCGGATGTGGGTGCAGAACCACCCGGAGCTGCACGACCGTGTCTCGGCGTACCTGAACTTCGACAACGGCACCGGCCGGATCCGTGGGATCTACAACCAGATGAACGAGGGCGTGACGCCGATCTTCGAGCAGCTGCTCTGGCCGTTCCGCGACCTGGGCGTGGTGGCGGTGAAGCACGCGAACACCGGCGGGACCGACCACCTGGCGTTCGATGGCGCCGGGATCCCGGGCTTCCAGTTCATCCAGGACCCCATCGAGTACTCGGTGAACACGCACCACAGCAACGTCGACACGTACGAGCGCCTGGTCATGGATGACCTGAAGCAGGCGGCGGTGGTGGTGGCGTCACTGGTCTACCACCTGGCCAACCGCGACGAGATGCTCCCCCGCAAGCCGATGGAAACGATGAGCTCCCGGTAGCTTACGGACCAGCTTACGAACCGGGCCTCGCCCGACCCACGAGGAGGGTGGGTGTCCGACTCAGCCTTCCGGCCCGTCGCGGTGCTCCCGGCCGCGGCGGGCCGCGGTGCGTCAGTGCACGTACAGCTCCGGCAGACCCAGGACCTCGAAGCGGTCCCGGCCGGTGTCGATCACCACGGCCAGGTGGTACGTGCCGCCGCGGTGGTGGTAGGCGAAGTCGC
>CAZSBL010000164.1:0-7122 GCA_964605205.1 uncultured Gemmatimonadaceae bacterium
TTGGGCCACCACGTTGGCCCTTGACACAGAAGGCCTTCTCATAGAAGACGCGGAGACACGGAGCATACGCGGAGTGTTTTCCCTTTGTTGCGGTGAGGCGGCATGGCCGGCGGAGGGCCGGCCTGCCGGCAAGGCCGCGAAACCGACCCCGGCCTCCTTGCCGCCAACGTAGAGCTTGCGTCTTCGCCGACAAAAAGTTCTTCGCGCGTGCTCCGCGCCTCCGCGGCTCCGCGGTTAACGATGCCTCCGGAGCACACGACCCACTCGAAATGTCGAAGAGCCGAAAAATGTAAAAAGTAAAACCCGGTCCGTTAGAGGAAATATTGACGAGGGTCAACATTGCGGCGCAGATTGATTCCGGGGAGGGGAGGGGGGGAGTGTGCCCGGATGAGCGGAGGCGTTCATGGCGAGGACGCGGGATTGGAGAACGGTCGGACTGGTGCTGCTGCTGGCCTGCGTCGGGACAAGCTGTGACCAGGTGACCGACGAGGATTTCGATCCGACGGTGATGGAGGCCTGGTTCCCGCTCGTGGATGGGGCCGCGTGGCGGTACGCGTACGAAGTGGTCGAGGTCGGAGCGGAGCCGATCCAGGCCCGGGTGTTGGACGTGGCAGTGGCGGGGACGGAGCGCCGGGGCGGTCTGGACTACGTGCGGATCGGGGAGGCCGAGTCGTCGCCGGACCTCTACCGAGTGGGTGCGGACAGCGTGTTCTACGAGTGGCCCCGGGACATGCCGTTCGAGATCCCGATCCTGGACGGCTCGTCGCAGCCGGCCGCGTCGCTGCCCATCGACATCGAGTACGTGGAAGGTGGCGACACGCTCCGGGCCACCGGGTCGCTGGCCTACAAGAGGACGGAGGCGGTGACGCTGTCGTTCGGAGTGATCCCCGACTGTCGGGTATTCAAGCTGCGTGGCGCGCTTGCGGTCAGCTCGGAGCCAGAGTTCGATCTGGAGTTCGTGACCACGGCGTGGTTCGCCCGGGGGATCGGCTACGTCAAGAAGGTCCATGAGGTCTACGACGGCGGCACCCTGACCGAGACGGCGACGCGAACGTTGCTGTACTACTCGATCCCCGGGGGTGAGACCGACGGCGACAGTGGGCTGTATCCGGTGACGGGTAGGGTGGTGGAATGGGACGGGGACCCGATCTCCGATGTGGGGGTCAAGCTCTGGACCGGGGGCGACAGCGACCCGACCGCGGTCACGGGAGCGGACGGATTCTACACCTTCGCCGACGTCCCGACCGGGCCGTACATGGTGTCGGTCTCGAGCATGCCCGACGGGTATACGGGTGCTACCATGAGCGCCGATTTCAGCGTCGTCGCAGGGCCGACGCAGGCACCGGACCTGGTGCTGGTGCTGACGTCGGGCCCATTCGCGGCGCGGGGGGCGCTCCGGAATCCGGCGGGGCTCCCGATCCCCGGCGCCTGGGTCGCCATGGTCCGCGGCCCGGCCACCCTGGACTGGCTATCGGATGCCAACGGCGACTGGTGGGGCTATTCGCTGGCGGCCGGGACGTACACGGTCTCGGTGCACATGGACCACTTCACCTTCACGCCCGACTCCGTGGTCGTGACTCTGGATGAGAGCACCGAGGGCGGAGCCGTGTCCGGCCTGGACTTCACCGGGACGGGCGGGGCCACCGTCACGGGCCGGATCGTGACGCCCCTCGCGATTCCCCTGGAAGGCGTACTGGTAGGCTTCGGGAACCCGCACGGCACGCCGCAGCTGTTCGACACCACGGATGCGGGCGGGGTCTACGCGTTCCCCGACATCCCGCCGGGCCCCTACTGGGTCTGGGGCGCCGACATGCGCTACACCTTCTCGTACGGATACGCGCCCGGCATCGAGGTCGAGATCGTGGACACCGCCGGGAGCGTCGCGGACATCGAGGCCCTGCCGGCAGGGAGCGGGTACACCCTGAGCGGGACGGTGCGGAACAGCCGGGGGATGGGGCCCATGGGCGACGGCGGCACCATCCGCTTCTACAGCCCGCTCTTCGGTACGGATGAGAGCGTTGCCGTCAACACCGGTGACGGCACCTTCTCGGTGGAGGTGAGCGAGGGCCCGTACGTCGTTTCGGTGGACCTGACGGTCTACCCGGACCCGACGCCCGACTCCGTGGTCGTGACGGTGGACGGGGCCAGCGTGGCCGGCATCGCGTTCACCTTCACCGGCTATACGATGACCGGTCGCGTCGCGGATTCCACGGGCGCCGGGATCGGTGGCGCCACCGTGGGCATCGATGGGAGCGGCATGGCCCAGGTCCAGGCGACCACGGCTGGCGACGGCAGCTTCTCGTTCAGCGACCTGGTGCTCGGCAACTACAACGTCAGCGTCTGGAAGGACGGGTACACCTTCACGCCTTCGACGGCCATGCATACCGTGAACGGGAACACGAGCATCGGGACGATTACGGGAAGCGTCGAGCCGGCCGGATAAGCGCAGGGCCAATCGGCCCCGCGCGGCGTGAGATCGACCCGCGCGGCGTGAGAGGGCCCACCCCACGCAGGGGTGGGCCAGCGGCCGTCGCAACGAGGTCAGTTGACCGCCGCCGCCTCCACCGTGCGCCACACCCGCAGGAAGTTGCCGCCCCAAAGCTGCTGGATCTCGGGCTCGGTGTAGCCGCGATCCATGAGGGCGAGGGTCACGTTCATGGTCTCGGCCGCGCTGTCCCAGCCGGTCACCCCGCCCCCGCCGTCGAAGTCGGAGGCGATCCCCACGTGGTCGATGCCGATGAGCTCGACGGCGTAGTCGACGTGGTCGATCAGGTCGCTGACGGACCCGCCCGGCCACTGCTCGTCGATCGCTTCCATCCGCCCGCGGTACTCGGCCCGCTCCTCGTCGGTGAGGCGCTGCCACGCCTCGTAGCTCGTGATCCCCAGCTCCTGGCGGAGCGCGTTCTGGGCCTCCTGCTTCTCCGGCGGCGGTGTCTTCACGAACTGGTCGAGCCCGACGATCTGGACCACGCCGCCCTTCTCGGCGATGGCCCGGAGCTGCTCGTCGCCGAGGTTGCGCGGGATCGGGGTGAGGGCCTGGGTGGCGGAGTGCGACGCGATGACCGGCGCCTCCGAGACGCGCGCGGCGTCCAGCACCGCCTCGCCGCTGATGTGTGACACGTCGACCATCATTCCCAGCCGGTTCGTCTCCCGAACCACCTCCTCGCCGAAGGCGCTCAGGCCGCCGTGCTCGGCCTCGGGCTCGCCGTCCCGGGGGTTGGCGGAGTCGGTGATGTCATTGTGGCCGTTGTGGGAGAGCGTCATGTAGCGGCCGCCGAACTCGTGGTAGCGCTCGAGGAGGGAGAGGTCACGCCCGATGACGTATCCGTTCTCGATCCCGATGGCCACGGCCCGTTTGCCGTCGGCGCTGATCCGCCCCACGTCATCGGCGGTAAGCGCGAGCTCGATGCGGTCCGGACAGAGCTCCTGGCCGAATCGACGGATCGCG
Organism: uncultured Gemmatimonadaceae bacterium; assembly: GCA_964605205.1. Classification (GTDB taxonomy): domain Bacteria; phylum Gemmatimonadota; class Gemmatimonadetes; order Longimicrobiales; family RSA9; genus JAWVYT01. The sequence goes on from CAZSBL010000164.1 coordinate 3,449, forward strand.
GCGAAGCGCTCCAGGGCCGTCTCCTTCGCCCGCTCGTACGCTTCGGGCGTCCGGGGGCCCTGCCCCACGTAGACGATGAAGAAGGCGGCGTCCACGTCTCCGGCCTCCATTTTCGGAAGATCGACCTGCCGGTCCGTGAGCTCGCACGGGTTCACCTCGCCGGCGAACCGGGGCGAGATGTCCACGTGCGTGTCGATGATGAGGGCGTCCTCGTGGATCCGCTCGGCGCGGGCGGCGGCGAGCTCCGCCTCACCGGAGTCGCACGAGACGCCGGTGAAGACGAGGAAAGGGAGGGCGAGGTAGATGAGGCCTCGACGCAGGGTATGCATGAGCGGCAGCTCCGTAGCTGAAGTCGGCGAGTGGGGCCCAGAGCAAGGTGAGGGTCTCGAGCGTCGCCGGCAACAAGGCAGCGGTCCCCGGTGGCTGTCCCCGGTGGGTGGACGCCGGGGCTTGTCCGCCGTCAACGCCTAGCGCATCATGAGCGCACGCATCCGGCGCCGGGAACGAAGCCCCGTCGACACCGAGCCGAAGGCAGGCATGGGGTACGAGACGAGAGAACGAATTCGCGTCCTGAAGGAGCTGGGCCGGAGCGAGCGGACGGCTGGCGAGCTGGAGGCTGCCCGGTCACTCTACGAAGAGGCCGTGCTCCTATGCCGTGCGGAAGGTCACGCCGTGCTCCTGGCCCACACCCTCCGCCACCTGGCCGACATCCACCGGGAAGCCGGTCGTCTGGAACGGGCCCAGGCGTGCTGCGACGAAGCCCTCACCATCTACGAGCAGGAGGCCCGGCGTCGTCCCCTCGACGTGGCGAAGGCGTTCCGCACGGCCGCGCTCTTGATGGAGGCGCGTGGCCAGCCCGAGGGCGCGCGCTCGCTGTGGCAAGAGGCCCGGATCCTCTTCGGCGAGGTCGGCGCGCAGGAGCGGATCGACGAGTGCTGCGCCCACCTGGAGTCGGTGGCGTAGCTAACTTCGCACTTCGAACTGGACCGCGAGCGACACCCAGACCGGGAGCGCTTCGACGGGGTTCGCCTCGAATGTGGTCGGCGCGATAGTCAGGTCCGTGCCCAGGTCCAGCGCGTCGGCGATTACCTGCGTGGACGGACGGGGGATCGACGCAGGCGCCGTGGGGATCTCGATCTCGTCCGGGATATCCACGATCTCGACGTCCGACGCCCCGAAATGGAGCTCCTCGATCGCGAACGCCGGGGACCACGCGAAGATCGCGACGTGGGCAGCCGTGGCCAGGATCATCGCGATCCAGAACCAGCGGCTGACCCCGCGCTCGAACCGCTCGTTTGCCGTCTCGAAGACGGGTGGATCGGAGTGTCTCATGGGACCACCTCCTGTGGTTGTCTAAATCCACGAGAGGTGGGACGGGTTCCCCGGAGTCTTGAATTGCCGCACCTGTGGCGTTAAGTTGACTGACCGTCAGTCATTATTCAGGGGCCACCATGTCTCGCACGGTAGACAGGAATGTACGACGCGCCGAACTGGTGGACGCCGCGCAGGCCGCGTTCGCCGAGCGGGGCGTGACCAATACGGCGGTGAGCCACATCGTCGAGGCGGCGGGCGTGGCGAAGGGCACGTTCTATCTCTACTTCGACAGCAAGGATGACGTGCTGGTGGCGGTGGCCGAGCGGGTGGTGGATGGGCTCCTGGAAGTGGCGGAGGGCGCGCTGAACGCAGGCGAGCCGGCGGTGGACCAGCTGCGTTCGTTCATCGGGGCGCTGGGGAGCTTCGAAGAGGACCCCGGTGCGGTGGAGCTGGCGGAGGTGCTGCACCGGCCGGAGAACCGACTCCTGCACGACCGGCTGGAAGAGCGGCTGGTTCCCCGCATGGTGCCGCTGATGGAGGAGGTCATACGACGCGGGGTGGCCGAGGGTGTTTTCGCGACTCCGGACCCCCGGGTGGCCGCGTGGTTCGTTCTGGGCGGACTGCGGGGTGCCGAGCTGGCGGGCACGCCCACGGCGGAGATTCCGGCGGCCATGCGAGCGGCGCTGGATCTGGCGCTCAGGGCGTTGGGCCACGCGGGCCCGGAGGGCGCGCCATCAGGTGCGGCAGGGGAGGGAGTCGAGTGAGCGCCGGCGAGGCGGCGGTGGTGGCTCGGGGGCTGACCAAGCGTTACGGCGATGTTTCCGCCGTGCGCGACCTGGACCTGGAGGTCCGGGCGGGCGAGGTGTACGCGTTTCTGGGCCGGAACGGGGCGGGGAAGACGACGACGATCCGGATGCTGCTGGGTTTGATCCGTCCAACGGTCGGCGAGGTCCGGGTTCTGGGGTGGCCGATGGGGCCGGGTACGAACACGGCGCGGGGTCGGGTGGGCTACCTCGTGGAGACGGCCACGGCGTACGGGAAATTGACCACGCGGGAGAACCTGGAGTTGCACCGTCGGCTTCACGGGGCGCCCGTGGGCGCGGTGACGGAGGTCATCGACCGGCTAGCGCTGGGGCCGTACGCCGACCGCCGGGCGGACACGCTGTCGCTGGGGAACAAGCAGCGGCTCTCGCTGGCCCGCGCGCTCCTCCACGCGCCGGACGTGCTCATCCTCGACGAGCCGGCCAACGGGCTGGACCCGGCGGGCATCGTGGAAGTCCGGGGGCTGCTCCGTCGTCTCGCTGATGACGGCGTGACGGTGTTCATGTCGAGCCACATCCTGAGCGAGGTGGGGCAGTTGGCCGACCGGATCGGGCTGATCCACGAAGGCCGGCTCTTGGACGAGTTGGACCGGGCGGCGCTTCGGGAGCGGGCGAGGCCGTACCTGGAGGTCCGGGTTGACGACGCGGAGCGGGCGCGAGCGGTGTTGGGCAAGGCGGGCTTCCGGCTCGAGCGGGACGCCAGCGGGCGCGCCGGTCGGTCCGGTCACGGTCCCGACGTTTTCAGGCCGGACGAGTCTGTCCCGAACCGCCTCGGTATCGAGGGCGGCGGCTTCCGCGTCTTCGGCGCTGACGGCCGGGCCCCCGAGATCGCCCGGCGGCTGGTCGAGGCCGGGGTGGCGATCGAGACGCTGGTCCCTGGTCACGAGAGCCTGGAAGGGTATTTCCTCCGGCGCACGGGAGGTGACGCATGAGGTTCCTGGCGGTCCTGGAGACGGAGGTGGCGAAGCTGCGTCGGAGCCGGGTACCGCCGCTCACGCTGCTGGCGTTCGCCCTGGGTCCGCTGGGCGGCGGGCTCTTCATGTGGATCGTCCTGGAGCCGGGACGGGCGGCGGAGCTGGGGCTCATGGGGACCAAGGCCGATCTGGTGGGGCTGGAGGCCACCTGGGCCGGATACATGACCATGCTGACGCAGATGGTGGGGATCGTGGGTGGGCTGCTGCTGGCGGTGATCGCCGCGTACGTGTACGGTCGGGAGTACGCCGAGGGGACGGCCAAGAACATGCTGGCGCTGCCGCTCCCCCGCTGGTGGTTCGTGGTGGCCAAGCTGGTGGTGGTGGCCGGTTGGTGGCTGGCGCTGGTGGCCGTGATCGTAGCCGAGGGCGTGGTGGTGGCCGCGGCGCTCGGCCTCGAGGGTTTCTCCGTCGACGTGCTCACCGCCGGGATCGGCGACGTCCTGCTGGCCGCCTTCGTCGTGTTCCTCCTGACGCCAGTGGTGGCCTGGCTCGCGACGCTGGGTCGCGGCTATCTGCCACCCCTCGGGTTCGCCATGCTCGCGCTGGTCATGGGCAACGTTCTGGG
>CAZSBL010000165.1:0-7100 GCA_964605205.1 uncultured Gemmatimonadaceae bacterium
GGCGATGCCAGCTGTGGGGGTCAGCGTGGCGATTCGACCTTCGCCTGACCGCGGCGAGGTTGAACGTCTCGGCGACCCGCTCGATCAACGCCTCATCGGCATTCTTGCCTTCCAGCCGTTGGTACAGCGACCGTCCCATGTGGACCTCCAGGTGCCAGGGCTTTGTGTAATCGTAGCACCCTTCGGCTCATATGAGCTAAAGTACAAATCCGGAGATGGGCCCCAAAAGAAAACACTCCGCGTATGCTCCGCGTCTCCGTGTCTCCGCGGTTCCCTGGGCCTCTCCCCAGCAGAAGCTCGTCCTCACGCCTCCGGCAGCTCGCACTCGCCGGCGTTGGGCACGAACAGCGGCCGGCCGAACCGCTCGGTCCCGAACTCGCCGATGAGAGCCCGGGCCTCCTCGCCCGTGATCCAGCGGGCGAAGGCCCGGGCCGCCTCGGGGTGGCTCGCGCCGGTCACCGGGATCACCCCGTATGGGTTGAACAGCCGCTCGTCGCCTTCCACCAGCACCGCCAGGTCGAGGTCGGTCCGCTGAGACAGGTAGCTGGCCCGATCCGACAGCGTGTACGCCCGCTCCTCGCTCGCCATCCGCAGCGCTTCGGCCATCCCCTGGCCGACCTCCATGTGCCACGACCCCGATGGCTCGACCCCCGCCATCGTCCATAGCGCCCGCTCCTTCCGGTGCGTCCCGCTGTCATCGCCCCGGGAGACGAACTCCACGGGCGCCGTCGCCGACGATGGGGCGGCCGGATCGGCCGCCGTGGCGATCCGGGCCAGCGCCGCCGGGGCGTCGGTCATTCCCGCCACGTTCGCCGGGTCCGACGGTGGCCCGACGACCACGAAGTCGTTGTACATCACCGCGCACCGGGCCACGCCGTGGCCGCCGGCCACGAACGCCGACTCCGCCACCGCGTCGTGCACCAGCAGCACATCCGCGTCCTTGCGACGACCCAGCACCAGTGCCTGCCCCGTCCCCACCGCCGTCACGCGCACCTCGTATCCGTGCGCCTCCATGAACGCCGGGAGCAGCACGTCGAACAGCCCCGAGTCCTCCGTGGACGTGGTCGACGCCAGCAGCAGCGGCTCCGGCTCCGTGCACGCGGACGTGGAAGCCGCCAGGATCAACAGCATTCCGGTCCAGATTCGTCGGGGCATCGGTCGGTCTCCGGCCGGGTTGAATCCACCTGTTCTCGTTGAGGCCCCAACCTCTGGGTACGACGGATGAGATGCAATCGCCCGCTTTTCCCCCCGTCTTCGCCCCCTTCGTGGCTCCGAGTGGGAGTTTCCCCCACGTCCGGCCGCAAGACTTTCCCGATTGTTTGTGGGCGCCTCTGTCGGCACAATTGAGAACGAGTTTCAAGGCCCCGACCGCACCACCGGATCTGGCATGGCGGTACGAACGAAAGAGCGGGATCGACAGCTGGAGGACGCGCCGAGCACGGCCCGGGTAGGCCCCGGCTACGGCAGCCCGGGCCGGCCGGAGCCGGCGCCGGAGGCGGAGCTGCGCGTGGCGCTGGTGGGCGCGCCGAACGTGGGGAAGAGCACGCTCTTCAACCGTCTGACGGGTGCGTACGTGACGGTGTCGAACTACCCGGGCACGTCGGTGGGAGTGGACCGTGGTCACGGGGAGCTGGGTGACCGTTCGGTGGAAGTGATCGACACGCCGGGGATGTACTCGCTGCTCCCGACTACGGAGGAGGAGCGTGTGGCCCGTCGCATCGTGCTGGAGGGCGAGGCCGACGTGGTGGTGCAGGTGGCGGACGCGAAGAGCCTGGAGCGAGCGCTGCCGCTGACGCTCCAGCTGCTGGAGGTGGGTCGTCCGCTGGTGCTGGCCATGAACATGATGGACGAGGCGGAGGAGCTGGGGCTGGAGATCGACGTGGCCGGGCTGGAGGAGCGGCTGGGGATCGCCGGGGTGCCGGTGGTGGCGGTGGAGGGGCGGGGGATGGACGCGCTGGCGGAGGCGGTGGAGCGCGCGGTGGCGGCGCCGCCCCCGGTCCGTCCGAAGTACTCGAACGGAGTGGGCGAGGCCATCGCCCGGGTCGGGGGCAAGCTGTCGGGGGTCTACCCGGTGGACCCGGCGGTTTTCGCCACGCTCATGATCCAGGGAGACCCGGAGGCGGCGGATTGGGTGGCGCAGCGCGAGCCGGACGAGGGTCGTGCGGTGATCGAGGAGCTGGAAGCGGCCACGGCGGAGTTCGCGGACACGGCCATCTACCGGGTGGCGTACGAGCGACACCGGGCCGCGGAGAAGGCGTTGGAAGGTGCGGTGACGGGTGGCGACGAGGAAGAGGAGTCGCGGTCGTTCCGGGCCTGGCTGGGCTCGGCGCTGTCGCGGCCGCTGGTGGGGATCCCGGCGCTGCTGGTGGTGCTGTACTTCGGGCTGTTCCAGTTCGTGGGCGTGTTCGGCGCCGGGACGGTGGTGGACTGGTTGGAGACCACCGTGTTCGAGAACGGTCTGAACCCGATTTTCCAGAACGCGTTCGAGTGGCTGATCCCGTGGCCGTGGCTGCAGGGTCTGTTCGTGGGTGACTACGGCCTGCTGACGCTGGGCGTACGCTACGCCGTGGCCATTATCCTGCCGATCGTGGGGACGTTCTTCCTCTTCTTCAGCATCCTGGAGGACAGCGGCTACTTCCCGCGGTTGGCACTGCTGGTGGACCGGCTGTTCAAGAAGATCGGGCTCAGTGGTCGGGCCGTGATCCCCATGGTCCTGGGCTTCGCCTGTGACACCATGGCCACCATGGTGACCCGGACGCTGGAGACGAACCGGGAGCGGGTGCAGGCCACGCTGCTGCTGGCGCTGGCGATCCCGTGCTCGGCGCAGCTCGGCGTGATCATCGCCATCCTGGCCGGAAACGGGGCGGCGCTCGGCGTACTGGTGGGGGTGCTGGCCGGCGTGTTCCTGCTGGTGGGCTGGCTGAGTGCGAAGGTCCTGCCCGGCCGGGCGCCGACGTTCCACATGGAGCTGCCGCCGCTCCGGAGGCCGCGGCTCGGGAACGTGGTGACGAAGACCACGTCCCGGATGCAGTGGTACTTCCTCGAGGTGCTGCCCCTCTTCCTCCTGGCCAGCGTCATCCTCTGGTTCGGTGACCTGACCGGACTCCTGGAGCTGACGCTCGCCGGGATGGCGCCGATCGTCGGCACCCTGGGGCTGCCGGCGGAGACCGCTGAGGCGTTCCTCTTCGGCTTCTTCCGCCGCGACTACGGCGCCGCCGGGCTCTTCGATCTGGACCAGCAGGGGCTGCTGAACGTACGACAGCTCACGGTGGCCGCCGTCACGCTGACCCTCTTCGTGCCGTGCGTGGCCCAGTTCCTGATGATGCTCAAGGAGCGGGGCGTGAAGACCGCCATGGCGATCTTCGCCTTCACCGTGCCCTTCGCCTTTGGCGTGGGCGCGCTCCTGAACCAGGTGCTGCTGGTGCTGGGATGGTAGAGATCCGGGAAGGGTCGGCGGTGGACCGGCCGCGGTCCGGTGAGGGCGGCGGGCCCACCGTCACCTGTGGGTTCTGCGGCCAGGAGTTCGTGGAGGACCCGACCCAGGCCACCTGCCAAGCGTGCCCGCTCAAGAAGGGGTGCGGGATGATGCGGTGCCCGCACTGCGGCTACGAGAACGCCAGGGAGCCGGGCTGGATCACGAAGATCAAGGAGTGGATCGGATGAACGCGTTCGTGGAGCGTCTCAAGGACACCCTCACCGGGCTGGCCGGCTGGAAGGAGAGCTGTGACGCCGGGGCTCCCGTGCCCGACGACATCCACTGCTCCGACTGCGGCTCCGTGCCGCTGACCGCCCTGGGCCGTGGGGCCCGCGGCTCCGTCAGCTGCCTGGAGGAGCCGTGGACCTCCGAGGCCGCCAAGCTGGCGTCGCTCGGGATCCTGCCCGGTGTGCGGCTCCGCGTGGTCCAGCGCTCACCCGCCTGGGTGCTCCGCATGGGCCGCACCGAGATCGCCCTCGACGAACAGCTGGCGTCGCGCATCCGGGTCCTGGCGGCGTAGGCAGCCGCACCGTGAGCCGCGGCTCCGCGGTTTTCCCCGGGCGCTTCGGCGCGCCTACCCGCCGATCTCCACGAACTCGCCCTTTTCCACGTCCAGCGCCATTACCCGTCCGTCCTCGATGATGTAGTGCCAGCCGTGGAGGGAGAGGGCGCCCTCCTCGACCCGCTGCTTCACCATCGGATAGGTCATGAGCCGCTCGAGCTGAAGCGCGATGGAGCGCTCCTCGGCGCGCCGGAGGGTGGGCTCCGACGGCGCGTCGCCGGCGTCGTCGTCGATCCGGGCCTCCCGGGCCAGCTCCAGCCAGTGGCCGATATGGGGGGTCTCGGGGTTCGGGTCGTCGTAGAGCGCCCGGATCCCGCCGCAATGACTGTGGCCGCAGACCACGATGTCGGTGACGCCGAGGTGCACCACCGCGTACTCGATGCCCGCGGCGGTGCCGTGGTGGGCGCCGCCGGGCTCGAAGGGCGGGACCTGGTTGGCCACGTTGCGCAGCACGAACAGGTCCCCGGGGCCGGCGTCGAGCAGCAGATCCGGCACCACACGGGAGTCGGCACAGCCGATGAACAGCGTGGCGGGCGCCTGCCCTTCGTCCACGAGTCTGCGGTACTCGTCCCTCAGACGGGGGAACGTCTCGGTCTGGAAGCGCTGGAGCCCTTCGATCAGGTGGTTCGGCATGGTATCAGGGGTTCGGTGACTCGGGTCCGGGGTTTCGGGTTCGGGGTTTCGGGTTCAACGGCTCTCGGGTAAGGAAGCCGCGCTCGCCGGGAGCACCTGAACCCGGATCCGCGACGGCTGCTCCGCCGTGCGGTAGACCCGCTGGGTGGCCGGGACGAAGGGGTCCGTGCTGTCCAGCTCGAACAGGTTGTCCACGTACGTGTGCGGGTTCAGGTCCACGAGCGGGAACCAGCTGCTCTGGACCTGGACCATGATCCGGTGGCCCTTCCGGAAAGTGTGGAGGACGTCCAGCAGCGGCAGCTCCACCTTCGTGACCTCGCCGGGGACGAACGGCTCCGGCGAGGTCGGGTTGTTCCGGTACCGGCCGCGGATGACGTCGCCGCGGACCAGCATCTGGTAGCCGCCCGTCCGGAACCCGCCCCGGTCCTCGGCGGCGGGCGTGTCCTCGGCGTCGGGCGGGAACTCGTCGATGACCTTCACGATCCAGTCGCTGGCGGTGCCGCTGGTGCTGACCCACAGCTCGGCGACCATGGGCCCCGCCACCGTCACGTCTTCTTCCAGCACCGCGCTCCGGTACGTCACCACGTCGGGGCGACGGGCGGCGAAGCGCTGGTCCTCGGTCAGGTACGGCCGGGTCATCCCGAGGGTGACCTCACGGGTGTACGGGACGGGATTCGCCGGGTCGCTCACCCACTCGTCGTAGCCGGGATCCCCGTTTCCGGGGCCGCCCGCCGGGGTGGTGAACCCGGTATACGGCGGCGACGGAGGCGCGTCACGCTCCGCCGACCCGTCCCACGTCAGCCGGCGGTCCCCGGCCATGTAGAGCGACCGGGTCTCGGCCGATGCCGGCGTCCATTCGTCGAACCGGCGCCATTCGTTGCGGCCGGTATCGTACATGGTGGCCTCGGCCAGGTCCGGGTCGGGCCCATCCTTCAGATGGTGCCGGAACCAGGGCAGCTCCACGCTGTCCCGGTAGAACTCCGATGTGGCGTGCTCGAACCACGCGTCACCGAGTCGATCGCCGGCGGTCCGCGCCCACCCGCCGTGGACCCAGGGCCCCTCGATGATCTTGCTGTCGACCCCGGGGTTCCGCTCCTCGATGGACCGATAGATGGCCAGCGGGCCGTAGAGGTCTTCGGCGTCGTACCAGCCGCCCACGGTGAGCACCGCCGGAGCCACGTCCTCCAGGTGCGGCACGATGTCGCGCCGCTGCCAGAAGTCGTCGTGATGGGGGTGCGCGATGATGGAATCCCAGAACGGGACCCGGTGCCGGTACCAATCCTCGTTGATGTTCGCCAGCGGGCCCAGCTCACGGTAGAACGCGTAGCCGTCCACGTAGCCGTAATCCAGCGGCTCCGGCCACTCGGTGGTGGGCTCCGGCCGCGGCTGGCCGAAGAACCAGAAGAAGCCGAAGAAGTGGGGGAGGAAGAAGGCGCCGTTGTGATGGAAATCGTCGTACCACCAGTCGGCGATGGGCGCCTGCGGACTCACGGCCTTCAACGCCGGGTGCGCGTCGATCATCCCCGCCGCGCTGTAGAAGCCCGGGTACGAGATCCCCCACTGACCGACCCGGCCGTTGTGACCGTCCACATTCGCAAGCAGCCACTCGATGGTGTCGTACGTGTCGCTGCTCTCGTCCACGTCCTCGGGGCCGTCCTTGTCCGCTATATGCGGCGTCATGTTCACGAACTGACCCTCGCTCATCATCCGGCCCCGCACGTCCTGGTAGACGAAGATGAACCCGTCCCGCGTGTACGCGTCGTTCGGGCCCAGCGAGCTGCGGTACTCGTCCGGCCCGTACGGGCTCACGCTGTACGGCGTACGGAAGAGCAGGATCGGGTACGCCCGCGACGTGTCCCGCGGCGAGTAGATCGCCGTGAAGAGCCGGGTCCCGTCCCGCATCGGGATGTAGACCTCCCGTTTGGTGTAGTGGGCGCGGACGTACCCGGCGTCGACGGACGGGAGGGGTGGAGCCTCCGCCGTCCGCGCGGCTTCCGTGGCGGCCGTCGTGGCCGCGGTGTCCGGCTCCGGCGTGTTCGGGCGGGGTGGCGTGGGGCCCGAGGCGCAGGCGGTCAGCAGCAGGAGCCCCGGAAGGGCGAAGGCGAGGACCCGCGAGGGGCGTGGCGTACGGCGCATCATCTTCTCCGGTGGTTCTGGCCAGCGGTCATTTGCAGGGCTCCGGACGGGGAAGCTGGCGAGGCGACAGGTCTCCAGCAACTCCCCCGCCCGGCGCGGCCAGCGGCCGCAACCCGTCCCCCGCGCCGAAACGCTCCCCCTTGAGTGCGGTCGGCCAGCCTCTGCCCTCTGGCCTCTAAACTCGGGTCTTCTCCGAGTCTGTTGAAGAAAGCGATGGAGCGGGGACAGGAACAGCCTTCCACACCGGAATCCGCGGGAGACGCGAAAGGACAGCACGCGGAAACGTTCACCGCG
>CAZSBL010000166.1:0-7100 GCA_964605205.1 uncultured Gemmatimonadaceae bacterium
GCTTCATTACAACTACAACTACCATTACGAGTACAGAACCGGGTGTTCGATCCGCACATTGTCGATCCGAGAACGGAGCCTTCTCAACAAATCTGGAGAAGACCCCAGAAGAAAAGACTCCGCGTGTGCTCCGCGGCTCGGCGTCTCCGCGGTTGACAGGGCGGTCGCATCCGCCTGCACGCGTTTTCGCGCCACGCCGCACGCTGATACCTTGGTCGGCCGTATCGGCAAGGTGGCCCCGTTGACGATGGGGCCCGTGACTCGAGCCCGGCGGTCCATGAGCGAATCCACCGAATCGCGATTCAAGGTCCCCCACACGTTGGTCCTGCTGTTCGGGATGGTGGTGGCGGCGCTGCTGTTGAGCTGGCTGCTCCCGCCGGGGGCGTTCGAGCGGGTGGAGAACGCGGCCGGACGGCTGCAGGTAGTGCCGGGCAGCTTCCACGGGACGCCGGAGGTGGAGCGGCAGTCTCCGCTGGCGATCTTCACGGCGATCCCGAAGGGGTTCAGCGCGGCGCACGAGATCATCTTCTTCGTCTTCATTATCGGCGGCGCTTTCGCGGTGCTCCGGGCCACCGGGGCGGTGGACGCGGCGCTGGGCCGGATGCTCGACCGGCTGGGGCACCGGCCGTTCTGGCTGGTGACCGGGGCGATGCTGGTGTTCGCGGTCGGTTCCAGCACCATCGGGATGGCGGAGGAGTACCTGCCGTTCGTGCCGATCCTGATCGCGCTGGCTTACGCCCTCGGCTACGACGCCGTGACGGCGGTGGGGATCATGACCGTGGGCTACGGGATCGGCTACGGCGTGGCCGCAATCAACCCGTTCACCGTGCTCATCGCCCAGGACGTGGCGGGGCTCCAGCCCGCATCGGGGCTCTGGCTCCGGGTCGTGCTCCTGTTCGTCTTCCTGCCCATCGGGATCCACCATGTCTGGAGCTACGCCCGGAAGGTCGGCGACGACCCGTCGGCCAGCCTCGTGGCGGACGTGGACCCGCCGGTGGGGGCGAAGGGCGCGCCGAAGGCGGAGGCCGGCGCGCCGTCGCCTGGAGCGGGAGAGGATGAGGCGGAGCCACAGGGTGAGGGAGAAGGGGACGGCGAGTATCCCGCCATGACGTCGACGCACCGCTGGGTGCTGATCACCGTGGGGCTCTTTCTGGTGGTGCTGGTCTACGGGCTGAGCCGGTGGCACTGGTACCTGGTGGAGATGGGCGCGCTGTTCGTGGCCATGACCATCGTGCTGGCGGCCATCGCCCGGATGAGCCCGGACCGCACGGCGGTGGAGTTCGGGAAGGGCGCGGCCGAGCTCACGGTCACCGCGTTGATGATCGGCGTGGCCCGTGCCATCCAGGTGGTGCTCGACGACGGGGGCGTGGTGGATACCATCGTCCACGGGATCAGCGTCCCGCTGCAGGAGTTGCCGGGCGCGCTCTCGGCGGTGGGGATGTTCTTCGTCCAGAGCCTGGCGAACCTCTTCATTCCGTCGGGCAGTGGGCAGGCGTACGTGACCATGCCGATCATGGCGCCGCTGGCGGACCTGGTGGACGTGAGCCGACAGGTGGCGGTGTTGGCCTACCAGTTCGGCGACGGGTTCACGAACATCCTCGTTCCCACGAACGCCGTCCTGGTGGGGATCCTGGCCATGGCCGCCATCCCCTACGACCGCTGGCTCAAGTTCATCCTCCCGTTCATGGTGAAGATGTGGGTGGTGGGCTCCATCGTGCTGGCCATCGCCGTGGCCATCGGGTATAGCTGACCGGCGTTGGCGGCTGCCGGGGCCTCGTCAACCGCGGCTCCGCGGTGAACCAGGCGTCAGCCGCGCAGAAGCCGGCGAGCTTCGCCGTCAGTCCTGCAGCTGTTTGTTCGCCACGCGCAGGCGCTGGGAGAGCGTGCGGTAGATGGACTTGGCCAGCGCGGGCGTGCGGTCGACCAGCGCTTCGAAGGACCGGGCCTCGATCCGGAGGAGCGTGGCAGGCTCGTTGGCCCGGACGGTGGCCGAGCGGGGCTCGCCGTCGAGGAGCGCCATCTCGCCGATCCCCTCGTGGGGGCCGAAGGTGGCCACCTGCCGGGTACCCACCACCACACCCACCTCGCCGCTGACCACCATGTAGAACGCGTCGCCGGGGTCGCCCTGCTCGAAGAGCGTCTCGCCGGCATCCAGGTGCACGGTGTCCGCGAGGCTGGCCACCCGCGCCAGCTCCTCGCCGGGCAGCGGCCGGAAGAGCGGGGAGCTCTTGAGGAAGAAGACGATCTCCATGAGCGGCAGCATGTCGGACTCCTGTGGTCTCGCGGTGCCGGTGGCGGTGGCCAGGCCGGCGGTGGTGGCGTGTGCGTCGGGGCCCGCGTCGTCGCTGTAGACACGGGCGCGGACGAAGGCGGCGCACTCCCGCAGCCATTCGTCGGGCACGCGGGCCAGTGCGCCCAACGGGTCCATGGTGGCCCGGCCGGCGGTGAAGGTGAGCCCATCGAACGTCTGGGTCAGCCGCTCGGGGGCTTCGAACCCCTCGAAGAATGGGATGACCTCGATGCGGTCTTCCGGCTCGAGGATCCCCTCGAGGAGTTCGAGGGCGTTGCTCCGGGTGGCGGCCCGGGTCGACCGGAGGTGGGGCGCGACGCGGTCGAGCGTTTCGGGGTCGTAGTGGAGCGAGAGGCTCGCCAGCACGCCCTCGGCCGCACGGTCGCGACGGTCCCGCAGCTCTTCGTGGAGCACCTCGAGGTAGGCGTGTTTCCGGCGCTCACGACGAAACGCGTCGGCCAGCACGGCGTAGCGGGCGCCGGTGCGGAGGATCGGCTGGAGCACCCGGCGCATGATCGGGTGGGGAACCGTCGGGAGGCGGCCGGCCCGCCGGGCGTGGCGGAGAGGCGTGAGGGCCAACTCCGTGCTGCCGCGCTCGACGACCACGTCCAGCAGCGCCGCGAGCCCGTCTTCGTGCCCGGCTTCCGCCAGCTGCGTGGCGATGGCGGCCAGGTCACCATCCTCGAGGGTCGGCTCCTCCACGAGCCGGAGGATCCACGGATGGCCCGCCTCGCCCAACCGGGCCAGCGCGGCCGCGGCGGCGGCGCGGGTGGCCGTCTCCCGGGCGGCACGGTACGCCGGCTCCGCCAGCCGCTCGAAGCCGAGGACGGAGACGGCCCCCAGCCCGGCCACGCGATCGGTCGCCTCATCGGAAGCAAGGAGCCGCTCCACCCGGCGGGTGGCCCGGTTGCCGCCGTACCGGGTCTCGGCCCGGGCCAGCGCCACCAGCGCCCGGCGCCGGACACTCTCGTCATGGTGGTCGAGGTGGCGGGCGATGAGCGGCATCGCCGGCGCTCCCATCCCGAGCGAGACGTCGAGGAGCGAGAGCGTCACATCGGGCGACGGGTCTTCGGCGAGCATGCCACGCACCCGCTCCAGGAGTGGGTCATCAGTCCCCTCCAACAGCTCCACCACGGTGGCGCCGGCCTCGGCCCGGACTTCCGGCACCTCGGCCCCGAGCAGCGCCTCGAGCCGGGGCAGCGCCTCCCTGCGGGGGGCGCGGCGGAGGAGGGAGACGGCGAAGATCCGGAGCGCGTCGTCGTCGGACTCCAGCGCCCGGTCCAGCACCTCGAGGGCCTCGCGGTCGAGTACCGGGAGCGCACCCTCAACGGCGTCGTCGAGGTGCAGCGTATGCCGCGCCAGCGCCTCTTCCAGCGCCCGCCGGTAGAGCGCCGGGTGACGACGGAAGAGCAGGTACAGCCCGCCGCCGGCCAGCGCCGTGAGCGCCGCCAATCCCCTCACGCCCAGCAGGGGCGCGACCAGGATCAGGACAAGGCCGGTCAGCGCGGTGGCCAGGGGCTTGAGCACGCCGCCGAGCACGGTCAGGGCGGCTCGCCGCGTGGCGGGCGTGTAGGGCGCCACCGAGACCTGTTCCACCGACTTCTGGAGGGTGAACCGGCCGGTTTCGTCCACGAACCGGAGGGCGGCGAGGGCGGCGATCCAGCCGGTGAGGGCGGTGAGGATGGCGCTCGCGCCGATGAGGGCGGCCTGGACGTAGCCCCCGGAGACGAGCCCCCATCGCCGGAAGAGGAACCGTGAGGCCAGTGCCTGGAAGATCAGGGTGCCGAAGCCCACGGCGCCGGCCAGCACGCCGAAGAGGGAGGTGATGGAGTCTCGGTCGTACGCCTCCTGGAGTGCCGCCTTGAACTGGTAGTCCACCAGGGTGGCGATGATCGCGCTCAGGACCACGGCCCCGGCCAGGAGGGCCAGCAGCCGGTGGTTACGGATCAGGAACGCGCCCTTCCGTACCCGGCCGAAGAAGCCGGTTTCGGTATCGCCGGATTGGAGTGTTCCCGGCGCTGGTGCCAGCCGGAGCACGGCGGCGCCGAAGACGAGGGCCACGGCGCCGCCGATGAGGAGGTCCGGGGTGCCGAACGCCTCGGCGGCGGGCGCGAGCCCGAACCCGGCGCTCATCCCCGCCACGCTGGTCCCGGCGATCAGGAGCGGCATGAGCCGGCGGGACTGCCGTCCGGTCAGGAGATCGCCCACGGATGACCACGCCAGGGCGATCATGAGCGCGCCCACGATGGAGAACCAGAGATAGAGGGCGAACGCCCAGCGCGGATCGGCGAGGAACGCCACGCGGGAGAGGAGGAGCGAGACGGCGGCCACACCCGTCGTCGTCTCCACCACCAGCCGCCGCGAGAGCCCGCCCGTCAGCCCGGTGAAGAGGATGGCGAAGATGGCGGTGACCAGCGCCGCCGCCACGATCACGTGGGGGATCAGGTCGGCGGGGTAGGCGGAGAGGAAGAGTCCGTTCTTGGCCGCCGAGAGGATGATGGCCGCGCTGGTGACGAAGAAGAGGTGGCCGAAGAGCACCACGGCGACGCGGCCCTCTCCCTCCCTGACGTCGAGCAGGCGGCCGAGACTCAGCAGCACGTGTTCAGAAACCCACGACGTTGCCGAGGACCCGGGCACAGCTACCCGGTTGATCCGCATCGCCCATGGTCAACGCCAGGACGCGACCGGAGAAGGAGAGCGCCTCGTCGAGGTCGGCGCCCAGCAGCCCGCCCCGGGCGACGGCGAACAGCTCCGCCTCGCCCGGATACCGCACCAGCCGACGCTCCACCAGCTCGAGCCAGTTCCGGTACTCGGTGTCGGGGCCGAAGACCACGCGGCGCAGGTTCAGGCACGGCCCCACCGTGTTCAGCAGCCCCACGAACTCCCAGCGCATACCCCGCAGGTACGTGCTGTCGAGGGCGCGACCCGGCATGGTCTGGAGCCGGGCCGACACGTCCCGGATCGCCGCCAGCCGGGCCCGCTCCACGCTCCGCTCCGCCGATTCCAGGCCCCAGGCCAGGGCGTCGGCGTCGGGGCTGCCGGTGTTCCGGTACAGCGCCGTCAGCGCCTCACCGGCCATCTCCACCAGCACCAGCCCCACCAGGTTGTCCAGCACCGTGGGGCTCTCGTCGGTCATCAGGAACCCCACACTCAGCACTTCGCGGATCGTCGTGTCCGCCGCCGCCGTCCGTCCCCGGGCGGCCAGCACCGCGGCTCGTGCCAGGTGGGCGTGGCCGGCCTCCCGGATCGAGCCCAGCTGCGGGAGCGCGAGCTCCGCCATGGTGATGTCGCTCGGCAGCGGCAGCGACCACCGGACGGCCGTGATGTCCATGCCCCGGGCCCGGGCGAGCCGGCTCAGCTCCTCGTGGGCCGGGTGCGCGGCCACACTGTCCAGAAGCGCCGCCCGATCCGTGGGGATCGGCCAGCCGATCCCGTCGATCATCGTATCCAGCCATTCCCGCGACGAGCCATCGTCGGTCTCCACCGGAAACCAGGGGCGCGGGTACATCCGGGCCGGCGGCAGCACCCCCTCCGTGGCCCGGTACGCTCGCCCCACGAAGCTGAGCGTGTGCAGGATCTCACCGGCCTCACGGGGGGAGAGGGTGGTGTCGGGAGGCAGCGCGTACGTCCGCAGCGGCTCGACCGTGGCGTAGCGCTCGATGGACCGGTCGAACTCGGGCACCGCGATCCGGGCCAGTACCGGGATGATGGCCGCCGAGAAGATGAGGGTGAAGATGGGGACGAACGCCATCACCGTGGCGATCCCCACGCCCACGTACGACGTCCGCAGCGTGCGCCGCGCCCGCCCGCCGCCCTCGGGAACTTCCTCCGGGCTCATCAGCCCCGGCGCCCGTTCCGCCATGGCGGTGTTCCACCCGCGAATCTCCTCCCGGGTCAGCTCCTGGGACCACGTCTGCGTGAACCACCGCTTCCGTACTTTCCGGAGCTTACCTTCCTCCCAGCCGTAGAGGACCGCCGCCAGCGCAGCCGCCACCACGCTCGGACTCAGCGTCACCACCACCACACCCCACGGCCCGAGGACGCCCCGGGCCCCCAGCACCACCGAGATGCCGAACCCCAGCGACAGCCAGACCGCCGCCAGGAGCGCCAGCCCGCCCACCGTGATCCGGATCGTGGCGAGCCGTCGCCTCGCACCCGGCGTGAACAGGCGGTACGCCCGCACCCCCTGCAGCAGGAACCCGGTGTCCCGCCGATGGTCCGTGGCCACCAGCGCCACTGTCCGCCAATGGTGCCCCTGGTCCACCGCGTCGGAGCCCCGCCGCAGCAGCCGCGTCAGGGAGATGTAGCCGGCCAGCAGCACCGGGATCCCCACGATCCCGAACAGGAACGCCAGCCACAGCGACTCGCCCAACGGGCCCAGTGACCACGGGTCCTGCTTCGCCACCATCGCCCATAGCAGCGGCAGGATCAGCACCGCCCCCGCCCCCAGCCACGCCGCGGCGATGTACGCGTCGCCCTGCAGCCGCGCCAGGCCGGGGGGCGGCCAGCGCAGCGGCGTCAGCCTCTCGCCTTCCGATGGGGCTGCGGAACGCGAATCCGCGTTGCGGTTGTTTGTGTCCACAGCGAGTTCCAGGGAGAAGGATGCAGGACGCTCTCATTCTGCGGCGGGGCGGGGCCGCAGGCAAGAGACGCACGCGTGAGAGGGAGCGGCCATGCGCACGGCCAGGCGCTGGCCAGGCGCCCGGAAGTCGACCGTCAGCCGCCAATGCCGAGTCGGAATAGCCGAGTCGGTATAGCCCAGCCGCGCTAGCCCAGCCGGGTTGAACCCGGTGCCCGGATCTCTTATGTT
>CAZSBL010000167.1:0-7100 GCA_964605205.1 uncultured Gemmatimonadaceae bacterium
CAGCCGAGGGCGGCCTTCTCATTCCAACTCCGCGGTTAATGCGGTTAACGATGCCCCCGGAGCGCACGACCCACTCGAAATGTCGAAGCGCCGTTTTTGGGTGCATGGAACCTGCACGGGCGGGTGTCGTACGAAGCCACCGCCCTGTACGTTGCGTGCCGGGCGTGCCGGGATTGAACCGACGAGCGAGACAGAGATGGCTGGATCGAACGAGATGATCGAAGTGACCCTGCCGGACGGGTCGGTGAAGGAGATGCCGAAGGGCTCGACGCCGCAGGACGTGGCCGAGTCCATCGGGCCGGGTCTGGCGAAGGCGGCGCTGGCCGGGAAGGTGGACAGGCAGGTGGTGGATCTGCGCACACCGCTGACCGAGGACGTGGCGCTGGAGATCGTGACACCGAAGAGCGACGACATGCTCGACGTGCTGCGTCACTCGGCGGCCCACGTGCTCGCCACCGCGGTGCGGAAGGTCCGCCCTGGCGCCGGGATCGGGTTCGGCCCCGCCATCGACGAGGGCTTCTACTACGACTTCGAGGTGGACGAGCCGTTCACCCCGGAGGAGCTGGAGACCATCGAGGCGGAGATGCGGAAGGTCTCGGAGGCCGATCAGGCGTTCGAGCGGCGAGTCGTCTCGAAGGAAGAGGCCCGGGAGCTGTTCAGCGATGACCCGCTGAAGCTGGAGCGCCTCGAGGAGTTCGACGACGACGAGATCATCACCGTCTACCGGAACGGTCCGTTCCTCGACCTCTGCCGCGGCCCGCACATGCACCGGACCAGCGAGGTGGAGCACTTCAAGCTGCTGAACACCGCCGGCGCGTACTGGCGGGGCGATGAGAACCGGCAGATGCTCCAGCGGATCTACGGCACGGCGTTCAAGAGCCAGAAGGAGCTGGAGGCGCATCTGGAGCGGCTGGAGCAGGCCCGGGCCCGGGACCACCGGAAGCTGGGCAAGCAGCTGGACCTGTTCCGGTTCCACCGGTGGTCTCCGGGCGCGCCGTACTGGACGGACCGGGGCACCACCATCTACCACGAGCTGGTGGAATGGATGCGCGGCGTGCTGAAGGAGAACGGCTACCAGCTGGTGAAGACCCCGCTCCTCTACAACAAGGAGCTGTGGGAGCTGTCGGGCCACTGGGGGAAGTACCGGGAGAACATGTTCCTGGTGCTGGACAGCGAATCGGGCGAGCACGGCTTCGGGATGAAGCCCATGAACTGCCCGAGCCACCACCTCATGTTCGACATGCAGCACCACAGCTACCGCGACCTGCCGCTCCGGTACGCCACCCAGGACGTGCTGCACCGCAACGAGGTGTCCGGCGCGCTGGGCGGGCTCACTCGCGTCCGTCAGTTCCAGCAGGATGACGCCCACGTCTACCTGGCCGAGGACCAGGTGCCCGCCGAGGTCCAGCGGATGGTGGACCTGGTGGACTACTTCTACGGCACGCTGGGGCTCGAGTACACCGCCAAGTTCGCCACCCGGCCGGAGCAGCGGATCGGGTCGGACGCCATGTGGGACAAGGCCGAGGCGTCGCTGAGGGAGGCCCTCGAGGCCACCGGACTCGACTACGAGCTGAAGGAAGGCGACGGCGCGTTCTACGGCCCGAAGATCGACTTCGACGTGGTGGACGCGCTGGGCCGCGACTGGCAGCTGGGCACCATCCAGCTCGACTACTCCGCGCCGGAGCGGTTCGACCTGAACTTCACCGGTGAGGACAACGCCGAGCACCGCCCGGTGGTGATTCACCGGGCCATCTTCGGCAGCTTCGAGCGCTTCATGGCGATCCTGATCGAGCATTTCGCCGGCGCGTTCCCCACCTGGCTCGCGCCCGAGCAGGTGCGGGTCCTGCCCATCACCGACGAGCAGATCGACGACGCGCAGCGGCTGGTGACGCTGCTGCTCGACCGGGGCATCCGGGCGCAGCTGGACGACCGCT
This sequence comes from uncultured Gemmatimonadaceae bacterium, assembly GCA_964605205.1. Taxonomy (GTDB): domain Bacteria; phylum Gemmatimonadota; class Gemmatimonadetes; order Longimicrobiales; family RSA9; genus JAWVYT01. The sequence continues at coordinate 1,935 of CAZSBL010000167.1, forward strand.
CCGAGACCCTCGGCTACCGGATCCGTGACGGCGAGACCATGAAGGTCCCGTACATGGCGGTGGTGGGCGAGCGGGAGGTGGAGGCCGGGACCGTGGCCGTGCGGAAGCAGGGGGCGGGGAAGAAGCAGGAGGTGATGGGGCGCGAGGCGTTCGCGGACCTGTTGGTCGAGGAGATCGGGGCGAAGGCGCTGTAACGGCGGGCGGAGGCCTTGGGGCCTCGCGCCCCGGCGGCGCGGGGTGCGCCATCCCGACAGCGAAGGCGCCACGGGCGCGCCGCAACGGGCGGCGCGACAGACGCCACGGCGACATCCGAAGGCGCCACGGGCGCGCCGCATCAGGCCCGGGGGCCAGCGGGATCGCTCTTCGTCGGCGCGCGGACCCCGGGCACCAGGCTCGGCGCTGTGCGCCTCGCAACCGGCGGCCTGCGGCCGCAGCGGCTCGGTCCTGCGGACCTCGCAACCGGCGCCCACGGGCGCAACAGGCTCGCCTTCGGCTCGCAGGGGCTCGGTCCTGCGGACCTCGCAATGGGGGCTCGCTTCGCTCGCCCTGCGGCCGCGGCTTCCAACGGGCGGGCTGTTCACCTGCGAGCGGCGCAGCCGCGAGCCGTTGCGGACGGCCCGGAACGGGCCGCCGCGGGTTGCCCGGCCGCCAGGCCGGGCGTGTTGCGAGCCCGCAGGGCGAGCCGCTGCACCGCGCGGCGGTGCCGGTTGCCGTCGCGCAGCGACGGCCTGATGCCGGCGAAGCCGGCCTGATGCGGCGCGTTCATGCCGCCGACGGATGTAGCGGCCCATCGTTGGCGCCGCCTGTTGCGGGGGCGGCTTCGTGCAGGCAGCCTGGCCGTGGCTTCGGTGCCGCCCCCGCCCCCGTTGACCCACCACACGACTGCGTTTATCTTCCGACTTCACAACGAGAAAAAGTGAAGGCCGGTTGCTGGCCTTCCACCTTTCGGTCCGCGGTGCGGTACCGCCGGGTTCGATGGCAACGATCCCCCCGGATGGGGTGTATCCATCGGACCCGCGAAGAGAGCGGGTCCTTTTTTTCTGGCCGGAGACGGAGAGCGAAGCGATAGCTACTGAAAAGCGGGTCCGGGTGAACCGCCAGATCCGGATCAGCCCCGTACGGGTGATCGGGGATGACGGGGAGCAGCTGGGCATCATGCCGGTGGAGGAAGCGCTGGCGGCGGCAGAAGCCGAAGGCCTGGACCTGGTGGAGGTCGCGCCGAACTCGCGACCGCCGGTCTGCCGGATCATGGACTACGGGAAGTACAAGTACGAGCAGAGCCGGAAGGCGCGGCAGGCGAAGAAGAAGCAGCACACCACCCAGCTCAAGGAAGTGAAGTTCCGGCCGGGGATCGAGGAGCACGACCTGGAGTTCAAGCTCCGGCACGCGCGACGGTTCCTGGACGAGGGGAACAAGGTGAAGGTCACCATGATGTTCCGTGGCCGGCAGCTGGCGCACCCGGAGATCGGGCGGGAGGTCCTGGACCGGGTGACGAGCGAGCTGGAGGATGTGGGTAAAATCGAATCTCAGCCGAAGCTGGAGGGCCGCAATATGATCATGGTCCTGGCGCCGGCGAAGAAGTAACGGGTAGGGAGGATCTGAATGCCGAAGATGAAGACGAACAAGGGCGCTGCGAAGCGCTTCAAGAAGACGGCGAAGGGCAAGCTGAAGCGCGGGAAGCAGGGTCGTCGCCACATCCTGACGAAGAAGACGCGGAAGCGGAAGCGGCAGCTGCGCAAGGATGATTACGTGTCGAAGGTGGACGAGAAGCGCATGAAGCGCCTGCTGGGTGGGTAACGACTATGCCGAGAGCAACGAGTGCGGTGGCACGGCACCGCAAGAAGAAGAAGTACCTCCGTGAGGCCCGGGGCTACTTTGGTGCCCGCTCCAAGCTGTGGCGGATCGCGAAGAACGCCGTGGAGCGCGGCTGGCAGTACTCCTACATCCACCGGAAACAGAAGAAGCGCAACTTCCGGCGGCTGTGGATCGCGCGTATCAACGCGGCCGCCCGCCAGCACGACCTGAACTACAGCCGATTTATCAACGGGCTCAAGCAGGCCGGCGTCGAGGTCAACCGAAAGGTCCTCGCCGACCTGGCCGTGCGGGAGCCCGAGGCATTCGGCGAGCTCGTGGAGCAGGCCAAGGCACAGCTGGACTAGTTGCGAACGTCGCGGGAGCGCGACACCTTCGCCCCTCGGCCCCGCCACGGGCCGGGGGGCGATTCCATTGTGGGGTACAGGCATGGCGAGTGATCTGATACGGGAGCTGGACCAGCTCGAGGCGTACGCCCGGGAACGGGTGCCGGCGCTGGAGAGCGAGAAGGCGGTGGAGACGCTCAGGATCGAGCTGCTCGGCCGCAAGGACGGTCGACTGACGGCCATCCTGCGGCGGCTCGGCGAGCTGCCGGCGGAGGAGCGGCCGAAGGTCGGGCAGCGGGCGAACGAGGTCAAGGAGACCGTGACGTCGCTCCTCGAGGCCCGGGCGGCGGAGCTCGAGGCCGGTGAGACGGCCGGCGAGGGCGTGGACCTGACGCTGCCGGGTCGTCGTCGCTGGAGGGGTGGTCGGCACCCGGTCACCCAGGTGGTGGACGAGATCCACGGCGTGTTCCGGTCCATGGGCTTCGTTCGGGCCCGGGGCCCGGAGGCGGAGACCGACTGGCACAATTTCGAGGCGCTGAACACGCCGCTGGACCACCCGGCGGCGGCGCCGGGCGACACGTTCTACCTGGATGACGGCGTACTGCTGCGGAGCCATACATCGCCTGTGCAGGTGCGGACGATGATGGCCCACGAGCCGCCGATCCGGATCCTGGCGCCGGGGCTGGTCTACCGGCGCGACCCGTGGGACCCGAGCCACGCGCCGGCGTTCGAGCAGATCGAGGGGCTGGTGGTGGACGAGGCCATCACCATGGTGGACCTGAAGGCCACGCTGGCCGAGTTCGCCCGGAAGATGTTCGGCACCGACACGGAGACCCGGTTCCGGCCGAGCTTCTTCCCGTTCACGGAGCCCAGCGCCGAGGTGGACGTGACGTGCCCGTTCTGCGAGGCCGGGTGCAGCACGTGCAAAGGCACGCGGTGGCTGGAGATCATGGGCGCCGGGATGGTGGACCCGAACGTGTTCGAGGCGGTGGGCTACGACCCGGAGCGGTACACCGGCTTCGCGTTCGGGATGGGCCCCGGGCGGATCGCCATGCTGGCGTTCGGCGTGCCCGACATCCGGATGCTGTACGAGGGCGACACCCGTTTCCTGGAGCAGTTCGCATGAACATCAGCTACCGATGGCTCCGGGAGATCGCGCCGGGGATCCAGGCGCCGCCGGCCGAGCTGGCCGACCGGCTCGGAATGCTGGGCGCCCCGGTGGAGGAGATGGGCCGGCCCGGCGAGGCGCTGGGGGATGTGGTGGTGGGCCGCGTGCTGGAGAGCCGGCCGCACCCGAACGCCGACACGCTCTCGCTCTGCACGGTGGACGCCGGGGGCGAGCCGCTGCAGGTGGTCTGCGGCGCGCCGGTGGAAGAAGGCGGGCTCTACCCGTTGGCTCCCGTGGGGACCACGCTCCCCGGCGGGCAGGAGATCAGCGAGGCGGAGATCCGGGGCGAGTCGAGCCGGGGGATGCTCTGCAGCGAGGCCGAGCTGGACCTGGGGCCCGACGCGTCGGGGATCCTGCGGCTGGCGGACGGCCTCACCGTGGGCGCGCCGCTGGTGGAGCAGCTCGGGCTGGATGACACCCGGCTCACGCTGGAGATCACGCCGAACCGGCCGGACCTCCTCTCGCACGTGGGCGTGGCCCGTGAGCTGGCGCCCGACGGGCATCACGGGATCGAGCTGCCGCCGTTCCCGGCGGCCGGGAGCGAGGAGCGGACCGATGCCGCGATGCCGGCGGTGGACTTCCGTCGCTACGAAGCGGAGGGGAGCAGCGAGGCGGTCCGGATCGCCATCGAGGACCCCGAGGGGTGTCCCCGATACATCGGGGTGGTGATCGATGGGGTGGAGGTGGGCCCGTCACCGGCGTGGCTGGCGGCCCGGCTCCGGGCCATCGGGCAGCGGCCGATCAACAACGTGGTGGACGCCACGAACTACGTCCTCCACGAGCTGGGGCAGCCGCTGCACGCCTTCGACCTCGACCGGCTGAAGGGGCCGGCCATCGTGGTGCGCCGCGCCCGGGCCGGAGAGACCATGACCACCCTGGATGACGTGGCGCGGAAGCTGGACCCGGAGATGCTCGTCATCGCCGATGCCGAGGCCCCGGTGGCGGTGGCCGGCGTCATGGGCGGCGCCGACAGCGAGGTCTCGGAAGGGACCACGCGGGTGGTCCTCGAGTGCGCCTATTTCGATCCCCGGCGCGTGCGTCGCACGGCCCGGGACCTGGGGCTCTCCACCGACGCCAGCTACCGCTTCGAGCGGGGCACCGACATCGACGGGATGGAGCGGGCGGCGCACCGGGCCGTGGAGCTGATCCAGGCGCTGGCCGGCGGGCACGTGCAGGAGTCCGCCGTGGACGTGTATCCGTCACCCGAGCGGGCACCGGTGGTACGTGTGCGTCCCGCCCGGGTCGAGAAGCTGCTCGGCGAGCCAATGAACGCCGACACCATCGAGGAGATCCTGACGCACCTGGGCTTCGAGCTGCACGAGCGCACCGATGACGCGCTGGCGTTCGTCGTCCCCGGCTTCCGGGCCCACGACGTGACCCGGGAGGTGGACCTGATCGAGGAGGTGGCCCGGCGCTACGGCTACGACCGGTTCGGGGAGCGGCTGCAGCCGCACCGCCCCACGGCGGTGCCCGAGGCACCACTCTCCGCCCTCGAAGACGCGCTCCGCGACTTCTTCGTCGGGCAGGGACTTCTCGAGGCCCGGAGCATCCCCATGGCGCCCGAGAGGGCGGGCACCGTCGAGCTGCTCCGGCCGCTCTCCGCCGAGGAGAGCATGCTGCGGTCCACACTGGCCCACGGCCTGATCCGGGCGGCCGAGATCAACATGGCCCGGGGCGTCCGCGACGTGCGGCTGTTCGAGCTCGGCACCACCTTCCACGCCGGCGACGACCCCGTCCCCGAAGAGGAGACGCGGGTGGCCGCCCTCCTCACCGGCGCTACCCGTCCGGGGCACTGGACGGAGGAGCCCCATGACTTCGACGTGTGGGACATCAAGGGGCTGGCCGAGACGTTGATCGAGG
>CAZSBL010000168.1:0-6858 GCA_964605205.1 uncultured Gemmatimonadaceae bacterium
CGCCCCCCTCGCACCCCTCGCACCCCCCCCCGGACCTGTCCACTCTCCGCCACGCCGATCTGTCCACTATCCGGGACATTGTCGGCGCCGGGTTGCTCGGGTCACAGGCGATAAAGCCATTCACACCAATGGTTTACGCTGATAAAGCCGTCCGGCACGCACCGTGCTTTGAGTAAGGGTGCAGGACGAGTGCGGACGGCCGGCGAGCTGTTCGGAACGGGAACCGGGGACGAGTCCCCGGCCGGCGGAGGGAGGCGGACGATGGCACGAGCGCTACGGATCGAGGAAGCGCGGGTCAGGCCCCGGTCTCAGGAGCTGGCGGAGATGGCCGATCCGGAGCTGGCAGCGGCGACGCTGGCGGGTGACGACCGTGCGTTCACGGTGCTGGCGGACCGGTACCACGGTCGTCTGCTGAACTTCGTGCACCGGATGATCGGGGACCGGCATCGTGCGGAGGACCTGGTGCAGGAGACGTTCGTGCGGGTGCACAAGCACCTGCATCGGTACGATCAGAACCGGAAGTTCAGCACGTGGGCGTACACGATCGCCGGGAACCTGGCGAAGAACGAGCTTCGGAACCGGTCGCGGAACCCCATGGTGCTGTTCCAGACGCTGAAGAAGAACTGGGACGCGGACCATCGTCCGCTGGAGTGGGAGGATCCCCGCTACAAGCCCGATGACCTGTTCAACAAGCGGGATCTGCGGGCGAAGGTGGAAGAGGTGGTGGCGACGCTGCCGGACCATCACCGGGAGGTGTTCGTGCTCCGGGAGCTGGAGGGGAAGACGTACGAGGAGATCGCCGCGATCACGGGTGTGAACCTGGGTACGGTGAAGAGTCGCCTGAACCGGGCGCGGAACGCGTTCGCGGAGAAGATCGCCCCGCTGATCGACTAGCAGGCCGCTGCGGCCTGCGGTGCGGGGGCCGTGAGGGGCCGGCGGAGTCGGCACCTTGCGAGGGCCGGTGTGACGGCCGGCGGCAGAGAGCGGAGCCCGTGGTCTCCTTGGCAGGGGGGCGGCGGGTTTCGTGCATCCGGGGGCGACGACGAGGCGCGGCCGGGCTCCCGTGCGGGTCCCCCGCTCTGCGGCGGAGGAACCTTCGTGCGCCGGGGTCTGTAGATGGAATCCAGGCACACGGGACCACTACAGACCCTCGACGGACATGGATTGCCGCGAGTTCCTGCTCCGATATTCGGACTACGATGACAGCCAGATCTCGCCCGATGATGCGGCGAGGTTCCGGGCGCACATGGCGGAATGCGCGTCGTGTGCCCGCTACGACCGGGTGCTTCGGAAAGGCCGCATGCTGGCGCGCCAGCTGCCCATCCCCGAGCCCGATCCGGAATTCATTCCGCGGCTCTGGCTCCGTCTCCGGCTGCGCCAGGGCGCCGGCTACCGGTCCCGGCGCTCGCTGACCACGGCGGCGCGGCTGGCCATGGGGCTCGCCGCCGCCACCATCGTGATGGTGGCGAGCGCGGCGGTCCTTCTCGATGGGGTGGGGCCCACCTCCGGGGCAGGCGGGAGCGTGGCGTCGGAGGGCGGTGCGTCGGTGATCGGGGCCCGCGCCACGCTGCGTCGGGCGAGGGTGGTGACGCTGCCGCCGCAGCGGACCGAGCCCCGGGCGTGGCCGGCGGTGAAGGTGGCCCCGTCGCCGACGGCGTCGTATTCTCCTCTGGAGACGGGGCCGCCGGTGTACCGGGTGGCGTCGTCGACATCGACCCCGACCACCACGCGAGCGCTCGACTGATCCCATGCCGGCTCTGAGCCCAGAGCGCCTCACCCGACACCTCCAGGAAGGGGGCCGGGGGGGCGTTTTCTTTCTCTACGGAGACGAGGATTACCTGAAGGAGCGGGCCACGGCGCAGATCATCGAGGCGCACCTGGATCCGGGGACCCGGGACTTCAACCTCGACGAGGTCCGGGGCGACGACGTCACTACCGAGACCCTGGGCTCGCTGATCCAGACGCCGCCGATGATGGCCGAGTACCGGGTGGTGGTGGTCCGGGGGGCGGAGTCGCTGGCGCAGAGCTCCACGGTCCGGGATATGCTCACGGGCACCGCCGAGTCGCCACCGCCGGGGCTCGCCCTGGTCATCGAAGCCGACATCGGGACCAGCAAGGCCAAGGTCTGGAAGACGCTCAAGAAGACGGCCACGTCGGTGGAGTTTTCCCGCCTCTCCGAGAATGATCTGCCCGGCTGGCTCATGGCGTGGGCCGAGGCCCACGAGATCGTACTCGAGACGGATGCCGCCCGGGCGCTGGCCGCCGCCGTGGGGCCCGGCCTCGGCCCGCTGGTCCGGGAGCTCGAGAAGCTCCGGGAGTACGCCGATGGACCCATCACCCGCGAGGGCGTCGCAGCCGTGGTGGGCGCCATTCCGCGCCAGGACCGCTGGGAGTGGATGGACCTGGTGGGCGGGCGGCAGTTCGACGAGGCCCGAGAGGGGCTCCCGATCCTGCTGGAGACCGGCGGCGAGAGCGGTGTGGGGCTCGTGATCGGGCTGGGCAGTCAGTTCCTCCGGATCGCCCTGTGCGTTGCCGGTGGAAAGGGGGCGCTGGAAGCAGAGCTGCCCGGCCACCAGAAGTGGCTCGCCCGCCGGATCGTGGGCCAGGCCCGGCAATGGTCGGAGGTCTCCATCACCACGGCGCTCCGGGACCTGGAGCGCGCCGATCGACTCCTGAAATCGGCGCCGCTCTCCGACTACCAGATCATGGACGAACTGCTCTTGCGGCTCCAGCACAAGGTGGCGGCATGAGACTCCCCTTGTTCGTGACCGCGCCCGCCCCGGTCCTCGCCCTCGCGGCCGCACTCACGGCGGCGCTTCCCGCCCCCGGATACGCCCAGGTGCCCACCCTCGACCGGGTGGACAGTCTCGTCACCGCCGGCGAGTATGACCGCGCCCGCGACATCCTCGACCGGTGGTGGTCCGCACGCGACGAGTTCGAGATCCCCGGCTCCGACAAGGCCCGGGCCCTGATGCTCCGGGCCCAGCTCGCCCCCGACCTCGAGACCGCCGAGCCCGACTACCTCGCCATCGTACTCGGCTACCCCACCTCGCCCCACGCCCCCGAGGCGCTCCTCCGCCTCGGGCAGGGGCTCCTCGCCGCCGGTGATGCCACCCGCGCCGCAGCCTACCTCGAGCGACTCGTGGCCGACTACCCCGGCCGGCCCCAGCGCACGCCCGGGCTCCTCTGGCTCGCCCGTGCCAGCGCCGAGGCACGCCGTTACCAGACCGCATGCGCCGCCGCCCGACAGGGGCTCCAGAGCACCAACGACCCCGACCTCCGCGCCATGCTCCAGGTCGAGGCCGGAGCCTCCTGTTCCGTCCGCGCGCAACCCCAGCAGGCCGAGCCCGCCGGCGACTACGCCGTCCAGACCGGCGCGTTCCGCTACCGGCGCAGCGCCGAGGAGCTCGTGGAGCGGCTCCGTGAGGCCGGACACTCGCCCCGCCTCGTTCGCGTCTCCCGCAACGACCTCCTCCGGGTCCGCGTGGGCCGGTTCCAGACCTCCGGAGAAGCCGAGACCCTCGTCACCACGCTCCGCGATCAGGGGTTCGATGCCGTCGTCGTCAGCGACGCCCACGAGGAACGCGAGCCGTAGCCCGGCCATGGACCAGCGTTCCCCCCGCCAGCGCTACATCGACTGGGTCCAGGATCGCATCGAGGACTACAAGGCCGGCCTCACCCGCGACGAGCTCCTCTCCCTGGCCGACCGCGCAGTCTCCGAGCTCTTCGACTCCGACGACGACCAGGTCCCCCTCACCGAGATCCTCCTCCGTGACGCCGTCGACGCCCTGATCTTCCGCACTCTCGAGCTGCCGGGCTACCGTCGGTGGCTGAAAACGTGTCAGACCGACACGCCCGGCCGTCCACAAAAAAGGACATCCGACGATCCCGCCGACGAGGAGGTTTCGGCGTAAAACGTTGGGGTGAAACGGGTTATGGCATTGTTGCGTCGCCCGGCACGGCACGTGCCTTGGCTGTATAACGGTTGGTGCGCACTGGCGCGCTGTGACGGATAGACCGAGCAAGGAGCGGGACGTGACGGAACGGGATGCAGGCACGGAGCGGAAGGTCCCCGCGGGGATCGTGATCCGGGGTGGGGAAGACGAAGAGGTAAAGGGGCCGGCCATCTCGGCGTTCATCTGGGGCGGGAAGGTGCGCCCGGAGCCGACGCTTCCGTTCGGTCGCTGGAAGGCGCCGGCCGTTCGATAGAGGTCGGCCGATCAGGAGTCGGCCGATCAGAGGTCGGCTGATCGATCTCCGGCGATTCCGGAGGCGAGCCCGTGGGCCCGGGAAGGGTCCACGGGTTTTGTTATGCCGGCCCTTCGACATTGCGAGTGGGTCGTGGGCTCCGGAGGCATCGTTAACCGCGGAGAACTTCTTGTGAGTTTGATCCGGGCAGGGCAGGCTGGGCGGCGGAAGACGCGAGCTTCGCGTTGACGGGGCCGTTCTTCGCTCGGAAAGGCAGCCTCGCCGGTATGCCGCCCAGCCGCCGGCCGCGCCGCCTCGCCGCAACAAGAAGAAACTCAGCGTATGCTCCGCGCCTTCGCGCCTCCGCGGTTGACCAGGCGTTCGCCCCGCCCAAGCCCCGGCAGCCGACCCTCGTTCCGTTTCACCCACTCCAGAGGTCGGCGACCGTCGTTGGCTATTCGCGTCGGAGCTCCAGGTCGCGGACTCGGCCGCGGCGGACGATGCGGAGGCCGATGGCGTCTCCGGTGGGGAGGGCGATGATCTGGCGCAGCTCGGCCACGGACTCGAGGCGGCGGCCGTCGGCGGCGATGACCACGTCGCCGGGGCGGAGCCCGGCCCGGTGGGCGGGGGTGCCTGGGGCGATGCGGAGGACCAGGAGCCCCTGGTCGGCGTTGCGGAAGTACTCGGCCAGCTCGGGCTCGAGGGCGGTGAGCTCGGCGCCGGCCACGCCGCGCAGTCCGAGGGTCACATGGTTTTCGAAGGCGAAGGCGTAGGAGGCGCCGGGACTCACGGTGCCGCTGTCGGTCCGGAAGAGGTATACGGCGGCGCTGTCCGGGCGGGAGAGGCGGACGCCTTCGGCGCGTTCGAGTGCGCGGACGTTGTAGAGAGTCCGGAGGCTGTCGGCCCGCTCCTGAACGCGCTGGATCGCGACCCGGAGCGTGCGGTCTCCCTGGGGCTGATAGCGGGCGCTGTCGGCGCACGCCAGGAGCTGGGCCACCCGCTCATCGAGGGGGCTGGACCCGCGGCCGATGACGTGGTACTCGGTCCGGCCATCGGGCTCCCGGACCCAGAAGCCCCGGACCCTCTTCGGGTCCCACTCGGCCGCGTTCCGGGCGATGATGGCGTCGCCCGCGCGCTCGATGACCGGGGTGCCCATACTCCGTACCCGTCCCCCGGCTTCCACGAAAACGGTGAGCGGGCGATCGGGGCGGCGGTCGGCCACGGCGGTCACGTCGTGGGTGTGGCCGTCCCGGAGGAAGCGGAGTCGTACGGAATCGCCGGGGATGAGCCGGGCGGCCAGGGTCTGGAGCCGCCCCGGTGGGACGGGCTCGTCGTCGACGGCGATGATGGCGTCGCCGATACGGAGCCCGGCCCGCTCGGCCGGTGAGCCCTGGACCACGTTCTCGATCACCACCTGAGGGGAGCAACTGCCGCCTTCCAGGACCCAGCGGGCATCGTAGCTGATGCCCAGCCAGGCGGGCGAGGAGCGTACCATTACCTCCTGTACCTCCTGCGCACCGACGGGCGCCACGAGCGCGGCCACGAGCGCGGCCACGAGGGGGACGACGAGGGCGGGGCCGAGCACGGGAGCCAGCAGGACGTGTCGCATGGCCATCCTCAGAAGACGGACTCGCCGGAGGCCGCTACCTGCCGGAGAAGCTGGTTGCGCTCGGCCACGGCCGTCAGGTGGAAGCTGTTGATCACCGGGTCCGCCGGCGACTGGTTCAGCGCTTCGGCGGTGGTCAGCACGATGTTGTCGAGGGCCGCCAGCCGGGCGGCCGGGTCCGGGGCCGGCGTGCTATTCGCCCGCATGTACCGGTCGAGGGCCGCGGTGAACAGCTCCTGGGCTCGCTCCACGTCGGTCACGTCGCCGGAAGCGAGGCGAGGGTCGGCCGGGTCCGCGGCCGGGCCGGCGGCCGGGTCCGCGGCCGGATTCGCGCCGATGTCCGGGACCTCCTGCGGGGCCGCGGCTACGGGCGTGCCGGCGTCCGACGCGTCCTGCGCGCCCGGTGCGTCCGGCGCGCCCGGCAAGGCTCCCCGGGCCACGAACCCGGTGGCGCCGCCGGCGATGAAGAGGACGAGAGCGGCGGCGATCGGTGCGATCCGGGGGGAGCTGCGGGGACGGGAGCGGGTCACGAGCCCCTCCTGCCGCAGCCGGGTCCGGAGCTCCGGCCAGAGGTCCGGTGGGGGCGTCATCTTCGGCAGCGCGCCCAGCGACTCGGTCTGGTCCCTGAGTGCCTCCAGCTCGTCCCGACACCGGGCGCACTCGGCCAGGTGTCGATGTTCGTCGCCCGTGGGCGCCTCATCCACGAGACGCGCCAGCGCCTCAAGCGTCAGATGCGGCATACGCCCTCCCTTCTCCCTCCCGCGTGCGAAGGATGGCTCGCATCTTCGCCCGCGCCTTGTGCAGTTGACTCTTGCTCGTGCCCGGCGCCACGCCGAGCATGTCGCCGATCTCTTCGTGAGTGAACCCTTCCACGTCGTGGAGCACCAGGACCTGGCGCATCCCGTCGGGCAGCCGCTCCATGGCCCGCTCCAGCGTGAGCCGGAGCTCCGTCGGGCCCCGGAGGCTCCGCCCGGGGAGCGTGGTGGGCAGCGCGGTCTCCCGGCTGTCGTGCCGCTTCCGCGACCGCTTCCCCTGCAGCGCGCTGTTCACCGCCACCCGGTGCA
>CAZSBL010000169.1:0-6363 GCA_964605205.1 uncultured Gemmatimonadaceae bacterium
GACGCTTGCTCTTGACCCTTGCTCTTGCGCCTTGAAATCCTCGATCCTCGTCCGCAACGCGCGGCAGCACAACCTGAAGGGCATCGACCTCGAGCTCCCGCACCGGAAGCTGATCGTGGTGACGGGCCCCAGCGGGAGCGGGAAGAGCTCGCTGGCGTTCGACACCATCTACGCCGAGGGGCAGCGTCGCTACGTGGAATCGCTGTCCACGTACGCAAAGCAGTTCCTGGAGCGGATGGAGAAGCCGGCGGTGGACCGGGTCGAGGGGATCGCGCCGGCGGTGGCCATCGAGCAGAAGAACCCGACCAAGACCAGCCGGAGCACGGTGGGCACGGCCACCGAGGTCCACGACTACCTGCGGCTGCTGTGGGCCCGGGCCGGCGTCACGGTCTGCCCGGAGTGCGGCGAGCGGGTGGAGCCGGACACGGTGCAGAGCGCCACGGACGTGGTGCTGCGCCTGGAGGAAGGCACCCGGATCGTCGTCGCGTTCCCGCTCCCGCTGAGCGCCCGGGCGAGCCACGAGCGGGTTGTGGAGAACCTCCGGGAGATGGGCTTCGTGCGGGTCCTGGCCGGCGACGAGACGCTCATGCTGGACGACGCGGCCGCCTCCGACCCCGACGCCCTGGGCCACGACCTCAGCGAGGAAGAATCCGTGCTGGTGGTGGTGGACCGCCTGAAGGTCGACCCCGCCGGCCAGGAGCGGCTGGCGGACTCGGTGGGGACGGCCTTCGCCGAGGGCGAGGGCGAGTGCGTAGTGGTCATCTACGACGACGACGACGGGACCTCAGCTTCCGGCTCCCGCCTCTCGGAGGTGGCCGGGCGGGCGGCGCTCCGCTTCAGCGAGCGCTTCCGCTGCGAGACGCACCCCGAGATCGCGTTCCTGGAGCCCACGCCGCGGCTGTTCTCGTTCAACAACCCGTACGGCAGCTGCAAGGAGTGCAAGGGGTTCGGCGCGGTGCTGGAGTACCACGAGGACCTCATCGTCCCGGTGCTGGAGCGGTCGCTGCGCCAGGGCGCCGTGGATCCGTGGGAGGTGAAGCGGTACCGGAAGCGCTACCGGAGCCGGCTCTTCGAGTTCGCCGAGCAGCGGGGCGTGGACCTGGACACCCCGTGGAACGAGCTCCCGGAGCGGTTCCGCCGGCACGTGATCCACGGCGTGAAGCGGAAGGGGAAGGGCAAGAGCTTCCAGGGCGTGATCCCGTTCTTCAGGACCCGGGAGAAGAAGAAGTACAAGGCGTACATCCGGGTCTTCCTGCGGAAGTACCAGATGGCCCGGACGTGCCCTGAGTGCCACGGCTACCGGCTCCGTCGCGAGGCGCTCTACGTGCGGGTGGCCGGCCGCCACATCGGCGAGATCGGGATGCTGCGGATCGAGGAGGCCCGGGAGTGGTTCGCCAGTTTGGATTCGAATTCGAATGCAAATGCAGATTCAATTTCAAATGAACAGCTCGCTTCCCACCACCTGCGGCAGACCGACACCTCCGTGGCGGGCCCGATCCTCGACGAGATCAACGATCGGCTGGCCTTCCTCGACGACGTGGGCCTCGGCTACCTGACGCTGGACCGCCAGACCCGTACCCTCAGCGGCGGCGAGACCCAGCGGATCACGCTGGCCAACTCCCTGGGCGCGAGTCTCATGGATACCCTCTACGTCCTGGACGAGCCGACCATCGGGCTCCACGCCCGGGACAACGACCGCCTGATCACGCTGCTGGAGAAGCTCCGCGACGGGGGCAACACCGTGCTCGTGGTGGAGCACGACCCGGCGGTCATCCAGCGCGCCGACCAGGTGGTGGAGCTGGGGCCGGCCAGCGGGGAGAAGGGTGGGGAGGTGGTCTTCCAGGGGACGGTGGAGGAGCTGCTGGGGCTGGCCTCGGATTTGAATTCGAATTCGAATTCGAATTTGACATTGAAGGAGGAGGACGGGGATGAAGCTCCTGATGCCCCGGACGCCAAGAATTCAACTTCACATTCAGATTCAAATTCAGATGAAACCCATCCCAAGGCTACCGCTACGGCGCGCTACCTGGCCGGGGGGCTGACCCCACCGGAATCACGGGGGCGTCCGGTGGACCGGAAGTCGCTCCGCATCGAGGGGGCCACGCTCCACAACCTCGACGCCGTGGACGTGGAGATTCCGCTGGACACGCTGACCGTGGTCACGGGGGTCAGCGGCAGCGGCAAGTCGACGCTGGTTCACGACATCCTCTTCCGTGCGCTGGAGCGGGAGCTGGAGGGGGAGCACTCGGCCAGGGAGCACCTGGGCGAGGCGGTGGGGAGCTATGACCGGATCGAGGGCGTGGGCTTCCTGCACGCCGTGGCGCTGGTGGACCAGAGCCCCATCGGGCGGACGCCGCGGTCGAACCCGGCCACGTACACGAAGGCGTTCGATTACATCCGGAAGATCTTCGCCGACCAGCCGCTGTCCAAAGAGCGGGGGTATGATAAGGGCCGGTTCTCGTTCAACACCAAGGGCGGGCGCTGCGAGGAGTGCAAGGGCGACGGCGTGGTGGAGGTGGAGATGGTCTTCATGGCCGACGTGTACGTGCCGTGCGACGCGTGCGGCGGGGCCCGGTACTCGCCGGAGACGCTGGAGGTGAAGGTCAAGGGCAGGACCATCCGGGACGTGCTGGACATGACCGTTGACGAGGCCATCAAGTTCTTCATCCGGGAGGACCGTCTGGGTCGGACGCTCTGGCAGCTCCAGCAGGTGGGGCTGGGCTACCTGCGGCTGGGTCAGGCGGCGCCGACGCTGAGCGGCGGCGAGGCGCAGCGGATGAAGATCGCCCGGGAGCTGGCCCGGGCCGGCAAGCGGAAGGGGAAGCGGCTCTACATCCTGGACGAGCCCACCACGGGGCTCAGCGGCCCGGAGGTCCACAAGCTGGTGGGCGTGCTCCAGAAGCTGGTGGACGCGGGCCACACGGTGGTGGTCATCGAGCACAACCTGGACATGATCCGGGCGGCGGACTGGATCATCGACCTGGGCCCGGAGGCGGGGCCGGGGGGCGGCACCATCGTGGCGGCGGGGCGGCCGACGGAGGTGGCGGAGGTGGACGGCTCCCACACGGGCCGGTACCTGCGGGCGGTGCTGGCGGGCGGGGCGGCGGCGAAGGCGGGAGTGGACCACTGATCGGCGGGACGCCTCAAGGTTCGGCCCCGTAGTCCGATACTGGAGTCGAGGAGGAGTCTCAACGCCGGAGAGGACGCAGCTTGATCGACGGCCTGACATTCGCCTGGCAGCCCCTGGGGGGCGTCTATTTCGCGGCGGCGCTGGTGGTCCTGGCGGCGGGCATCGCCATCGTCACGCACTCCCGCGTGACCCGGGCGAGCCGTCGGTTCTTCGTGGTGGCCGTGGTGGCCGCCGGCTGGCTGACCACGCTGGGGCTGGCCGTCCTCGCGGCGGACCCGGGCACGGAGCTGCTCTGGCTCCGGGCCACGTGGGTCCTCGACCCGTTCACGGCCATTACGGTCCTCTGGCTGGTGCGGGAGGTGTCGGTGGTCCGCCGCGGGCGGATGCTGACCGGCGTGCTGGTGCTCGCCATCACGTTCGCGGTCCTGAGTGCGGCGACGCCATGGCTCGTGGAGGGACTCCGATCGGCCACCCGAGGCCTCACACTGGCCGACCGGGGGTGGCTCGGCGCCCTGTACATGGTCTACGTCGTCGGCGTGCTGGGGTGGGCGGTGGTAGAGCTGGTGATCAACCGTCGTCGAGCGGTGACCCGGACGGACCGGGTGGAGCGGAGCGCCATGGCGATGGCGGTGGCCGTGGGGTCGCTGACGCTGCTGGACTACTGGCTGCCGTGGCCGGTGTACCGGGCCGGATGGATCACGCCGCCAGCCATAGCGGTCGCGGCGGTGGTGGCGGTGTGGGTGGCGGTCCAGTACCGGGTCTTCGCGTTGGCCCGGGCGTTCGGCACGGGCGAGGTGCTGGCGGCGATGTCGGACGTGGTGCTGATGCTCGATGACGACGGCCGGATCCGGGGGGTGAACCGGGCCGCCAACGCGCTGCTGGGTGTCGGGGCGGAGTCGCTGAAGGGCCAGCCGGCGTCGCGGTTCCTGCGGGAGGAGGACGGCGCGCCGTGGCTGCCGGAGCCGGGGATCACGCTGCGGGACCGGGAGCTGTGGGCGGTGGCGTGGGACGGTACGCGGGTGCCGGTGAGCGTGGCGGCGGAGCCGCTGGTGGAGGGCGAGCGACGTCGCGGGACGGTGCTGGTGGCCCGGGACATCAGCGACCGGCTGGCGGCGGAGGAGGCGGTGGCGCTGCAGCGTCGCTACTTCGAGGACCTCTTCGACAACATCCCGGAGGCCATCGTCATGGTGGACGCCGGGGACCGGGTGCTGCGGATGAACGACGAGTTCACCCGGCTCTTCGGGTATACGGAGGAGGAGGCCGTGGGCCGGGATCTCGAGGACCTCATCGTCCCCGGGGACCGGCACCGGGAGGGGCGTGAGCTCGCCCGGATCATCGCCGCCGGGCAGGACATCATGGAGGAGACGGTCCGGGTCCGGAAGGACGGGATGCGGGTGGATGTCTCGATCCTGGCCCGTCGCCTGGACGTGCCGGGCGAGCCGCTCCAGCTGTACGCCATCTACCGGGACATCAGTGAGCGGAAGGCGGCGGAGGCGAAGCTGCGGGAGCGGGAGGAGGAGCTGCGCCAGGCGCAGAAGCTGGAGTCCATCGGCACGCTGGCCGGCGGGGTCGCCCACGACTTCAACAACCTGATGACGGTGATCAACGGGCACGTCCGGTTCGCCATGGAGGAGCTGGGGGAGCCGGAGCGGGTGCGTCGCGACCTGGAGGAGATCGAGCGGGCGGGGATGCGGGCGGCGAGCCTGACGCAGCAGCTGCTGGCGTTCAGCAGCCGCCAGGTGATGCGGCCGCGGCCGCTGAAGGTCAACGAGGTGGTTCGCGATACCCGGCGGATGCTCGACGGGATCCTCGGCGAGGGGATCCGCCTCGAGACCCGGCTCTGCCCCCAGGACTGCACGGTGCGGGCGGACCGGGGCCAGCTCACGCAGGTGCTGATGAACCTGGCCATCAACGCCCGCGACGCCATGCCCGATGGCGGCGTTCTCACGATTACCACCGAGGGGGTGCCGTTCGAGGCGGATGACGCGCTGGAGAGCACGTGGGAGATGGAGCCGGGATCGGCCGTCCGGATCACCGTGGCCGACACGGGTGTCGGGATGGACCGGGAGACGCTGGACCAGATCTTCGATCCGTTCTTCACCACCAAGGAGCAGGGCCGGGGCACCGGTCTCGGGCTGTCCACCGTCTTCGGGATCGTGAAGCAGTCGGGCGGGCAGATCTCGGTGGAGAGCGCGCCCGGCGAGGGCTCGCGGTTCATGGTGTACCTGCCGCGGGCGGAGGCCGGGGAGGGTGCCGGCGAGAGCGGCGAGAGCGGCGAGACCGGTGACGACCGCGTCGGGGCCGACGACGAGGCGCGGCCCGCCTCCGGGCGGACGCCCGCCTCCGACGCGGCGCCGGGCGCCGGGCGCACGATCCTGGTGGCGGAGGACGAGGACGGGGTGCGGGGGCTGGCCGCGCGGGTCATCGAGCGGGAAGGGCACACGGTGCTGACCGCCGCCAACGGGCGGGAGGCGCTGGAGGTCTTCGAGGCCTACCCCGGGACGGTCCACCTGGTCCTCACCGACCTGGTGATGCCCGAGATGGGCGGCCGGGCGCTGGCCGCGGAGCTGGCCCGGCGGCATCCGGAGCTGCCGGTCCTCTTCATGTCCGGCTATGAAGACGAGCTGGTCGACGAAGCCGGCGAGCCTGTCGACCTCCTCTCGAAGCCCTTCACGCCGGCGCAGCTGGCGGAGCGGATCGCCGAACGACTGGGGGCGCCCAGCTAGCGACCCGGCGAGGGGCGCGCCCTGAGCGAGTGGCCTCTAAAGACGCGGCCGCACCCTGCCGATACTCCGGGTGGCAGCCGAACCCGAACCTGAACCGTGCACGGAGGCGAATAGCGTGTCACCGCTGGGCCCGGAATACGCCGCGGACCCCATGGTGCCGGTCTACCTGCTGACCGCGATCCTCATCGCGGGCATGAGCGCTGGCGTCATGTTCTTCGAGCGGTTCGGCGGCTCGAGCCGGAAGTACTTCCAGCTCTCGGTGCTCATGGCGCTGTGGCTGGTGGCGCTGGGCATGACCCACGGTGCCCCCACACCGGCGGCGGAGGAGCTGTGGCTCCGGGTGGCGTACCTGTTCATCCCGCTGACGCCGCCGGCGGTGTACCGGCTGGCCCGGGCCATGACGGACGATGAGGTGGGGCCGCCGGTATGGGCGGTCTGGGGGGTGGGTGGCGCGTTCGCGGCCGTGAACGCCGTGAGCCCGTGGCTGGTCCGGGGTCTCCAATCGCT
>CAZSBL010000169.1:6373-6810 GCA_964605205.1 uncultured Gemmatimonadaceae bacterium
GGGGGTTTGGGGGGGGGGGGGTGGCTGGGCGCCCTGTTCCTGGCCTTCGAGGTCCCGGTCATGGTGGGGTCGGTGGCGCTGGTAGCGTGGTCGCGCCGGGATGTATCCACGGGCGAGGCTCGCATGGAGCGCGCCGGGCTGGTGGCCGTCGGCGTGATGGGCTCCCTCCCCCTCCTGGACTACCTCTTCGCCCGGGACCCGTTCCGGGCCGGGCTCCTCACGGTAGTCTCGATCCTGGTGGGCGGCATCGCCGCGGCCATCGTGGCGGTCCGGTACCGGGTCTTCGCCCCCGCCCGCGCTCTCGGCACCGACGAGGTGCTGCGGACCATGGCGGACGCGGTGCTGGTCTCGGACCCGGTGGGCCGGATCCGGTCGGCGAACCCGGCGGCGGTGTCGCTGCTCGGGCGGTCGGAGACGCAGCTCATGGGGCGGGAGGT
>CAZSBL010000170.1:0-6719 GCA_964605205.1 uncultured Gemmatimonadaceae bacterium
TCGCTGCGCTCGCCGGGGGAACGCTCGCGTCGCTCGCACTGCGCCCGCCCCTCTCCCCTGCCACCCCTGCGGCGCCCGAAGGGCCGCCGCACCTGCGGGCGAAGCCCGCCGATTGCCGGGCCCGTCAGGGCCCGGCGTGTTGCGAGCCGCCAGGCGAGCCCATTGCGCCCGCGAAGCGGCGCCTGTTGCGAACGGAGTGAGCGTGCTTGCGAACGAAGTGAGCCGTTGCGAGGCCCGGAGGGCCGAGCCGGATGCGCCGCGCCCGGGGCCCGACCGCCAGACCGATCCGCCGTTCGCGGCGCCTGATGCCCGGGGCGCCGCGCCCGGAGAGGGAGCCGCGAGCCCGGACTTCACCCCGAACAGAGGCCGGCGCGACGAACCCCGCCGCCCCGGGCCTGTTGCGGCGCGTCCGTGGCGCCGACGGATGTCGCGGCCGTGCCCGTCGCGCCGCCTGTTGCGAGGTGGGCGAAGCCCGCCGAGCCCCCGTTGACATCCCCGCCCCCACCATTATCTTTGATCAAAGATATTCCCCTCGGCACGAAGATAGCGCCCGGGGCAGGACAGGATGTCAACGGGAGACCACATGCCACAGCTGACGACGAGCGGATTCCACCACATCACGATGGTGGCGCAGGACGCCCGCCAGACGCTCCGGTTCTACGGTGATCTGTTGGGGCTGGGGCTGGTGAAGCGGACGGTGAATTTCGACGACCCGGGGGCCTACCACCTCTACTTCGGCGACGAGGTGGGCCGTCCGGGCACGCTGTTGACGTTCTTCGAGTGGCCGAACGCGCGGCGAGGGCACTGGGGGGTGGGCGGCGTGCATCACCTGGCGCTGGGTGTGGAGACGGAGGACGCGCAGCTGAAGTGGAAGCGTCGGCTGGAGGACGCGGGGGTGGAGGTCACGGGTCCGTACGACCGGGGCTACTTCACGAGCATCTACTTCCGGGACCCGGACGGCCAGGTGCTGGAGATCGCCACGGCGGGTCCGGGCTACCTGATCGACGAATCGCCGGAGGAGCTGGGTCAGGCGCTCCAGGTCCCACCGGAGAAGCTGCTCCGGGGCAACCGGGACGAAGCGGCCATCAAGGCGCTGACGTGGCCGGAGCCGGTGGAGGAGATCATTCCGGACATGCGGCTGGACGGGATCCATCACATCAGTGGGATCACCGATGACCTGGAGCTGGCGCTGGACTGGTACCCGGCGGCGCTGGGTCTGGACGTGATCAAGCGGACGGTGAACCGGGATGACCGGGACACGCACCACTACTTCTGGGGCGCCCGCGGCGACGATGGCGCGGTCCTCCCCCAAAGCGCGTGGACCCTGTTCGGGTGGAAGAACTCGAGCTACAGTGCCCGGGGTGGGCTGGGCCAGACGCATCACGTGGCGTTCCGGGCGGAGGGCGAGGAGGAGCAGGAGGCGTGGCGCGATCACCTTCAGCGGCTGGGCTTGGACGTGACGCCGGTGCTGGACCGCCAGTACTTCCGGAGCATCTATTTCCGGGCGCCGGACGGCCAGCTGCTGGAGATCGCCACCGACGGCCCCGGTTTCCTCATCGACGAGTCCGAGGAGTCGCTGGGCACGTCGCTGAAGCTCCCGTCGTGGCTGGAGGACCGGCGCGAGAGCATCGAGCCGGCGTTGAAGCCGCTCACGTGATGCTGGAGACCCGCACCCGGATCCCCGAAGACGCGGTCGACGGCACGCCCGTCGTCATCCTCATGCACGGCCGCGGGGCCGACCTTGACGACCTGGTGCCGCTGGCCGGGGCGTTTCCCGACCACGTGGCGCTGGTCTTCCCCCGGGCGCTGCACCCGGGCGCCCCGTGGGGGTACGGCCCCGGTTGGGCGTGGTACCGCTACGAGGGTGGGGACCGCCCGGAGGAAGAGAGCTTCCGGTCGTCGCAGGCCGCCCTCGACGCGCTCATGGACGAGCTGCCCGACCTCCTCGACTTCGAGCCCGGTCCGGTGGTCCCCGGCGGCTTCTCCCAGGGGGGCACCATGGCCATCGGCTGGGCGCTCCGGTATCCGGGGCGGGCGCCGGGCGTGCTCAACTTCAGCGGGTTCGTCCCGTCGCACACGGATATCGAGGTGGCGCCGGAGACCGTGGCCGACACCGCGTTCTGGTGGGGCCACGGCACTCGCGACCCGGCGGTGGTGTACGACCCCCTGGCCGTGCGGGGCAGGGAGGCGCTGCGGTCCGCCGGCGCCGACCTCGAGGCCCGGGACTACCCCATGGGCCACGGCATCATCCCCCAGGAACTGGATCATGCCGCGGCGTGGTTGGCCGGGGTTCTGGAGGAGAACGGCGCCCGGTAAACCGCGGAGCCGCGGAGCTGAAGGCGCAGCTTCGATACCCACCACGCCCCTGGCCTTGCCTGCCTGGCGTCTTGCCCTTCCCCTTCGCGCCTTCGCGACTCCGCGGTTGACGATGCGCCGGCCCAGCTGCAGCCCGGCCGCAGACCCGCCTAGCCCGTCGCCCCGTCGGTCGACGCCGCGAACGCCGCCGGCTCCACCTCGCCGCCGGGGGTGACCTTCACGGCGCAGTACTTGAACTCGGGGATCTTTCCGTCGGGGTCGAGCTGCGGGTTCGTCATCAGGTTGGCCGGCGCCTCGGTGTAGCAGAAGGGGAGGAAGATGGCGCCCTCGGGGAGCGTCGGGTCGTGGCGGGCGATGGCCACCACCGAGCCCCGGCGGGTCCGGAGGGTGACGGGGTCGCCGCGCTCGACGCCCCAGCCTTCCATGTCCCGCGGGTTCAGCGAGACCATGGGGACGGGCTCGATGGCGTCGAGTACCTCGGCGCGGCGGGTCATGGCGCCGGTGTGCCAGTGCTCCAGGAGCCGGCCGGTGATGAGCACGTGCGGGTAGTCGTCATCGGGCAGCTCGGCGGCCTCGGTGTAGTCCACCACCTTGAGGTGCCCGAGTCCGTTCTCCGTGGGGAAGCTGTCATCGAACAGGACCTCGGTTCCCGGGTCGCCGATCTCGCGGCACGGGTACGTCACGGCGTGCTCCTCCTGGAGCCGGTCCCAGGTGATGCCGTACATGCTGGCGGTGCACTGTCGGATCTCCTCGAAGACCTCGGCGGGACCGTCGTAGTGCCAGTCCATGCCGATCCGGCGGCCCAGCTCCTGGATGATCCAGAGGTCCTGGCGGGCCTCGCCCGGCGGGTCGAGGACCTGCCGGCCGAGCTGGACCCGGCGGTCGCTGTTCGTGAATGTGCCGGTCTTCTCGGGGAAGGCGGAGGCCGGCAGGATCACGTCCGCGAATGAGGCGGTCTCGGTCAGGAAGATCTCCTGGACCACCAGCCAGTCCATGACGGAGAGCGCCTCGCGCACGTGCTCGAGGTCCGGGTCGGACATGGCCGGGTTCTCGCCCATGATGTACATCCCCCGGATCTCCCGCTCCAGCGCGGCGTTCATGATCTCCACCACGGTGAGCCCCGGGTCCGGGTCGAGCTCGGCACCCCAGAAGTCCTCGAACCACTCCCGGACCTCGGCGCTGGCCACGTCCTGGTAGTCGGGATAGACCATGGGGATGAGCCCCATGTCCGACGCGCCCTGCACGTTGTTCTGGCCCCGGAGCGGGTGCAGCCCCGCCCCGCGCCGTCCGATCTGGCCGGTGATCAGCGCCAGGTTGATCAGGCACCGGGCGTTGTCGGTGCCGTGGGTGTGCTGGGCGATCCCCATCCCCCAGAAGATCATGGCGTTGTCGGCCGTGGCGTAGAGGCGGGCGGCGGCCCGGATCTCGTCGGCCGGGATCCCGCAGATCTCCTCCATCGCCTCCGGCGAGTACGCCGTGAGACTCTTCCTGTACTCCTCCCAGCCGTCCGTACGGGTGTCGATGAACGCCGGATCCACCAGTCCTTCGGCCACGATGGTGTGGATCATGGCGTTCAGCAGCGCCACGTCGGTGCCCGGGTTGAACTGGAAGGAGTGGGTGGCCATCCGCGCCATGTCCGTGGCTCGCGGGTCGATGAGGATGAACTTTGCGCCCCCCTCGATGGCGTTCTTCATAAAGGTCGCGGCCACCGGATGGTTTATCGTCGGGTTCGCCCCGATGACAATGAACACGTCCGCGTGCTGGACGTCGGCGAACGGGTTAGATACGGCGCCGCTCCCGATCATCTCCAGCAGCGCCGCCACGCTGGAGGCGTGGCAGAGCCGGGTGCAGTGGTCCACGTTGTTGGTCCCGAATCCGGCCCGGATCAGCTTCTGGAAGAGGTACGCCTCCTCGTTGCTCCCCTTGGCCGAGCCGAATCCGGCCAGCGCGCCGCCGCCGTGCTCGTCCAGGATCTTCCGCAGCCCCGCGGCGGCGGTGTCCAGCGCCTCCTCCCACGTCGCTTCCCGGAAGACGCCGGCCCACTCTCGGGGGTCGATGATCCCGTCGGGCGCCTTCATCACGCCCTCCTTCCGGATCAGCGGCTTCGTCAGCCGCTGCCGGTTGTGGACGTAATCGAAGCCGAACCGGCCCTTCACGCACAGCCGGCCCTCGTTCGCCGGCCCGTCCCGCCCGGTGGTGTGGGTGATCCGCCCGTCCTGCTCGTGGTACGTGACCTGGCACCCCACGCCGCAGTACGGACAGAGCGACGGGACGCTGTTCACCCCGCCCGCGCCATTCCCGCCCGCGCCGTTCCCCGCGGCCCGCTCCGCCGGCTCCGGCGGCGCGTACGTGTCCAGGCTCGGGAAGAGGGTGGCGTCCCGGTCGGGGAGCCGCCTCGGCATCAGCGCGCCGGTGGGGCACGCCTGGACGCACTCGCCGCACGCCACACACGTGGACTGCCCCATGGGGTCGTCGAAGTCGAACACGATCCTGGAGTCGGCGCCCCGGTGGGCGTAACCGATGACGTCATTGACCTGCTCCTCCCGGCACGCACGGACGCACCGGGTGCACTGGATGCACGCGTCCAGCCGGACGGTCATCCCGGCGTGGGAGAGGTCCGGCGCCGGCTGTGTGCGGGTGGGGAACCGGCCCTTGGTCACGCCCAGGCGGTCTGCCCACTCGTGGAGCTCCGAGTCGGCCCGGTAGGTCTCCTCGGGCATGTCGCTCATGAGCAGCTCGAGCACCATCTTCTGTGACGCCCGCGCCCGCTCGTTCCGCGTGTGGACCACCATCCCGTCGGTGGGCTGGCGGTAGCACGACGGCGCCAGCGTCCGCTCACCCTCGACCTCCACCACGCACGCCCGGCAGTTCCCGTCCACCCGCATCCCCTCCGTGTAGCAGAGGTGCGGGACCTTCACGCCGTTCCGCTCCGCCGCCTGGAGGACAGTCTCGTCGGCCCGGGCCTCGATCTCGCGCCCGTCCAGGGTGAACGTCACCGTTCCGCCCGTCCCGTTCTCGCTCATGACTCGAACTCCTTCGGGAAGTGCTCCATCGCTCGCCGGACCACGTTGGGCGCGGCCTGGCCCAGGCCACAGATCGATGCGTCTTCCATGGCTTCACCCAGCTCCTCCAGCAGCTCGGCGTCCCAATTCTCTCGCTCCATCAGCGTCACCGATTTGTCGGTGCCCACCCGGCACGGCGTGCACTTGCCGCAGCTCTCGTGGGCGAAGAAGCGCATCACGTTCAGCGCCGCGTCCCGGGCCCGGTCGTGGTCGCTCAGTACCACCACGGCGCCGGAGCCCACGAAGCAGCCCAGCTCGGCCAGCTCGCCGCCGAAGTCCAGCGGGATGTCACCCCTGCCGGCCGGCAGGATCCCGCCCGACGCGCCGCCGGGCAGGTAGGCGTAGAACTCGTGGCCGTCGAGCATCCCGCCGGCGTAGTCTTCGATGAGCTCGTTGACGGTGACGCCGTTGGGGGCCAGGTACACGCCCGGGTTCTTCACCCGGCCGCTCACCGAGAAGAGCCGCTGCCCCGTGTGCCCCTCCAGCCCCTGGTCGGCGAACCACTCGGCGCCGTGCTCCAGGATCGCCGGGACCCAGTAGAGCGTCTCCACGTTGTGGACCAGCGTAGGCAGCCCGAAGACGCCGTGCTGCGCCGGGAACGGCGGCCGCAGCCGCGGCTCGCCCCGCTTCCCCTCCAGCGACTCGATCAGCGCCGTCTCCTCGCCGCAGATGTAGGCCCCGGCGCCGCGCCTCAGCACGATCTCCGGCAGCTCGGCGGGCGGGCCCCCGCGCAGCTCGTTGATCGCCGAGCCCAGCGCCGAGAGGCAGCCCGGGTACTCGTCTCGTACGTAGATGAAGATCGTTTCCGCCTCCACCGCCCACGCCGCGATCAGCGCGCCCTCGAGCATCTGGTGCGGGTCGTCCTCCAGGATCGAGCGGTCCTTGAACGTGCCCGGCTCCCCTTCGTCGGTGTTCACGACGACGGTACGGGGCCTCGGCTCCGCGCGCACGAAGCCCCACTTCCTCGACGCCGGGAACCCGGCGCCGCCCATCCCCTTCAACCCGGCGTCGCGGAGCGTGCCGATCACCGTGTCCACGGCCAGCTCCCCCGAGGCGCACCGCCGGAACGCGCCGTACCCGCCGGCCTCCTCGTAGGCATCCATCCGGCGGAAGTCCGGTGTCCGGGCGGCCGTCTTCTCCTCCGCCACGTATCCCTCGATGAACTCGACCGTGGCCTTCTCCACCACGTGGTCCTCGACTAAGACGGCCGGGGCGGCGTCGCAGCGGCCGATGCACGGCGCGGGCATGACCCGGACGCCATCGCCCAGGCGCTCCCGCAGCGTTTCCAGGAGCTCGGCCGCGCCGGCCATCTCGCAGGCGATGGAGTCGCACACCCGGATG
>CAZSBL010000171.1:0-6685 GCA_964605205.1 uncultured Gemmatimonadaceae bacterium
CTTCAGCCGCTCGTACTCCTCGCCCTTCGCGTTCTTCGCGCCCCAGTGGAGCCGGTAGAGCGTGTTCAGATCGATGAGCGGGTAGAGCTCCCGGAGCGGGATCCGATCGATGACCTTCACGCCCGTGAACGACGGCTCCGGGACCTCCACGTCTGGCGACGGCCCCGGCCGCTCCGCGGGCCGCATGTCCTTCGCCTTCTCCTTCAGCTCGGCCCGGCGCTCGGTCCGCTCCCGGATCTTGTCGAGCCGGGCGCGGGTGAAGGCCTCGGCGTCGTCGCCCACCAGGGCTTCCACCACCGCAAGTCCCTCGAACGCGTCCTTGCAGTACCAGACGCCGGGGCCGTACAGCTCGGTCTGCTCGTCATCCACGAAGGCGGCCGCCCGCACGAAGCTCGGGTTGATGGCCGCGCCGCCGCACATGACCGGGAACTCGAGCCCCCGGGCGTGGAGCTCCTGCACCGCCGCCGGCATCTGCTTCGAGGTGCTGACCAGGAGCGCGCTGAGGCCGATCACATCGGCGTCCACCTCCTCCGCCTTCGCCAGGATGTCGTTCACCGGCACCTGCTTGCCCAGGTCATGGACGGTGTAGCCGTTGTTGTCCAGGATCGTGTGGACCAGGTTCTTCCCGATGTCGTGCACATCGCCGTAGACCGTGGCCAGCACCACCGTCCCCTTCGACTCGCCCTCCACCTTTTCCAGGTACGTCTCCATCCGGGCGACCGCCTTCTTCATGACCTCCGCGCTCTGCAGCACGAACGGCAGGATCAGCTCGCCGGCCCCGAACTTGTCGCCCACCTCCTTCATGGCCGGCAGCAGGACGTTGTTCAGCACGTCGACCCCGGCCACGTGCGTCTCCGGTGTCGGGTAGGATTCCGGAATGGCCTCGAGGTCCGACCGGTCGCTGTCGCTCCCTTTCGTATCACCGGCAGCCTCCAGGTCCTGCGAACCCGCGCTCCGCGCGGCGGACGGGATCGAACCTCGATCGCCGTTCAAGCGCCGGGCAATGGCGTGGTCCACCAGCGGCTCCACGCCGTCCTTCTTCCGGTGCAGGATGCTCCAGTGGATGGCGTCATCGACCGTCATCTCCTCGCGGGGATCGCCCTCCGCTTCCTCCTCGACGTCGTGCTCCTGGTAGAACTCGATGAAGCGGGCGAGGGCGTCTTCGCGGCGGTCGAAGATGAGGTCGTCGGCCAGCGCCCGCTGCTCCTCGTCGACCTCGGCGTAGGGCGTGATGTGGGCCGGGTTCACAATGGCCATGTCCAGCCCCCGCTCCACGCAGTGGTGCAGGAAGACGGAGTTGAGGACCGCCCGGGCGTGGGTCTGGAGCCCGAAGCTGACGTTGCTGACGCCCAGGGACGTATGGACGCCGGGCAGCTGGCTCTTGATCCCTTCGATCCCGTCCAGCGTGGCCATGGCGCTGGGCCGGAACTCGTCATCGCCGGTGGCCAGGGTGAAGGTCAGGTCGTCGAAGATCAGGTCGCCGGGGTCGAGTCCGTACTCGCCCACCACGATGTCGTGGATCCGCTTCGCGATCTCAACCTTCCGGTCGGCCGTCTTGGCCATCCCGTCCTCGTCGATGGTGAGCGCCACCAGCGCGGCGCCGTGCTCCACCGCCAGTGGCACCACCTCGTCGATCCGCTGGCGGCCGTTCTCCAGGTTGATGGAGTTGATCACCGCCCGCCCCGGGTACTGCTCCAGCGCGGCCTGTACCACATCGGCTTCCGTGGTGTCGATGACCAGCGGTGTCTCCACGCTCTGGGCCAGCAGCTTCACCAGCGAGCGCATCTGGTCGGCCTCGTCCTGCCGCTCGGTGAGGGCCACGCACACGTCCAGGAGGTGGGCCCCGCCCTCGACCTGGCCCCGGGCGATGTCCCGCACGCCCTCGTAGTCGTCGTCCAGCAGCCGCCGCTTCACCGCCCGGCTGCCCTGGGTGTTCACCCGCTCGCCTATGAGGGTGGGTGCCGGGATCTGGGCCATGTCGTACGCCGTCATTGCGCTGGCCACCCGGGCCACCGGCTTCACCTCACGGGCCGCGGGCTCCACGCCCCACACCCGATCCACTACCTGCCGGATGTGCTCCGGCGTGGTGCCGCAGCAGCCGCCGACGATGTTCACACCCATCCCGGTCACGAACTCCTCGTGGGCGTCGGCCAGCGCCTCCGGCGTCAGCGGATAGACCGCCTCACCGGCCTGGTTGTGCGGGATCCCGGCGTTCGGGATCACGCTGATCGGGAGCGTGCTGTTCTCCGTCAGCCAGCGGACCGGCTCCCGCATGTGCTCGGGCCCCGTGGAGCAGTTCAGCCCGATCACGTCGGCCCGCAGCGCTTCCAGCACCGTGGCCGCCGCGCCGATGTCGGTGCCCAGGAGCATGCGGCCGGAAGTGTCGAGGGTGATCTGCGCCTGGATCGGGACGCGTGGCGCGTCGCCCGAACCGTCCCGGCCGAGCTCCTCGAGCGCCCGTCGGATCCCGGTGATCTGGGCCTTCACCTCGAGCATGTCCTGGCTGGTCTCGATGAGGAGCACGTCCACGCCCCCTTCCACCAGCCCCGTGGCCTGCTCGGCGAAGACGTCCACCAGCTCGGCGTACGTCATGTCGCCCAGCGACGGATCGTTCGTGCTGGGCAGGTACCCGCTGGGCCCGATGGAGCCGGCGACGAACCGGGGCCGGTCCTCGGTGGCGAACCGATCGCACGCCCGGCGCGCCACCTCCGCGGCGGCCCGGTTCAGCTCGATCACCTTGTGGCCGAGCCCGTACTCCTCCAGCGTCAGACGGTTCGCCCGGAAGGTGTCCGTCTCCACCACATCGCACCCAGCCTCCAGGAACGACCCGTGGATCGCCTCGATCACGTCCGGTCGGCTCAGCACCAGGTGGTCGTTGCACCCCTCCAGCTCCGGGCCACCGAAGTCCTCCGCCGTCAGCCCCTTCGCCTGGATGCTCGTGCCCATGGCCCCGTCGTAGATCAGGACCCGGTCCTTCAGCGCTTCCAGGTATCGCGACTTCGCCATGGTGCCGCCCCTCCCGTCTTCCTACGCTTCCCAGGGAAGCCCGGGCTTCCCGAAGTGCCCGTAGTTCGTGGTCTCACGGTAGATCGGCCGCAGCAGACCGAGCCGCTCGATGATGGCCCCGGGCCGGAAATCGAACGTGGCGGCCAGCTCGGAGGCCGCCGCCGGGTCGCCGGTCCCGAAGGTGTCCACCTTCACCGAGATCGGCTGGGCGACGCCGATGGCGTACGCCACCTGCACCTCCGCCCGCCGCGCCAGCCCCTGCTTCACCACCTCCCGGGCCACGTGCCGGCAGAAGTACGCGCCGGACCGGTCCACCTTCGACGGGTCCTTCCCGCTGAACGCACCGCCGCCGTGATGCCCCATCCCGCCGTAGGTGTCCACGATGATCTTCCGGCCGGTCACACCCGCGTCCGCCGACGGTCCGCCCCGCACGAAGCTGCCCGTGGGGTTCACCAGCAGCCGGATATCGTCGTGGTACCACCCGTCCAGCGACCGGGGGACCAGGGTAGTGGCCACGAACTCCCGGATCGCGTCCCGGTCCACGGCTTCGGTGTGCTGGGTGGAGACCAGGACGTCGGTGACGGCCACCGGCTCGTCGTCTTCATAACGGACCGACACCTGGGTCTTCGAGTCCGGTCGGAGCCAGGAGACATCGCCCTCCTTGCGGTGCCCGGCGAGTCGCCGGGCCAGGCGGTGGGCCAGGAGGATCGGCAGCGGCATGAGCTCGGGGGTCTCGGCCGTCGCGTAGCCGAACATGATCCCCTGGTCGCCCGCGCCCTGCTCCCCCGACAGGCTCGTCTCGGCCGTCACGCCCTGCGAGATCTCGCCCGCCTGCCTGGAGACGAACGACTGGATCCGCACGCCGTCCGCCCGGAACGGCTGGTCGTGGTCCACGTAGCCGATCTCCCGGATCGCGCTCCGGGTCACGGCCTCGAGGTCCACGTCGGCATTGCTCGTGATCTCGCCCGCCAGGATGACGTTGCCCTCCTTGCACAGGACCTCGCACGCCACCCGGCTGTCCGGGTCCTGGTCCAGGTGCGCGTCCAGGATCGAGTCGG
Organism: uncultured Gemmatimonadaceae bacterium; assembly: GCA_964605205.1. Taxonomy (GTDB): domain Bacteria; phylum Gemmatimonadota; class Gemmatimonadetes; order Longimicrobiales; family RSA9; genus JAWVYT01. Next base: position 4,065 of record CAZSBL010000171.1, read on the forward strand.
CGATGTAGTCGCAGACCTTGTCCGGGTGGCCCTCCGAGACGCTCTCGGAGGTGAACGTGTAGCTCACGCCCGCGGGCGCTTCGGTCGATGGGTGTGCGTCGCTCATGCTCGCTCGTTTCGGATGCTCGGTTCGAATGCTCGGCGGGGGCGCCATAACAAAAAAACACCCCGCCACTTTCGAAGTGACGGGGCGTTGATTCATGCAAGTTCGCTGTCCCGGCACTTTAGACCTTTGGTTCGGCATGCGACGAGGGCGCCAGAATCGTTCCGGCTCCGGGATCCATCCCCGGCCTGCGTCCTGCCCCGCGGTGCCAAGCGGCCAACAAATGCTTCCGCGGTACTTCCTCGTACACCCAAGGCTACGGGCGTACCCGTACTTCGTCAACAGTCTCACCGCAGCCAGAAGAAAAAACTCCGCGTGTGCTCCGCGTCTCCGCACCTCCGCGGTTCACCGGGCGTTCGCCTCGCCAGTACACCCGGATGCCGACCCTGGCTTCGTTTCACCCACTCCATATGTCAAAGACCCGGAAAGGGGAATAGCCGGCGAGCCCGAAGCTCACCGGTCCTCCCCCGGCCGCCGGGCCGGAGGCGCGGCTATCTGTCTGTGGTCCTCATCTAACGCCCCATGGCCGGCTCGGGCTCGCGCTGCCGGTCCCTGGCCGCCTTCGGCTCCACCGGTCCCGCGTACGGCGGCTCCACCGCCTCCTCCCGCTCGCGCACGAAGTGCTCCTGGAAGAAGTCGGTGGCGTCATCCACCAGCGAGTACATGACCGGGACCAGGATCAGCGTCAGGACCGTGGCGAACGTCAACCCTGCGATCACCGAGATGGCCATGTTGCCCCACCACGCCGCCTGCTCGCCACCCCAGTAGATGTTCGGGTCGAGGCTGGCGAAGAAGCCGAAGAAGTCGATGTTCAGGCCGATGGCCAGCGGGATCAGCCCGAGCACCGTGGTGATGGCGGTGAGGACCACCGGCCGGAACCGGGTCTTCCCGCCCTGGACCAGCGCCTCGTGCCGATCCAGGCCGTCGCGCTCGCGCAGGATGTCGATGTAGTCGATGAGCACGATGGCGTTGTTCACCACCACGCCGGCCAGGCTGATGATCCCTACGCCGGTCATGATGACGCCGAAGGGATAGCCGAAGAGGATGAGCCCGATCAGGACGCCCACCGTGGACATGACCACCGAGGTCAGGATGATGAACGGCTTCACCAGCGAGTTGAACTGGCTGACCAGGATGAAGCCCATGAGCATCAGCGCGATCAGGAACGCGTTGGAGAGGAACCCCATGGTCTCCATCTGCTCCTCCTGCTCACCGGTATAGCTCAGGGTGTAGCCCGGCGGCAGCTCCGCGTTGAACCCGGCTTCCCGGAGCGTGCTCTGGACTTCCTGGAACACCGCGTTGCTGTTGGCGCCCGCCGCCACGTCACTGGTGATGGTGACCACCCGCTCCAGGTCCTTCCGGTTCACGCTGCCCGCGCCCTCGTCCACGTACCAGCTGGCCATCGACGAGAGCGGGACCTGGATCCCGCCCTCGGCCACCACGTTCAGGTCACCGATGGCGTCCAGGTCCCTCCGGTACCGCTCCGCCAGCCGGACCACGATGTCGTACTCTTTCTCGCCCTGCCGGAACTTGGCCGCCTCCGTGCCCTGGACCGCGCTGCGGATGGTGTTCCCGACCTGGGCCGTGGACAGGCCGTAGAGCGCAGCCTTCTCCCGGTCCACGTCGATCACGAGCTCCTGGCGAGCATCGTCCATGTTGCTCTCGAGCCCCTCCAGCCGCCGGCCCACAGGCGATGACTCGAGGATCGTCATGGCCCGGGTCGACAGCCGCCTCAGCACGTCCGGGTCCTCGCCGGAGATCTCGATGCTCACCGGCTCGCCGGTAGGCGGGCCCATCTCCTGCGCCACCACCGTCACCTCGGCGCCGGCAGTCCCGGTGCCCGCCGTGTCCTGGAACTGCCGCAGCGTGTTGAACACGTCGTAGCGCCGGTTCTCGTAATCCGCGAACTGCACGGTGACCGTGGCGTCGCCACCGCCGCCGAACATGTTACCACCGCCGCCTCCCACGGTGGCCACCACCGACTCCACGTCCTCGAAGCCCTGCACGCCACGGATCTGGCCCTCGACCACCTCCGTCACCTGGTTCATGAACTCCGGCCGCGTCCCGGCCGGTACGTCGATCCGGGCCATCACCTGCGACGGCGGGATCCCCTCCGGGAAGTACTCCACGCCGTGGTTGAAGCGCATGAAGAGGGCAACCGTCCCGACGAACACGACGATGGCGATGGCCACGATCACGCCCCGGTGGTTCAGCGACCAGCGGATCCCCACCTCGTAGCGGTCGAGCATCCCGGGCACGCCTTCATCCTGGAACCAGCGGGCCACCCGGGTCATGACCCGGGTATGGACGAACCAGAGCCCGGCCCCCAGCCCGACGAAGAGCAGGGCCGTCACCCAGTTCGACGCGGCGATGCCGATGAGGACCAGCCCGGTGACGCCCAGGAGCGCCCAACGGGCTGCGGGCCGCATGGGCTGCCGCGGCTCGCTGTCCAGCTTCATGAACAGGGCGCACAGCACCGGCACGATGACCAGCGCCACGAAGAGGGAGCTGGACAGCG
>CAZSBL010000172.1:0-6663 GCA_964605205.1 uncultured Gemmatimonadaceae bacterium
GTGACGGGCGTGCTGATGGCGCTCTTCATGGCCAACGCCGGCGGCGCGTGGGACAACGCCAAGAAGCACATCGAGGCGGGCGCCCACGGCGGGAAGGGCTCCGAGCCGCACAAGGCCGCGGTGGTCGGCGATACGGTGGGCGATCCGTTCAAGGACACCTCCGGCCCGTCGCTGAACATCCTGATCAAGCTCATGGGCGTGGTGTCGCTGGTACTGGCGCCGTGGTTCGCCCGGGTCCACGAGGCCGATGTGGACGTGGGCACGCTCATTGAAAGCGCGAAGCAGCTGCTCGGGGCCTTCCTCGGATAGCCGATCGCGCAGGAACCCTGGAAAACGGCCTCGCCCTGGCGGGGCCGTTTTCATTTCACGCACGCCCTGGACGGAGGAGCGCTGGACCGTGGAGACCTCGTTCGATGCTGCCATCGGCTTCGCCGCCGACCTGATCCGGATCCCGGGCCCGTCGGGCGATGAGGAGGCGGTGGCCCGCCGGGTGGTCCAGGAGCTGGAGCGGCTCGACTTCCATGAGGCGTGGACCGACGGCGTCGGGAACGCCATCGGCGTGATCCGCGGCACCGGGGAAGCGCCACCGGTGATGTTGAGCAGTCACCTCGACGTAGTGGACGCCGGCGACGAGGCGGAGTGGGAGCACCCGCCGTACGCAGGCGTCGTGGCCGACGGCTGGCTCCACGGCCGGGGCGCCATGGACATCAAGGGGCCGCTGGCGCTGCAGACGTACGCGGCTGCGCAGTTCGTGGGGGTACCGCCGCCGGGCGACCTGGTGGTGGCCCACACAGTGCTGGAGGAGCGGGGTGGGTGGGGGATGGAGTTCTTCCTCCGTGACAGCGGGATCCGGCCCGGCGCCGTGGTGATCGGAGAGGCCACCGGCGGCGATATCTGCATCGGGCACCGGGGGCGGGCCGAGGTGGTGGTGACGGTGCGAGGCGAGGCGGGCCACGCCAGCGAGCCGGACCGGGCACGGAACGCGCTGGCGGGCGTGGGCGCCGTGCTGGACGCGGTGGCCGGATTCGCCCGCCACCGGCTATCGGAGGAGGGCCCGGTGCTGGGTCGTTCGACTATCACGCCCACCGACGTGCGGGCCACGCCGGGCAGCCTGAACGTGATCCCCGACCGGGCCGAGGTGGTGCTGGACTGGCGCGTCCTTCCGGGTCGCTCGCCCGAGGAAGGGCTGGCATCGCTCCGGGAGTACCTGACCGCGGAGCTGGCGCTGCCGGACGGGCTGAGCTGGACCGTCGCCTACTCCACGGAGTCGCAGCGCACGTGGACGGGCCGTGAGGAAGTGCGGACGCTCTTCGGGGGCGGGTTCCTGCTCGACCCGGAGCACCCGGTGGCGGCCGCGGCGGCGGCCGCGGTGGAGCGGGCTACGAGCCGGCGGCCGGGGGTGCGGCCGTGGCGGTTCGCCACCGACGGACGGCACACCCACGGGGAGCACGGGATCCCGACCATCGGGTACGCGCCGGGGGAGGAGCGGCACGCACACACCAACGTGGAGCGGCTGTCGCTGGACGCGGCCAGGGAGGCGTATGGGGTGTACCCGGCGCTGATCGAGGCGCTCTTCGCGGTGCTGCGGGACGGGTGAGCCCGGCGCCGCCCGGCACCGGTGCCAGGCCCGCGTCAGCCGCCCTGGATCCGCTGCGTGAGGGCAGGGACGTTGCCGGTCAGCCGGGCGTACAGCGTGAGCTGGCCGCGATGGTATTCCTCGTGCGCGATGTGATGGTGGAACCAGACCAGCCGTGTGGCGGGCTCGCCGTTGAACTGGGTGATGGGCTCGCCCATGAGCGCCGGGCCGGCGTCGCGGATGCGGCGCACACCGTTGTCGAGCTGGTCGCCCAGGAGGTCGAGCCACGCGCCGGGTTCGGCCGTGTCCGGGATGTGACCGGCGCGCTCCCGGATATGGTCCGGAAAGCGCTGGCGGGTGAAGTCACCCGCGGGGTCGGTGAGCTCGCCCACGGCCATGGCGGCGGCCTGCAGGATGTGGCGGACGAGCTCGCTCACGTCCCGGTTCTCGGGCGTGGGACGGAAGCCCCAGTCGCCGGCCGGGATGTTCTCGGCTTCGGCAATGAAGCCCTGGCGGGCGTACTGCCAGGCGTCGAGGGATCCCTCGAGGAGGGCGGCGAAATCGGACACGGGAGCCTCCGGCGCACAAAGGGAGCAGGGCCGGGTAATGTAGCCCGGGCCGGGAGTGAACGGAAACCGAGGGGCCGAAGGAAGCGATGCCGAACCTGAAGCTGGGAATCGTGGGTCTGCCCAACGTGGGCAAGTCCACGCTCTTCAACGCACTGACGGAGGCGGGGGCCGACGCGGCCAACTACCCGTTCTGCACCGTCGATCCGAACGTGGGCGTCGTGGAGGTGCCGGACCCCCGGCTGGATTTCCTCTTCGAACATTCGCCCGCCAAGGAGCGGGTCCCCGCTACCGTCACCTTCGTGGACATCGCCGGCCTCGTCGAGGGCGCGTCGGAGGGTGAGGGCCTCGGGAACCAGTTCCTGGCGAATATCCGGGAGGTCCACGCCATCGTCCACGTGGTCCGCTGCTTCGACGACCCGGACATCGCCCACGTCCTCGGCGAGGTCGACCCCGCCCGCGACCGTGAGATCATCAACACCGAGCTGGCGCTGGCCGACCTCCAGAAGCTCGAGAAGCGGGGGGAGAAGGTCGAGAAGACCGCCCGCAGCGGCGACCAGAACGCCCGGGCCGAGCTCCGGCTCCTCGAGCGCCTCATCGCCGTCCTGTCCGAGGGCGATCCGGCCCGGCTGGTCAGGCCGGAGAACGAGGCCGAGCACCGGTGGATCCGCGGCTACCAGCTCCTGACCGAGAAGCCCGAGCTGTACGTGGCCAACGTCACGGAAGAGGAGTTCCTCGGCGACCCGGACCAGAGCGCCTACGTGCAGGCGCTCAAGGACGCCATCGAGCGCGATCACGAGCCCGCCCTGGTGGTGGAGCTCGCCGCGCAGCTCGAGGCCGAGCTCCTGGCGCTGGAGGAAGAGGAGCGTCGCCAGTACCTGGACGAGCTCGGCCTCCAGGAGCCCGGCCTTTACCGGCTGATCCGGGCCGGGTACCGGCTCCTCGGGCTCATCAGCTTCTTCACCACGGGTGAGAAGCAGGCCCGGGCATGGACGATCCGGGAGGGGGTGCGGGCGCCCGAGGCCGGCGGCGAGATCCACAGCGATTTCCAGCGCGGTTTCATCCGTGCCGAGACCATCAGCTGGGAAGACTTCGAGCGGGTCGGCTCCGAGAAGGCCGCCCGAGACCGGGGACTGATCCGGAGCGAAGGGAAGGACTACGTGGTCCGGGACGGCGACGTGATCCTCTTCCGGTTCAACGTGTAGGGCGGGTCTCGCACCGCCTTCCGGCCCGCTGGGCCGGAACACGGTCTACCGGCGCGGCTACGCCACCTTTTCCGCCACCATCCGGAGGCTCAACTCGGGCCTCGTGGTGCTCAGGTCCGCCACGTCCACCACCCGGCCGCCCGCGTCCCGGATCAGCTCCGCAACGTGGTCCCGGTTCACCCAGTGCATCTCGTAGACGCGTCGGCCACGGATCCGCTTCCACCAGCGCCGGAAACGCTGGTGCTTCAGCCGGTAGAGCCACTCCCGGAAGCTGCCCGGCGGGATGTGGGGGCCGTTGCGGATCTGGAAGACGGCCACCCCGCCCGCCCGCAGCACTCGCATGAACTCCCGGATGTAGCCCCGGGCCTCCGGCGGTGGGATGTGCTGGAGCGTCTTGCTGCTGTAGACGAAGTCGAACGAAGCGTCGTCCAGCCCCTCGAGCCGGTCACTGGTGTTGACCCGGTAGCTCACCCGCCCCGGATGCGCGTTGTGCTCCCGGGCCGCCTCCACCATGGATGCAGCGATGTCGAGCCCGATCACCCGCTCGAACTCGTCCGCCAGCGCCCGGGTGAGCCGACCGGCGCCGCAGCCGAAGTCCAGCGCGCGCTCACGCCCCGGATCCACCGGGAGCTTTGCCATGTGCTCCATCACCTCGCCGATTTCCTCGCGACCGCGGGCGAAGAAGGCCTCCGGCGTCCACGCTTCCTCGTACCCGCTGCGCGTGAGCGCCGCGTGCATGGGATCGGTCCGGCCCCAGGCCTCGAAGACTTTGCGGTTGTGATCGAGCGACATGGCACCCCCTCGCGGTATGCGGGACGCACCGAATCTGTCGCGATCAGCGGGCGAGGCGCAACCGCCGCGAAGGGAATTGGCCAACTCAGGTGGGATCCCGTAGACTGCGGCGCGCCCGCACCCCTTCCGTGCCAGACCACAGGCCGCCACCATACAGGGACCAATGGGCAAGCGATACTACGAAGTCGAGTTCGGGGTCTGGGTGGAGGAGCCCGATCCGCTGCGCGAGCCGGCGTGCGACGCGCCGTGGCCCGATGAATGGGACTACGGGCAGGGCACTCGTCCGCGCTGCTTCCGCCCGGAGGGTCACGAGGGCGAGCACCGCGAGACACGGCAGGTCGTGGGTGGTGAGGGGTGGATGGAGTACTACTGGGGCACCGAGCCCGGGAGCGGCCGGTCGGAGTTCCGGGAAGAGGGCCCGGAGGCGTCGGAGCCGGAGGGGTAGACGCCCTCGCGCCGACCTCTTACCTTTCAAGGCTCTTTGATCCCGCTCCGCCGCAGGCCGGCGGGGCCTTACGTCCGAGGGAGAGAGGCTGTGAGAGAGTACGAGATCGTCTACATCTTCGACCCGGTCCTGACCGAGGACCAGGTCAACGAGCGGCTGGAGAAGTTCCACGCCCACATCACCGACGGCGACGGCGAGATCACCGCGGTCGACCACTGGGGCAAGCGCCAGCTGGCGTATCCCATCAACAAGAAGACATCGGGCTACTACGTGGTGGTCCAGTTCACGGCGGAGGCATCGATCCTGCCGGAGCTGGAGCGCACGCTGAAGCTGGACGAGGACCTGGTCCGTTATCTCATCGTGTTGAGCGAAGGGGAGCCCACGGCTCCCATGTCCATCGCCACTCGGGACCCGAGGGACGATGACGACGACTACGACGACGATGATGACGATGATGACGACCTGGATGACGAGGAGGAGGACTGATGGCCCGGGGACGGAATCGACCCTGCCCGCTGTGCGAGTCGGGGGTTCGGTATATCAACTACAAGGATGAGAACACGCTGTCCCGGTTCATGACGGACGCCGGGAAGATCCTGCCCCGTCGGACGACGGGGATGTGCGCGCGGCATCAGCGGCAGGTGGGGTCGGCGGTGAAGCGGGCCCGGTACCTGGCCCTGGTGCCCTACACCTACGTCTACAACGACTAGCGAAGTGGGTCGCGGGCCGGGGTGGCCCACGGTCCTCGGGCTGACGTTGGTGGTGCTCACCTTTTCGGTGATCTACCCACTGCCGCTGATGCTCGTACCGATGGCGCTGGTGCTGGTGGCGCTGCCACCGCGCGAGCCCCGGCAGCTGGTCTTCGCCGCGGTGCTGCTGGCCGCGGCGTTCTGGGGGCCGCACGGCGCCCTCTGGTCGGTGGAACGGGGATGGGCGCTGGTGCTCGGCGGCTGGTTTGTGGTGGCGGTGCTGGTCTGGCCGGATCGCCCGTTCCTGCCCCGGGCGCTGCTAGCCACGGCGGCGACCGTGGCGACCGTCGCGCTCCTGATCGTGGGATCCGGGAGCTGGGCGGAGCTGGACTGGGCGATGGCGAGCCAGTACCGGGAACTGGCCGGCTCGCTGGCGGCATCGTGGCCGGGCGGCGTGAGCGATGAGGTGGTGGAGCTGGCGGCCGGTGTGCAGGCGCGGCTCTTCCCGGCGTTCCTGGCGGTGGCCAGCGTGGCCGCGTTGGGCATCGCGTGGTGGGCGTACACACGGTTGAGCCAGGCCGGGCGCACGCTCGGCCGGCTGACGGAGTTCCGGTTTCCGGACGCGCTGCTGTGGCTGTTGATCGCCGGGTTGGCGCTGCTGCTGGTGCCGCTGGACGGCTGGAGCGCCCGGTTGGGGGCGAACCTGTTGTTCTTCATGGGCGCGCTGTACGCGCTGCGCGGGCTGGCGGTAGTGGCCGCGCTGGTGCTGGGGCTGGTCGGCGGACAGGTACCGGCGCTGATCGCGTTGAGTGTGGTAGGACTATTGCTGTACCCGATCGTGGTGGCGGGGACGCTGCTGCTGGGAGTGACGGATACGTGGCTGGACCTTCGGTCGGGCCGCGTGGCGAACGAGGAAGGCTGAAGGAGCTGACGATGAAGACGGTGAGCGTGATACTGCGGGAGGACGTCCCGAAGCTCGGGGATGCGGGCGAGGTGGTCAGTGTGAAGCCCGGGTACGCCCGGAACTACCTGCTGCCGCAGGACCTGGCGTACGAGGCGACGGACGCGGCGATCCAGCAGCTGGAGCGGGAGCGGGAGCGTACGGAGCAGCGAGCCCGGAAGGAGTTCCTGGAGGCGCGGCGTCGTGCGTCGCAGCTCGAGGACGTCCAGCTCACGTTCCACGCCCGGGCGGGCGAGGAGTCGAAGCTCTTCGGCTCCATCGGGACGGCGGACATCGCGGACCGGCTGAACGAGCAGGATCTGGACTTCGAGATCGACCGGAAGCAGGTCGACCTGGACGAGCCGATCAAGGAGCTGGGTGTCTACAACGTGGGGATCGAACTCCACCGGGAAGTCCGGCCCGAGGTCAAGATCTGGGTCATCAAGGAGG
>CAZSBL010000173.1:0-1171 GCA_964605205.1 uncultured Gemmatimonadaceae bacterium
GACCGGGCCGTCGACTACGCCTACCAGGCGGCCATGAAGTTCCCGGACCGGAAGAAGTACCTGGTGGGCGAGATCATCCACAATCCCCACGTGAACCAGCGGATGACGGACATGGGGATCGAGTTCATCTATCCCGACGACGGCGGGAAGTTCGACTTCTCCCACGTCACCCCGGACGACGTGGTGATCCTGCCGGCCTTCGGCGTCACGCTCCACGATTTCGAGACGCTGAAGGAGCTCGGCTGCGTGCTCATCGACACCACCTGCGGCTCAGTGCTGAACGTCTGGAAGCGGGTGGATCAGTACGCGAAGGACGATTTCACCGCCATCATCCACGGGAAGTACAAGCACGAGGAGACCCGGGCCACCGCGTCACAGGTGAACAAGCACGGCGGTTGCTATGTAGTTGTCAGGAACATGGATGAGGCACGTCTCCTGATGAATTACATCGAGCAGAACGAAGACGCGCTGAGCCGCGATGAGCTCATGGCGCACTTCGCCGAGAAGGCGTCGCCCGACTTCGACCCCGACCACCACCTGGTCCGGGTCGGCGCGGCGAACCAGACCACCATGCTCAGCACCGAGAGCCTGGCCATCGCCGAGGCCGTGGGCCAGAGCATCGCCAGGCGCTACGGCGAGGCGGCGAAGGACGAGCACTTCCGCAGCTTCGACACCATCTGCTCCGCCACCCAGGAGCGGCAGGACGCCGTCAAGGAGATGATGAAGGACCCGCCGGATATCATGATGGTCATCGGCGGCTACAACTCGTCGAACACCAACCACCTGGCGCACCTGTGCCGGGAGTACACCACCACGTACCACATCAGCGACGCCACCTGCATCGACCCGGAGGCCGCCACGATCCGGCACAAGCCGGTGCTCGAGGCCGATGCCCCCGAGGACCAGGTGGCGGACTGGCTCCCCGACGGGCCGCTGACCATCGGCTTCACGGCCGGCGCGTCGACACCGAACAACAAGATCGGCCAGACGCTCGAGCGAATCCTGGCGAGCCGGGGCATCGAGGTCCCGGCCCTCGAGTAGACGCCGCGGCGCCCGGGGCGGCACACCCTCGCCCATGGCCGATCGGTCACGCCTCCCATGGCGCATCGGGACGCGCACCGGGGCACCGCCACCATGGTGCCGTGGGACACGATTCCCATGGCGCAGCGGG
>CAZSBL010000173.1:1271-6483 GCA_964605205.1 uncultured Gemmatimonadaceae bacterium
GCATATTCCGGAGCGAACCTCCCTTGCGTTCGCCTAACGGGGCCGGTCCATGGCGTCAACAAATCGCGATGAGATCAGCCGGCTGGAGCTGCTGCACGCGGCTCACCCGGACGGCCTCGTATTCCCCCACCTCGCCGATGCCTATCGTCGCGCTGGTCGGTACGCCCAGGCCGAGAGCGTCCTGAACGCGGGGCTCCGGCGCCATGAAGACTATTCCAGCGCCCATGTGGTCCTGGGCCGCCTGCGCCTGGACCAGGGAAAGCGACGGGAAGCCGAGAACGCGTTCCAGCGCGTCCTGCAGCTCGATCCGGAAAACCACGTCGCCCTCGACTACCTGGGTCGGCTGACCGCCGAGGAGGGTCGGGTCGAGGAGGCACTGAGCTACCTGCGTCGTCTCGCCTCCATCAAGCCGGGCAACGAGATCGCCGAGCAGATCGCCGAGCTCGAGCGGGAGGCCAGCGAGGCCCGGGACGCCCCACGGCGGGCCGTGTCCGACGGCGCTGGCGGGCCGCGAGCCCGTCCGGCGGCGGACGCTGGCGCCTCGGCCGGCCGGGAGAACGGCGGCGACGCCGGTGGTGGCTCCGCCGACAGCCAGTCGGAAAGCGTGATGGATCCGGGGGGCGCGGCGCTCCCGGAGCCCGGCGAGGTGGTCACCGAGACCATGGCGGAGCTGTACGCCCGCCAGGGGCTCCACGAGCGCGCCGAGGCGGTCTACCGGCAGCTGTCGGAGCGCGACCCCGGGAACGTTCGGCTGCGGCAGAAGCTCGCCGAGGCCGTGGCCTTGCGCCGGGGCGACCCGGCCGTGTCGGGCCGCGACGAGGCTGACCCGAACGAGGCCGGATCAGAGGCTACGGCGGTACCCGCGGAGGCGGCCGGCGAGCCGGCCATCGCGAGCCCCCCGGTTGCCGAGCAGGAGGTTGGCGACGATAGCCCGGAGGTTGAGACCGGCCCGAGCATCCGGAGCTACCTGGCCGATGTCCTGTCGTGGGCGCCGGAGGAAGGGGGCGGTGAGGGCGTCGGCGCCAGGGGCCGGGCCGCCGGTGCCGAAGCCGCTGGTGCCGAAGCCGCCGCGGTCGAGGCCGAGGAGAAGACCGAGGCCGCCGCGGCGGATAGCGAATGGGAGCCGTGGGCGTCGACGCCGGTCTCCGAGCCGACGTCGGAGCCGCCGGAGCCGCCGGGGCCGCCGGAGTCGCCGGGGCCGCCGGAGTCGCCGGGGCCGCCGGAGTCGCCGGGGCCGCCCGAGCCGACTGGAGCGAAGGCGTCAGCCGCCCCGGAGCAGCCTGCCGCCCCGCCCGCATCGAAGCTGGAGCCCTGGATGGCTTCGCCGGCGTCGGAGCCCGAACCGTGGACGTCGTCGTCGGTGGCGTCGTCGTCGGTGGTTGAGCCCGGTCGGGCCGGGTCCCGGGCGGGGCCCACGCCCGCGGAGCTGGGGTTGGCGGAGGACGATCTGGAGGGTGCCGACGCCCGGACCCGCGCCCTGATCGCCCTGACCGATATGCTGGTGGGGCTGCTGGAGTACCGGGACCCGTTCTTCCGTGGGAGCAGCAGCCTGACGCGGCTGGTGGCCACGAACGTGGCGGACGAGATGGGACTGGACGGCTCGGACCGGGTCAACCTGGCGCTGGCCGCGGTGCTCCGGGACCTGGGTCGTCTGGCGCTTGGCGGACGGCTGGTGGAGTCGCAGGGGGGGTCGAAGACGCCGGAGGCGCGCCGGCGGATCGAGCGGCACGTGGACCTGGCGCTGCACCTGATGGAGGGGATCGAGCTGCCCCGGTCGGTTACGCTGGCGGTCCGGCACCACCACGAGCGGTGGGATGGCGCCGGCTACCCGGACGGGCTGGCGGGCGAGCGGATCCCGCGCCTGGCCCGGGTGCTGGCGGTGGTTGACTCCTTTGCGGCGATGGTGTCGCCGCGGCCGTACCGGCTGCCCCGGAAGGTGCCGGATGCCGCCCAGGAGCTGCGCGATGCGTCGGGCTCCCAGTACGATCCCGAGGTGGTCGACGCGCTGCTCCGGGTGCTGGAGCGTCGCGACCAGCCGCATCTCGGCTTCGTCCAGCGCCACCATATCCTCCTGGTCAACCCGGACCAGCCCGGCGCCGTAGTCACCGCCGCGAAGCTGTGCACCAACGGGTACCTGGCGGAGGTGGCGGTGGATGCGGACGCCGCCCGGGAGCGGCTCCGGCGTGTGCCGGTGGCCGCGCTGGTCATCTCGGCCGAGGCCGGGGCCGATGCGGCGGAGGATATGATCCGCGACATGCGGCTGGACCCGCTCTTCGCGTCGCTCCCTATAGTGGCCGTTGATGCCGAGTCGGTGGCGCTCCGGGTGCGGCTCCTGGAGAGCGGTGCGGATGTCTGCTTCCCTCCGGGGATCAGCTACGGCGAGCTCCAGGGCACGCTGGGCGCGCTGGTCCGTCGTACGCTCCGGTCGCGGGAGACGCGGCCGGAAGGTGAGGACGAGGAAGCGCCGTGGCTGGCGCTGCAGGGCGATGTCCAGGACTTCCCGCTGGCCTGGCTCCTCCAGGTCATGAAGTACGACTCCCGGACCGCCGCCGTCGGGATCCGCACGGCCACCGATCAGGGCGCCATCTACATCGAGAACGGCGACGCCATCCACGCCCAGATCCGGGGCGGGATGAAGGGTGAGGAGGCGCTGAAGACCATGCTCCAGTGGAGCAAGGGGCGCTTCACCGTGCAGCCCGAGGCCCGGCCGAAGGAGCGGTCCATCGACTCCTCCATCATGCACCTGCTTCTGACCCAGGCCGTGGAGGAGGACCACGCCGCCGCCGGGATCTTCGGCGCGGTATCCGACGGCGGCTGAAGCGGCCGGGCCGCGCCCGGCGGCTCAGCCGGGCTCGAACACCACCTCCAACTCCACCTCCGGCGCCCACGGCGACATCGGCTTCCGCTGGAAGCCGACCTTCTCGTAGGAGCGGATCGCCCGGCGGTTGAACGGCTCGACGGAGAGCCAGACCCGCCGGAGCCCTTTGTCTCTCGCCAGCTCCACGAGCGCACGGTTCAGCGTGGTCCCGATCCCCCGGTCGCGGGTGGCCTGGTGGAGGAAGTTCGCCAGCTCGGCCTGAGCGTCGCCGAAGGGGAGGAGCATCCCGTGGCCCACCACCTCTCCGGCGATCTCCACCACCATATGGAGCCCGTTCTCGAGGACGGAGGCCAGCCAGGCGGCCCGGCGCTCGTCGTCACCCGGCGGCAGCCCCTGGGCCACCCGCTTCGGCTCGAAGTCGTCGTACATGGCGCGGAGCGCCTCCGGGTCCCCCTCCCGCAGGGGCCGCAGCACGAACGTCTCACCGAGCTTGTCGGTGTGGACGGTCGCGTCCATCAGAACCCGAGCCCCCAACCGGTGACGAGGGGCATGAGGCGGCGCTTCAGCGCTTTCACGGTCAGCTCGTTGGCCCGGGCCACGTCCGGCTCCCGGCCCGTGGGCTCGATGAAACCCTCCGGGTCGCGGAGCGTGCCGGGGATCCGGGCGGTGCTCTCGGCCTGGACCTCCTCGATCCACGCCCGCGGGATGGTGTCGGGGGCCTCCTGGCCACTGAGGGTGGCCCAGGCCAGCGTCCACGCCCGGGGCACCACGGTCCGGATCGCGTACCCGCCGCCGCCGGTGGCCACGATCCGGCCGTCGCAGTGCTCCTCGGCGATCCGGACCACTCGACGCATGAGCGCTTCTGCCAGGTTCGTGGTGCACCGGAAGTGGGTGAGCGGGTCGAAGGCGTGGGTGTCGCACCCCGTCTGGACCACGAGCACATCGGGGCGGTACGCCGCCGCGAGGTCGGGCACCACGGCGTCGAAGGCGTCGAGGTACGAGGCGTCGTGGGTCTGGGCCTCGAGGGGCACGTTCGCGCAGAAGCCGTGGCCGTCGCCCTCACCCAGCTCGTCGGTGAAGCCCGTGGCGGGGAAGAGGTAGAGCCCGCTCTCGTGGAGCGAGACGGTCAGGACATCCGGGTCGTGGTAGAAGAGGTCCTGGACGCCGTCGCCGTGATGGGCGTCGTAGTCGATGTACATGACCCGGAGCCCGTACTCCGTCTCGAGCCGGTGGATCGCCACGGCCAGATCGTTGTAGACGCAGAACCCGGAGGCGGCCGCGGCGTGGGCGTGGTGGAGCCCGCCGGCCACGCCGAACGCCCGCCTCGCCTCACCGGTGGCCACCAGCTCGGCGGCGGTGAGGGTGGAGCCGACCACGGCCCGGGACATCTCGTGCATCCGGGGCACGACCGGCACATCCTGGGTCCCGAGCCCGAACCGGCCCGGGACCCGAGCGCCCGGGTCCCGGGAGACGGTCCGGACCGCGTTCACGTACTCCGGGTCGTGGACGGGGAGGAGCTCGTCGTCGGAGGCGTCGCGGGGTGTGACGATCCAGGCGTCGTCGATCAGCCCCATGGCCCGGATCAGCGCCATGGTCAGCTGGAGGCGGTGGGGGTCGAGGGGGTGCCCCGGCCGGAACCGGTAGCCGGCGAGCTCGTCGCTCCAGACCAGGGCGCAGTCCACGGCCTACCCGGATGCGTCCGGTGCGGGCGCCTTCCCGTGCTCCACGTACGCCCGCAGGAGGTCGGACGCCGTGACGATGCCCACGAGCCGCCCGCCGTCGACCACCGGCACGCACCCCACGTCGTGCTCCACCAGGAGCCGGGCCGCCTTCTCGACCCGGTCTTCGGGGCCCACGGTGACCGGATCGGCCGTGAGCACGTCGGCCACCGTGGTCTCGTCCGGCCGGCCGGTCATGGCGCGCCGCAGATCCCGGTCGGAGAGGATCCCCACCACCCGGCCGTCATCGAGCACCGGCAGGTGGCGGATCGTGTGGACGTTCAGGGTGTCGAGGGCATCGGCCACCGTGGCCGTGGAAGGCACGGTGACGACGTCCCGCGTCATGCGTCGTCGTACGAGCATGGAGGTCGCGTGTTTCGGTTCAGGGAGCCGGATCGCGGAGTCGGGTGAGGATGATACCCGCGGCGGCGGGCCGGGGCAACGACTTGCGGGGGGCAGGCGCCCTCCCGAAACCGCCTTGCCCGGGGGATTCGCCTGCCGCATCTTCACGTCCCTGTCCACGGACCCGTCTCCGGGAGGCGCGCAATGCGCAGCAGCTCCGTTCGAAGCGCCCTGGCCATCCTGGCCACGGGCGCCGTCCTGGCCGCCCCGCTTTCCGCCCAGGACGCACCGATCCCGCCCCAGACCTTCGACTGGTTCGAGGGGCCCGTACCCG
>CAZSBL010000174.1:0-6380 GCA_964605205.1 uncultured Gemmatimonadaceae bacterium
CACGACCCCCACCGCCCCCAGCACCCCGCCCAGCAGCGTGACGTACAGCATCCAGGCGATCATTCGCTCGCATCCTCCAACCGCTCGTCGATCAGCGCCCGCAGCCGCTTCAGCTCCGCCTCCGGCAGGTCCCGCTGGCGCACCACCTCCGTCAACAGCGCCGACGGCGACCCTCTGAACAGCCGGCGCACCAGCCCCGTCACCGCGCTCTCCGCCGCAGCTTCCCGCTCTACCAGCGCGTGGTATCGGTACGCCCGGCCTTCCTCCGTGTGGCCCGCGTACCCCTTCTCCTCCAGGATCCGGAGCATCGTCAGCACCGTGTTGTACGCCAGCGCGTCTTCCAGCGCTTCCCGCACCTCCGCCACCGTCGACGGGCCGCGCTCCCACAATACCGCCATGATGTCCGACTCCCGCTCCGTGAACTGGATCTCCATACCCGTCTCTCCGGCGAATCCCGTCCCCACTCCTCCCAAGATGCCGGGGTGCGCACCGGCTGTCAATTAAGAGTTTAGTTGACAGTCCGCTCGGCGGGTACCTACCTTCGTCATGGAGAGCACCTAAATGTTTAGTAGACAGCCCGGACACTGGCAGCGGAGGTGGGAATGAGGCCGAGGGTCGGAGTGGTGGCGATGATCGTTGCGGTGGCGGCCGTAGCCTGGAGCGGGTGTGGCGAAGGCGAGGGTTCCGGGGCGGTGATCGTGGCGGACAGTGCCGGGATCGAGGTGGTCACGAACCTGCCCGGCGGTGAGGCGGAGGCGGAGGTGTGGACGCTGTCGGCGGAGCCGGTGCTGGAGGTCGGCGCCGGCGCGAGTCCGGAGGTGCCCCTTCACCGTGTCAGCGCGGTGGCACCGCTGGATGGGGGTGTCGCGGTGGGCACGGAGACCCCGCCGCAGGCATTGGTGTTCGATGCGGACGGCGCGCTCGCCGCCACGCTGGGGCGCGCCGGGGGCGGGCCAGGCGAGTTCACGCGGGTGGCATCGGTGGTCCCGATGGTCGGGGACTCGCTGGCGGTGTGGGACCCGGACCGTCGCCGGATCTCGGTCTTCACCCGGGCCGGCGCGTTCATCCGGGAAGTGGACCTGAGCGATGTGGCCCCCGTGGGGATCATGGCGGCCCCGAACACCCGGTCGGCGGCGGCGTGGACGCACCTGAAGGCGGGTCCGGATGGTGGCTTCGTGCTGTTCTCCGTGGGTGCGTTCGGGCCGGGGGAGGGCGCCCGGCGTCCGGCGGCCCCCTCGTACCGACTCACGCCGGCCGGCGAAGTGGCGGCGGAGCTGGGGTCGTTTCCCGGGTTCCAGTCGTACAGCAGCGAGCAGACGGGCGTAACGCTGTACCCGTTCGGCGCCGACACCTACGGCGCCATGTCGGGCGACGCGCTGGTGGTGGGCACGGCCGAGGCGCCGGAGCTCCGCTACTACGGTCCGGACGGGGACCTCCGCCGCATCGTCCGCTGGCCAGACCACGACCGCGCGGTGCAGGGTCCGCTGGTGGAGCGGTGGGACTCCATGCAGACGAGCTGGCTGGAGCCAATGCCCGAACCGCGGCGGCGGATGATGCGCGAGATGTTCGACCGGATCCCGCGCCCCGATCGCTTCCCGGCCTACGACGGCGTGATCTCCGGCGCGGACGGGCGAGTCTGGGTCGGGGAGTACGTCGGCGTGATCGAGCTTGCCAACACCCCGATCGACGTTCGCGTTCCGGCCCGTCGATGGCTGGTGTTCGACGCCGGGGGCGCCCTGACCGCCACGGTGGAGACGCCGGCGGGCTTCCAGCCCCACGCGGCCAGCGGTGCGCGGGTCTGGGGCGTCTACCGGGATGAGCTGGACGTGGAGTCGGTGCGGGCGTACACCGTGGCCCGGCCGTAACCTGGGAGCGCGCGGCGCGGGCCCGGCCGCGAACGGGAAACACCCGAGACCGAGAGGCATCATGCGGATCCGGTTCGTGGGACGCCGTTGTATGCGAAGACGCACGGCCGGCCTGGCGGCTGCCTTCGTGGCGACGCTGGTTGCCGCGTTCGTCGTCGCTCGATCGTCGGTCGCGGCCCAATACTTCCCCGCCGACCACGACCTCCGCCTCCTGCTCCGCTACATCGTCGAGGACGGCGAGGCACCGGCCGTGGCCCTCGGGTTGGTGGAGCCGGACGGCACGGTGCGCACCGTCGCCTACGGGGACGCCGGTCCCGGCGCCCGGCCGTTGTCCGCCCGCTCCGTCTTCGAGCTGGGCGAGCTGACCATGCCCTTCACCGCAACGCTCCTCATGGAAATGGTGGCCCGGGGCGACGTGGCGCTGGACGACCCGGTGCGGGTGTACCTCCCGGACAGCGTCTCCGTCCCCGCCAAGGGCGGGTTCGAGATCACGCTGGAACATCTGGCCAGACACACGGCGGGGCTGCCCGCCGAGCCACAGGCGCCCCACGACGAGTTCACCCTGGATGATCTCTACGCGTTCCTCGCCCGCTACGACCCCGCCTGGGTCCCCGGCCGCAGGCGAGAGCTCTCGACCCTGGGCTACGGACTCCTGGGCCACGCCCTGGCCCGGGCTGCCGGAATGCCGTTCCCGGAGCTGCTCCGGGAGCGCGTGCTGGCGCCACTGGGGATGGCACACACGGGGTACGCCGCCTCCCTGAGCGGCGTCGGAGGCGACGCCGGCGACCGGATCGTCGCCGGCCGCAAGAACGGCCGCGTCGTCGCATACCGGGCACCGTCGCCGGCGCTCCAGGGCGGGACCGGGCTCCTGTCCAGCGCCGAGGACATGGGCCGGTTCCTCCGGGCCAACGCCACCGCGTCCGACCTGTCGGGGGCGCAGGCGCTGACCCCGCTGCAGCGGGCCATGGTGGCTACCCGCGAAGTCTGGACGCCGTTCGACCCGGAGGGCGAGGGGTGGGGGCTGTCGTGGCGGGTCCGGACCTCCCCCGGAGGCATGCTCGTCACGCACGGCGGCCGGACCTCCGGCTCCACGTCGCTGATCATGTTCTCACCCGCCCGGGGGATCGGGACCGTCCTGCTGGCCGCTTCCGCCGACTTCAACGACTGGGCCGCCCGCGACCTCCTCTTCTTCCGGTCACCCCCCGACATCGGGACGATCCGGGTGGACCCCGCCGTCCTGGCCCGGTACGTCGGCTCCTACGGCCCTTCGGAAGGGCGATACCGGGCCGAGCTCGACCGTGGCCGCCTGTTCATCCGGCTGGAAGACGACGGCGTGCTGACCTACCAGCCCCGCGGCAGCGTCCGGACCCCGCTGTTCCCCATCTCCGACAGCGCGTTCTACATGATCCGCGCGCCGCTGACCGTGAGCTTCGCCCGCGTCGGCGACGCCATGCGGATGACGGCGGTGGTGGACGGGCGGGAGCCCCGTGCCATGGGACGAACCTGGACGTCATGGCGGGTGAACGACGACACGCCATCACCGGTAGTGACGGCGGAAAACGCGCCCCCGTGGAGCGCCTGGCGGACGGGGACCTGGCTCCTTTTCGGCGTGGTGGGATTGGCAACCCTCGCCCTCATCCTGCGACCGGTGTGGCGACGACCCGGGTGAGGACTCCGGCGGCGGGCTCAGGGCGGCGGGCCCGGGGCGACGCGGTCCGGGTTCGACGCGGCCCGGGGCGACCGGCCCGGGGCGGCCACGCGGCGGCCGGACGTCCCGCCGCACGTCCCGCGCCCCGGGAAGCGGCGCCACGCGTCCCTTTCTCTACCCTCGCCGGTAACCGGGTCGCCGAGTGTACGGAAAGGGACACCAGACGCCGGTTCCGAGGCGCTCGCCCGTGACCGGCCTATCCCACCTCGTACCGCCGGAGCGTCCGCCGCACGCGGCCCAGCAGGAAGAGCACGCCGCCCGTCCGCCCCGCCAGGAACGCGATGGCGGCGGCGGTGACGCCCACCATCCCGACGCCCCAGCCGAAGATCGGGAAGAGGGCGGCGATGGTGGCCACCTCGATGACGGTGGCCACGGTGATCGGGCGCGTACGCCGGCCCTGGACCTGGATCGCCCGCTGGAAGCTGAGCAGCACACTGAGCGCCGGCAGCGGGGCCATGATCTTGGTGGGCGTGAGCGCGAACGCCGCCAGCTCCTCGGTCAGCCCGGAGACGGTGATGAACCAGAAGTCGGCCAGCGGCGTGAAGGCGACGAGGGCGAACCCGCCGGACGCGGCGAGTCCCAGCACCGTAGCGAAGCGGGCCAGCTCCGGGTAGTGCTCGAACCGCTTCCCCATGAGGGCGATGGCCACCTCCTGGAAGCTCAGCCCCCACGCCCGGAACAGGAATGACAGCGAGTGCACCACCGGGAAGACGGCCAGCGACTCGATGGGCGCCGGCGCCCGGCCCATGAAGAAGGTCAGCATCGGCTGCACGGTGAGCCCGATGAACGACGTCAGCGCCAGCGGATAGTAGAACGCCGCCACGGCCCGGTAGCCCTCGTGGGCGGGCGAGTCGTCGTCGGGCTCCCGCTCCTTCGTCCGCAGCTCCCGCACGGTCTTGATGGCCATGATCCGGGTGGCCAGCATCTCGGTGACCACGCCCGCCGAGAGCGCCGACGCGCCGACCCACGCGCCCGGGAGCTCCGTCGTGAAGTAGAGAACCAGCGCGGTCCCGCTCATCCCCACGAGTCGCAGCACGGTGCCGATGGCCACGAGCCGTGTCCGGCCCGACCGGATCAGCAGCCCGTGGAGGAACCGTCGGTATCCGATGGCCGCGGGCCACGGCAGCAGGATCCAGAGGGCGCCGTAGGTCAGCTCGGCCACCTCGGGCGGAAGCCCGATCAGCCCCTCCATCAGGAAGCCGTACACGCCCGGGATCAGCACGAGCACCAGCAGCCCCGTAGACCCCACGTTCAGCGCGTTCGCGAAGTTCCGGAGCCGGCGGTAGGTGTGGGAGTCCTCCACCAGCGCGGTGGACGCGCTCATGAGCATGATCACCGGGCTCTCCACCAGGATCGCGAACGCGAACGCAACCCCGTACGCCGCCAGGTTGAACTTCGGGTCGGCGAGCCGGGCGATGACGGCGGCCAGAAACGGCCCCTCCACCGCCATCATCATCCAGGTGGCCGCCAGCGGCAGCCAGAAGAGCAGGATCGAGCGCGCGCTGCGCCGCTCGGGTTCGGTCACGTGCTACGTCCGGTCGAGTTCGAGCCCCCGGCAAGTTAACCGATCGGACGACGAGCGAAACCGGGGCCGCCGACACCGGGGCCGCCGACACCGGGGCCCCGACGGGGCCCGACGGGGCCCGGGGTTCACCACGCGCCGCGGCGGATGGCGGCGGATGGCGGCGGACCGCGGCGGATGGCGACGGCTCGCTGCGGGCCGCGGCATCGGCCTCGGCTACTCCGGCACGGCCATCCGATGCCCCGGCGGCGGCTCGAACCCGGACCGCGGGATCGGGACACACCCGATCTGGAGCCACGCCATGAACGCCTGGCAGCTGCCATGGATCCGGAACTCCACTCGCCGGACCTCCGGGAACTGGAAGACGGTGGCCTCGAGCTGCCGGAGCAGCGCGGCCGACCCGGCCGAGCTCGAGGCGCCGGGGATGATCCGCCGGAAGTCGTCGAACTCCACGATGGCCACGCCGTCGTCCAGCCCGACGCCCAGGAGCATCCCTTCCGTCTCTCGGGAGAACCAGCTGTAGAGCGGACCCTTCATTCCGTCTGAGGCCGTGTCCGAGGCCGTGGGCCCCGCCAGCAGCTCGGCCAGCGCGAAGGTCAGCGCGCCGGTGTCGGGCACCGCCCGCGGTCGCGGCAGCAGCGGCCCCATGGTCGCGCCATCCGGCATGGGGCCGTCGAAGTAGACGAACACGGTGTCGTAGCCCCGCAGGTCGGGGCGCGGGGCGGTGGAGGAAACCGTGTCGCCCCTCGGCGCCCGTGGAGCGTCCGGGGCCTCGTCGAGCCCCGAGGTCGGGGTCTGGGGCCCCGGTGCCGCAGCCGTGTCCACCGGTTCGGCCGACGGCGTCCTGTCGGCCGGCGCGTCGCGATCTTCCGTCTCCTGACACGCTGCGAAGCCCGCGCCAAGCGAGACCGTCAGGGAAATCGCCAGGAGCCTGATGAAGCGTCGCATGCCGCTAACGTACGCCGACCGCCCGTCCGCCGTCGAGCCGCACGCTTGAACCGGCGCCCGACTGCCGCGACCTTTGCGGCGGCCCGGAGTCCGCGGGGGAATCCGGAACGCACCCGCACCACGGTCGTACATGCCCGATCGCGCCATTGTCACCGCCGTTGCCCGCGAACTCGACCTCGACCCGAAGCGGGTCGGGCCGGCGCTGGCGCTGTTCGAGGACGGCAACACCCTGCCGTTCATCGCCCGTTACCGGAAGGAGGCCACCGGCGGGCTCGATGAGGTCGAGCTGCGGGAGGTCCGGGACCGGGCGGCGTACCTCTCGGAGCTCGAGGCCCGG
>CAZSBL010000175.1:0-6321 GCA_964605205.1 uncultured Gemmatimonadaceae bacterium
CGGTGGCGTGATCACGCTCACCGATGACGCCACGGATGGCTACGTGAACCTGCTGGAGCTGCAGGGCACGGCCACGGCGCAGCTCGCCGAGCTGGAGATCGAGGCGGGCACGTACAGCCAGCTGCGGCTCATCGTCGACTCGGCCGAGGTGGAGCTCATCGACGGCTACGAGTTCAACGATGGCAGCACGCGCAAGACCCTCTTCGTGCCGAGCGGCGCTCAGACGGGGATCAAGCTGAACCTCCAGGGCAGCAACGGCGAGGGCGATGGGACCATGGGCGGCGTCGAGATCGCGCCGGGCGAGATGGTCCTCGTGCTCGACTTCGACGTGAACCAGAGCTTCCGAATCCAGGGCAACCCCGAGAGCCCGGCCGGGATCCACGGGGTCCTCTTCACGCCCACGCTCCGCGTGGTGGTGAACGACGTGGCCGGGAGCATCGCCGGCACCGTGACCGCCGCGGCGGACAGCATGAACGTGGCTGGCCTGACGGTGACGGCCGAGCCGCTGGGCGACGGCACGCTGGAGGAGTACCAGACGCAGACGGCCACCGCGCTGACCGACTCCACGGGCGTCTACCAGATCAGCTTCCTGGTCCCCGGTGAGTACTCGGTGAGCGTGGCCGCCGACAGCGGCTTCGTGGCCGAGCCCGCCAGCACCGACGTGACCGTCGGCGAGGCGGCGAACGTCACCGACATCGACTTCGAGATCGTCGAGGACGCCGGCAGCTGACGCGGCCGGTTTGGTCCGAAGAACGAAGGGGGCGGCCCTCCGCGGGTCACCCCTTCGTGCATCCGCGACCACCGCCCCCTCCCCACCCGCCCTTGCGCCGCCCCGACGCCCGGCGCCAACATTCGGGCACTCCCCACCGACCGAGGAGCAGCTGTGAGAGGTAGATTCCGAGCCCCCGCGCGGGGCGCCATGCGCGCTGTCATCGTCGTCGTCGCGGCGGCGGCGGCCTTGGCCGCCTGCGAGCCGCTGGAGCCACTGGACCCGGGCCAGACAGAGATCCAGGTGTGGCTGACCGACGCCACCGTCGACTACCTGGAGGAGGCGTGGGTCGACATCGGGGCCATCGAGCTGGTGCCGGTCTCCGGGTCGCCGGTCACCCTCGAGGCGGATGGCACCGCCGGCGAGGTCGACCTCATGGAGCTGCGGGTGCAGGACCCGCTCCTCATCGCCGAGCAGGACGTGCAGCCCGGGATCTACCGCCAGCTGCGGATCACCCTCGAGTCGGCACGGGTGCAGCTCGACGCGGCGTACAGCTTCCAGGATGGCACCCGGGAGCGCGACATGACCATCCCCACCGGCGCCCAGGGCGGCGTGGCGCTGAACCTCGAGGTCACGGGCGTGGTCGATGACAGCGTCGGCGCCATCGACATCCAGGCCGGCCAGATGGTCTTCATGGTGGATTTCGATGTGAACCAGAGCTTCCTGATCCAGGGCGACCCCGAGGCGCCCGAAGGGATCGATGACATCATCTTCACGCCCCGGCTGCGCGTGGCCGTCCGCCCCATTGCCGGCGCCATCTCCGGCACCGTCACCGCGCTGGCCCCGGGCATCGATCCCCCCGGCCTGACCATCACGGCCCGTCCTCTCGACGAGGGCGTCCTGGAGCCGTACCAGACCCAGACCGCCACCGCCGCGGTGGCGCTGGACGGCAGCTACACCCTTCCCTTCATGGCCCCCGGCCGCTACGCCGTGAACGTGAACGTGCCGACCGGCTACACCACCGACCCGGGGATCACCGAGGCAGTCGTGGACATCGGCGAGGACGTGAGCGGGGTCGACTTCCAGATCGTCGCCGACGGGGGGTGAGCCGGATTCCGGCGATGGCGTGAACGCGGCCACCATGGCGATCTGGAGATGTACGAAGCGGAGGTACAGGTACAGGGAGAGGGAGAGGGAGAGGGAGAGCCCCGCAGGTGGACACCCGTTCCCCGACCGTCCGCATGGAGGGCATCCGTGCCCTGACCGCCCGGGAAGCGTGCGTCGCCGTCAGCCGCTGCCGTGGGCCTCCAGAAAGATCCGGCACTCGATGGCCTCGAGGGTCCGGCTCGCGTCGGTCTGGATCACGAAGTGGCCCCAGGCGCCCGACGGCGCCGGCTCGAAGGTGTCCGGGTCGTCCACGGGCCGGAGCATGACGATCATGGCCTCTGCGTCGGGCCGGTAGGCGGCCAGGTGCTCGGGGGTGCCGGTGCCACGGGCGACGTGGAAGCCGCCGACCATGTGGAGCACCAGTGGGTGGGCGGCGGGCGCGTCGCGAGCCGCCGGCCGTTCCGCCCCTTCGAGGTGCTCGGCGATGGAGTACGCCATGGCCGCGTCCCAGAGCGCCTGGGCGTGGAGCTGGTTGCCCATGTTCCCGTGGGCGCCCACCGGCGCCCGGGCCATCGAGTCGGCGACGGGGACGCCGCACTTCATCCCCTCCTGCTCCATGACCTCGGCGATCACCGCGATCCACTGGTCCCGGTACTCCGGCGACGGCTGGCCGTACGGCAGCGGCGGCAGGAACGCCTTCGCGGCGTCCGGGAGCGCGGCCAGGCTCTCCCGCCCCTCCCGCGTCACCCGGGTCACGTACCGGCGAGGCGCGTTGGCGGCGACCACGTCGAGCCCCTGCTCCCTGGCGTACTCCATGAGCGGCCGGTAGTCGGTCTCGTACCGGGACCACGGCCGGCTCGCGTCGGTGAACGCCGACTCGGTGATGAGCCCCGCCAGGTACTCGTCCACCACCAGCTGCACGTCGCGCTCGAAGAACTCCAGGCTCAGCGCCACCGCCCGCCCCGCGTCGTCCCGGCCCCGCGGGTCGGGCGCGCCGGCCCCGTACCGCTCCGTCGCCCGCTCCAGCAGCTCCGCCTCCAGCATGTGGCCCGTGGGGTCGTCGTGGCTCTCGCCGATGAAGACCACGTCCACCGCGCCCATGGCGGCCACCACGTCCTCCAGCCTCGCCGGCTCCCCGGCACCGGTCCAGACCCGGTACGCGCCGGGCGTGTAGGCGGTGTCCATGACCGCGTCGGGGATGTCCTGGGCGGCGGCCGGCGCGGCCACGAGGAGCGCGAACAGCGTCGGAGCCAGCATGCGTGTCATCATGGCGGCATCATAGGGTGACCGGCGAAGACGCGACAGCAGCAGCCGTCAGCCGGTGGCGGTCTCCCGTACCTCGATCTCCACCTCGCACCCCGCCACCGTCAGCAGCTCCACGAGCCGGTCGAGGGTCTTGCCGTAAAAGGTGGTGTCCAGGAGGCGGTAGAACTGAGTGGGCGACGTGCCCAACCGACGGATGATCTCCCGGTGGCTCAGCCCGGAGGCCTCCACGGCGCGCCCGGCCGCCAGCGTCAAGCGGTACACCAGCTGGTCACGCACGTAGCCGGGATCGCGGTTGTAGTCCAGCACGGCGTCCACCGGCACGCTCTCCTCCGTGCCGTCGTCGAGAACGTACGTGAACCCCTGATGGCCCAGCTCGGGATCCGCGTAGACCTCGGCTACTCGCAGGGTGCCCGTGGGCCCGCGATCCAACCGGGCGTACGGCAGTGACAGCGTGCGGCCGTCAGAGAGACCGACATCGAACGCGCCCTTGTGGTTATTCGCCACCACTCCCTCGATCGTCACAGCTTCCCTTCCGCCCGCAGATCCCGAATCAGCCGCAGGATACGACGCGTCGGCCGGCCCACCATGGCCCGCCCGTGCTCCAAGTCCCATTTCAGTACCAGCCTCCCGTCGCGGTAAACGTGGACGTGGTACGGCGCGTGGTCGCCGGCCCACGTGAGGAGCACATACCCGCCCCTCCGGATCTTGCCCAATAACAGTACCCCCTTTGATAACGCTTCGTCAACGATCCATTTCTGCTCCCAGCATGGATCCCGGGATGGGGCGCGGACATGGCGCGCTGAGACGATTTGCGGGCGTGCCCGTTCCCGTGCCCGTACCCGCGTGGGAAGCCTCCAGCGCCCCCCGGCTGGCGACAAACCCCGCGGCGGGTTACCTATTGCCCCCATGTCCAGCGACGAGCGCACCCGGCCAGCGGGCGGGGCGGAGCTTCCGGTTCCGCCCCCGTCGGAGGAGTGCGGGATCACCGTGGAAGCCGGCGACGACCGCGCCGGGATCATCCTGCCCCGCTGCTACTCCCGGGTGGACCTCGTGCTCGCCGGCGTGTCGGCCGCCATCGCGGTGTGGGTGGCGGTCTGGGTCCGGGCCGCCATGCCCACCACCCCGGGCGGGCTCGTGGCGCTATGGGCGGTGGGCGCCCTGGGGGTGCTCTTCGCCGTCGTCGCCATCTCGCAGGCGTTCGTCATCCTGGCCCCGCGGGTCATCGAGGACCGGGGAGACCGGATCGTGCTCAGCCGCAAGGTGGGGGTGCGACGGGTCTTCCCCCGGTCGATCCCGAAGGCCGAAATCGAGGTGGTGGAGCGGATGTGGGAGCGCGGCGAGGACGTGAGCGAGGCGGCGGGCGCGGTATGGATCCGCACCGAAGACGCCACCCACCGGATCGGGAAGGGGCTGGATGGTGTAGCGGTGTCGTGGCTCGAAGACGCGCTCCGGGCGATGGTGCGGCGCTAGCTCGCCGCCCGCGCGGTCCCAACGGATCGCGGTGACCGCGCGTCTAATGAGCGAGACGGGCCGAGGGGTGGCCGGGGAGCACGAGAACGGAGTCGCATGGGGCCGAAGCAGTCACGATTTGGGGAAGGACCGAGGTCTTCACGGGAAGGGGCTTCACGGGGCGGGGCTTCACGCGGCGGGCCTTCACCAGCCGTACGTCTGCTCCGGGGCACCCGATCGCTGCACGGCACCGCCGCGCTGGTCCTGCTGGCGCTGGTGGTGATCAGCGCCACCACCGGCGTGATCCTGAGCTGGAAGAAGGACGTGACCGCGCTCCAGCCCCCCACCCGGGACGGGACCGCCACCGACCTCCAGGACTGGCTCCCGCTCCACCAGCTGGCCACCACTGCCGTCGGCGCCCTCGGCGCGCAGCTGGAGAGCGACGAGGCGTCGCAGCCCACGCCCGACCGGCTCACCCCCGAGCGCCTCGACGTCCGGCCCGACAACGGCGTGGTCAAGGTCCGCTTCCCCGGCGCCTGGGAGGTCCAGGTGGACGGGGCCACCGGCGCCGTCCTCTCCCTCGGCCGCCGTCACGCCGACTGGATCGAGGCGATCCACGACGGCTCCATCATCAGCGACGGCTTCAAGCTCCTCTCGATGAACGTCCTCGGCCTCGGGCTCCTGGCGCTGGGCGTCAGCGGATTCTGGATGTGGTGGGGCCCGAAGCGGCTGCGGAAGCGACGTCTGGAAGAGAGAGCGAATACGGAAAAGGAGACCGGGACGGATCCGTCCGAGTCCGGCGAGGAGCGACTGCGACGGGGCGCGTAGCCCGCCTGCGCCGCCGGGCCGGCCGCGCCGGGCCGCGCGCTCTTCAGGAAGCTGCGAGCTCCACGGTCCAGACCGGTCCCGCCGGGCGCGGCAGGTGGACCGGGATCTCGCCCTCGTCCGCCGCCGCATAGACCTGCACGGCCTGGGCCCGGCCCTCCACCAGCACCCGCTCGTACGTGCACAGGTCCACGAGGGCGGCCTTGAGCTGGACGGGATCCAACACTGTATCGTGTGCCAGACACGCGGCGTTCATGATGCTCCCGCGGAGCGGTCGGTTACTGGACATTTTCCTTGACGGAACGATGACGAGCGCCCGGGGAGCTGGCCATAGCGGAATGGGACAATCTTGATGGGATTCATCGACGCACTCTTCGCCCTCTTCCTCCCGGACCCGCCGGAGATCGGGCCGGACGAGGACCCGGTCTTCGTGGACGTCCGCACGCACGTCGAGCACCGACGGCAGCGGGTGGTCGGCGCCAAACACATCCCGCACGTGCAGATCGGCGACCGCTGGACCGAGCTCCGCAAACACAAGGACGAGCGGATCCTGGTCTACTGCGCCACCGGCAGCCGCTCGAGACACGCCATCCGGGTGCTCCGGGCGAAAGGATTCACGAAGGCGGAGAACGCCGGCGGGCTCCGGGGCCTCAAGCGGATCGGCGTCGAGATCGAATAGCGGACGGGTCGTCAACCGCGGAGCCGCAAAGGCGCGGAGCACACGCGGAGAACTTCTCTTGAGTTCGATGCGGGCTGGGCAGGCTGGGCGGCAGAAGACGCAAGCTCTGCGTTGGCGGCAAGGAGGCCGGGTTCGGTTTCGCGGCCTTGCCGGCACGCCGGCCCTCCGCCGGCCACGCCGCCTCACCGCAACAAAAAGAAAACACTCCGCGTATGCTCCGCGTCTCCGCGTCTCCGCGGTTCACCGGGCGTTCGCCCCGCCCAGCCCCCGGGAGCCGACGCTGGCT